>NZ_SRID01000201.1 GCF_004684805.1 Streptomyces palmae
CCCCAGGTCTCGACCCATCCCGCGCCCCCCGGCACCCGCGCCCGGTCCGGTGGTGAGCAGCCGCCGATGGCGCGTTTCGGCAACCTGGTCGCGACCGATCTCCGCGAGGTGACCCGGGATCCGGCCGCGCTGGAGTCCAAGGGCTTCTGGGCGGTGGTCGCGGACTTCGAGGGCGGGCTGGTCTGCGCCCGCTTCGGCGACGTACGCACCGAGCCGGTGCCCGCCCCGGTGCCCGGCGCCTGGCGCGGACCGGCGCGCTCGGCCTGGACCTCCTCCATGGACCGGGCCGCCTACACCGGGGGAGTGCGCCGGGTCCGCGAGTACATCGCGGCCGGCGACGTCTACCAGGTCAACCTCTGCCGGGTGCTGTCCGCGGCACTGCCCGACCCGGCCCACGCGGACGTGGACGCGCTCACCGCGCTGCTGGCCCGCGGCAACCCGGCCCCGTACGCCGGCACCGTCCGGCTGCCCGCACACGGGGTGGAGGTGGCCACCGCCTCGCCCGAGCTGTATCTGCGGCGCACCGGCCGCAGGGTGGAGTCGGGGCCGATCAAGGGCACCGCGCGCACCGCGGCCGAGCTGCGGGAGAAGGACCGCACCGAGAACGTGATGATCGTGGACCTGGTCCGCAACGACCTCGGGCGGGTCTCGGTCCCGGGTACGGTGACGGTGCCGGCGCTGTGCGCCGTCGAGCCGCACCCCGGCCTGGTCCACCTGGTCTCCACGGTCGGTGGCGAACTGGCCGCGGACGCCGGCTGGGCCGAACTGCTGGCGGCGACCTTCCCGCCCGGATCGGTCACCGGCGCCCCCAAGTCCAGCGCGCTGCGGATCATCGGCGAGCTGGAGACGGCGCCCCGCGGCCCGTACTGCGGAGGCATCGGCTGGGTGGACGCGGACCGCGGCACCGGCGAGCTGGCGGTCGGCATCCGCACCTTCTGGATCGACAGGACCCCGCACGGCGCGACGGGCGGCGATCCGGTGCTGCGCTTCGGCGCCGGGGCCGGGATCATCTGGGACTCGGACCCGGAGCAGGAGTGGGAGGAGACCGAACTCAAGGCCGCCCGGCTGCTCGCGGTAGCGTCGGAGGCGGACGAGCTGCCGCCCGGAGGGACTCCACGATGACCAGGCCCACCACCCCCACGCCCCCGATCTGGCTCGACGGAGCCCTGCGCGAGGCGGACAGCGCACGGGTGTCCGTCCTCGACCACGGGCTGACCGTCGGCGACGGCGTCTTCGAGACCCTCAAGACCGAGCACGGCCGGGCCTTCGCGCTCACCCGCCACCTGGACCGGCTGGCCCGCTCGGCCCGCGGCCTGGGCCTGCCCGCACCCGACCTGGACGAGGTACGGCGGGCCTGCGCCGAGGTCCTGGCGGCCACCCCGATGCCCCGCGGACGGCTGCGCGTCACCTACACCGGCGGGCTCGCCCCGCTCGGCTCCGGGCGTGGCGAGGGCGGGCCGACCCTGGTGGTGGCCCTCGCCGAGACCGAGGCCGGGCCGGACACCACCGCCGCGATCACCGTGCCCTGGACGCGCAACGAGCGCGGCGCGCTGGCCGGGCTGAAGACCACCTCGTACGCGGAGAACGTGGTCGCGCTCGCCCGGGCGCACGAACAGCGGGCATCCGAGGCCCTGTTCGCCAACACGGCCGGCCGGCTGTGCGAGGGCACCGGCTCCAATGTGTTCGTGGTGCTGGACGGCGAGCTGCACACCCCGCCGCTCGCCTCCGGCTGCCTGGCCGGCATCACCCGCGCCCTGGTGGTCGAGTGGGCCGGGGCCAGGGAGACCGACCTGCCCTTCGAGGTGCTGGACCGGGCCGAGGAGGTCTTCCTCACCTCCTCGCTGCGCGACGTCCAGGCGGTGTCCCGGATCGACGGCCGCACCCTGGCGGAGGCGCCCGGGCCGGTCACCCTCAAGACCATGCGGATCTTCGCCGAGCGGTCGGCGGAGGACCCGGACCCGGTGTGAGCCGACGCGGCCGAAATTGCCATGACGCTACGCCGCCCAGCGGGTACAACACCGGGGTGACCACCACTTTGCGGCCCACCGCACCCGAGCAGCGCGGCGAGGACGGCGGGCGTTCCCGCACCTACGACGTCTGCGTCAACGGCCGACCCGTCGGACGGGTCGACCTCGCCACCGACGCCCGCTTCGGCCCCTCCGCCGGCCGGATATCCCATCTCGCCATCGATCCGGCCGACCGGCACCGGGGCCGGGGCACGGTGGCCGCGCTCGCCGCCGAGGAGGTGCTGCGCGGCTGGGGCTGCGTCCGGGTCGAGATCTCCGTCCCCGCGCCGGAGACCGAGGCGCTCGCCCTGGCCGCCGCGCTCGGCTACCAGGAGCGCGGCCGGAACATGAGCAAGAGGCTGGGCGAGGTGCCCTCGCTGCCCGCGGGCAGCGAGGCACGTCCGATGGCGGAGGCGGAGTACGGCCCGTGGTTCACCCGGGAGCGGGTCGGCTACATCCGCACCTGGGTCGACCGGGGCGTCCCCGAGGAGCAGGCGCGCGCCAAGGCCGACCGGGACTACGCCCAGCTGCTGCCCGAGGGCTGGGCCACGCCGGGGACCGTGCTGCGGGTGCTGGCGCACCGGGGCGCCGACGTGGGCACCCTCTGGGTGGCGCTCGACCCCCCGCAGGCGGAGGAGGACGCGTACGTCTTCGCGGTGGAGGTCGCCGAGGAGCACCGGGGGCACGGCCACGGGCGCGCGCTGATGCGCCTCGCGGAGGCGGAGGCGCTGGCCGCGGGGGCACGGACGATGGGGCTGTTCGTGTTCGCGGACAACACCCCCGCGGTGCGGCTGTACGAGTCCCTGGGCTTCCGCCCGGTCCAGCACTACTTCAACAAGCCGCTGGTGTAGGCCGCCGGACCCGGGCGACCCACCGGGTTCACCCCCGACCGCGCTCCGCGAGGAGCCGCTCGGCGATCTCCTCGATCCGCTCGCGCAGCCCCTCCTGGCTCTTGCCGCCGTCCAGGCGCTCCCCACCGATCACATAGGTGGGGGTGCCGGTCACCCCGATCGCCTTGCCCTCGGCCTGGTCGGCGTCGACGATCAGGATGTGCCGGCCGTCGACCAGCGCGGTGTCCATCTCCTCGGCGTCCAGACCCAGTTCCCGCGCCACCTCGACCAGCAGCGCCTCGCCCCGCGCGGGCAGCTCGTCCACCCGGGCCAGCACGGCCTCCACGAAGGGCCAGCCCTGGCCCTGCTCGGCGGCCTCCTCCACGGCCTGGGCCGCGGCGTGCGCGTACGCGTGCCGCTCCAGGGGGAAGTGCCGCAGCCGGATCTCCAGCGAGTCGGCGAAGCGGTCCCGCAGCGCCTGGACATCGGCCAGCGCGGTGCGGCAGTCGGGGCACTGCAGCTCGCACCACATCTCGAGGACGACAGGGGCGCTCGGCCCGGACAGGGAGGCACTGGTCTCACTCATGTGCCCAGTCTCCCAGCCGGCGCCGGCGCCGGCGCCCACGCACCCGGCCGGACCGGTGCGCCGGCGAGGCGGCATCCGGGCCGCGAGCGGCCCCTGAGGAGGAGACCGCCCCCGAGATGTCCCTGAGGACCGGCACGATCGTGGCCCGGGCGGGGCCCGCAGGTGCAGGATGGAAGCAAGACCCCACCGGCGGGAGGATCCGATGCTGACCGAGACCGTGTGCGTCGCGCTGTCCGCGGGCGGCCTGGCCATCGCCATGATGACGGCCTACCGCAGGCGCTTCCTGTCCGCGGCGCGGATCGCCGCCTACGCGCTGATCCCGATCGGCCTGGCGATGACCGGGATCCTCGGCTGGATCGAGGACCTGGTCTTCCACCCCAGCGTCTGGCTGGGCTTCGTCCTGCTCGGCGTCTCCTGGCTGCTGCTCACCGCCACCAGGGCGGTGGAGCGCCGCCGGCAGGGCGGTCGCGGCAAGCTTCCCGAGGGCGCCGCGGGCCGGCCGGTGAACGGCGGGCGGCCGTCGCGGGAGTCGCGCGGCAGGAGCGGGCGGAAGCCCGCCTCGGACGGGGACGACTTCTCCGACATCGAGGCGATCCTCAAGAAGCACGGGATCTGAGCTGAGCGAAAGTACGAGATCCTAGCGCCTCGGCGCGGCCGGCGCCGGGTCCCAGGACCGGATCGGGCGAACTGACCGGAGGAGAGTGCGTGTTGGTCGCCGGGCGCCGCGCCGCTGAGCCATGATCGCCCCCGAGATGCCGTACACACCCGGGGAACCGCCCCTCGTCGAAGAACCGCCCGCCCCACCGGACGAAGAGCGACTCGGCTGCCTCTTCGCCCTCTCCCAGCCCCCGCTGATGCTCTTCCTGGCGGTGATCGGCGCCCTGCTGCTGATCACCGCCGTGCACGATCTGTACCGCTGGTGACCGCGCCCGGTCCGCGCCACCGGCCTGGCGAACTCACTCCGCGGCTTCCCGGCGTCGCGCCCGGTAGGCGGCGACATGCAGCCGGTTGCCGCAGGTGCGGCTGTCGCAGTAGCGGCGTGAGCGGTTGCGTGACAGGTCCACGAAGGCCCGTCCGCAGTCCGGTGCCTCGCAGCGCCGCAGCCGCTCCCGCTCGCCCGCCACCACCAGGAAGGCCAGCGCCATCCCGCCGTCCGCGGCGAGGTGGTCGGCGAGCGAGGCGCCGGGGGCGAAGTAGTGGACATGCCAGTCGTAGCCATCGTGGTCGGTGAGCCGGGGCGTGGTGCCGGCGGCGGCGACCAGGGCGTTGAGCAGCGCGGCGGCGCCGGCGTCGTCGGTGGCCGTGAACACCTGGGCGAACTTCTCGCGCACCGACCGGGTCGCGCTCAGATCCCGCTCCGAGAACGGGCCGACATCGCTGACCTCGTTGCGCTCCACAAAGCGGCGCAGCGCGGCCAGATCGGCCAGGCCGTCCTGGTCCTCGCCCTGCGGCGCGGTGTTCACCAGGTCGACGACCGCGTCCAGCGCGCTCCGGGTGTCGTGGTTGATCAGCACGGATTGGCCCCCCTGGCCGCTCAGCGGTCGCCTTCGATCTGGCCGACTCTAGCGGCTCGGTGCACGGCGGTGCCCACGCCGCGGTGCCCCGCGACGACGGCACCGCCGTCCTGCTGCGTCCCCGCTGGGCGGGGCCCGCGCCGTCTCCCCGAGTCGGACGGCGCGCTCAGCTCACCGGGTGGACCTCCCCTGCATGCTCTGCGTGGGGGCCTCCTCAGCTCTCCGCGAGGATGTGGGAGAGCTCGGTATCGAGATCGAAGTGGCGGTGTTCGGTGCCGGGCGGTACGGCGGCGTCGGTCCGCTTGAGGAACGACTCCAGGGCCCGCGCCGGGGCTTCGAGGAGTGCCTCGCCTTCCGGGGAGCTCAGGGCGATGCAGACGACGCCCTGACCGTGGCTGCGGGACGGCCAGACCCGGACGTCGCCGGTGCCGGTGGGCCGGTGCAGGCCCTCGGCGAGGAGGTCGCGGGCGAACACCCACTCGACCGTCTCCTCGGCTCCGGTGTGGAAGGTGGCGTGCACGGCATAGGGATCGGCCGTGTCATACCGCAGGCCCGCGGGTACAGGCAGTGAGGACTCGCTCGACACAACGAGGCGCAGGTGCAGCTCGCAGCTGACCGTGGTGTTCATAAGCGCCAGGGCCTTTCGCTCAGTGTGCGCTCGGGGATTCGCACGTCGGCGAAATCGACATGCCACCTACGGTGCCGTTGTAAACCCCTCTGCCCGTTTTGCGGGTGTTCTGATAGCTCGGGCGGCCGAGTCTTCGGCGCACGGGTACCGCCATTCCGGTGAGTGTGATATTTCGGGTAGCGTGGTCTGCATGAATGCGGAGAGTGACCACCGGCGCCGTGCGGACTCATCTGAGCAGCCGCCCGGCGGCGCCACCGCCGCCGGGGACGGCGCGCCCGGCGGGCCGGTGCGCGGATCCAGGGCGCCGATGTTCATCCAGCGATCTCGCGCGCTGCACATCAGCTGGCAGGTCGGGGTGTTCGTGGTGGGCCTCGCGGTCGTCGTGGTGGGCGTCATCCTGCTGCCCCTGCCGGGTCCGGGCTGGGTCGTGATCTTCGCCGGCATGGCGATCTGGGCGACCGAGTTCGTCTGGGCCCAGCTGGTGCTGCGCTGGACCAAGCGCAAGGTCACCGAGGCGGCCCAGCGCGCGCTGGACCCCCGGGTGCGCAGGCGGAACATCATCCTCACCGTGATCGCGGTGGTGATCTGCGCGGCCGCGCTGGTCGCGTACGTCTGGAAGTTCGGCCTCGTCATGCCCTGGAAGATCGGGCAGTGACCGCGCTCACCGCGGGCCGCCCGGCCCACTGGTCAAGGGCACGCCCTGACATGCGCTAATGTTGAGCCTGCGCCCGGGCGATTAGCTCAGTGGGAGAGCGCTTCGTTCACACCGAAGAGGTCACTGGTTCGAACCCAGTATCGCCCACCCGGACCGAGGGGCCCGGAGGTTCACACCTCCGGGCCCCTCGGCGTATCCCCGGGCCGTACGGTGCCCTCTGTGCCCTCTGTGCCCTCTGTGCCCTTCGCGGCCGCCTGCGCCGGACGCCCGCCCGGCGCAGGCGGCCGCCGGCGAAGCGGTACGCGTGCGATGGCCGCCGGCGCCGGGGCGGAGCGGCAGACTGGGGCCATGGACTGGTGCCGCTACCGCTTCCGCGCCCACTGGGAGTTCGACGCCGCCCCCGAGGCCGTCTACGCGGTGCTCGCGCGCGCCGAGGACTACCCGCGCTGGTGGCCCCAGATGCGCGAGGTGCGCCGGGCCGAGCGGGAGGCGGGCGCCGCCCGCATCCGCTCCCTGATCCCCTTCGACCTGATGATCACCGCCCGGCTGACCCGCGAGGACCCGGCCGGCGGGGTCCTGGAGGTCGCGCTCGGCGGTGACCTGGAGGGCTGGGCCCGGTGGACCGTACGGCCTCGGGGAGCCGGCGCCCGGGTCCTCTTCCGGCAGGAGGTGGTGGTCCGCAAGTCGTTGCTGCGCCGTCTCGCCGTGCCCGGCCGCCCGTTCTTCCGGGCCAACCACGCGCTGATGATGCGCGGCGGACACCGCGGACTGCGCAGGGAGCTGGCCGCGGGTGGCGGCCGTGCGGCCGCTGCACCGGGAATTTGAAGGAAAGCGCCTCCGACCTGTATTGTTCATGTCGTTCCGCCGGGCAGGAAACGGCCGGACACCGGGGCGATTAGCTCAGTGGGAGAGCGCTTCGTTCACACCGAAGAGGTCACTGGTTCGAACCCAGTATCGCCCACCCCGACGAGGCCGGGCCGCCAACAGGCGGCCCGGCCTCGGGCGTTGTGCGGACCGGCCGACTTCCCGGAGGCCGATGTCTCAGGCGGCGGTGGGCAGCTGGGGGCGCAGCGGCCAGGCCGGGTCGCAGGTCTCGTCGGAGCCGTTGCGCGCGAACCACGCCTGGAGCCCGCGGGCCTGGGCCGCGTACCAGACCGCCTGCCGGGTGTGCAGTTCGGTGGGGGAGAGCCCCTCCAGCCGGGCCGCGAAGCGGCGGCCGATCGCGCGGGCCACCTCCAGCGCCGCCACCGCGTCCGCCGCCGCCTCGTGCGCGCCGGTCAGGTCCACCCCGTAGTGCGCGCACAGGTCGGTCAGCGTGCGCCGGCCCTTGCGGTAGCGGTCCAGGTGCTTGTCGAGCACCCGCGGATCCAGCACGCACAGCGGGTGGCTCTCCAGGTACGCGGACAGCGAGGAGTTGCGGTGCCGCCGCAACTCCCGGTCCAGCAGGGTCAGGTCGAACGGCGCGTTCATCACCACCAGCGGTATGCCGCGCAGCGCCTGCTCGGCCAGCCCCCGGGCCAGCTCCGCCATCACCGGCGCCGGCCAGCGGCCGTGATGCTGGAGGTGGTCCTCGGTCAGCCCGTGGATGGCCGTGGCCTCCTGAGGGACCGGCACCCCCGGGCTCACCAGCCAGCGCAGCACCTCCGGCATCCCGCCGGGCATGCGCTGGACCACCAGCGCCGCCGACACGATCCGGTCCTGTTCGACATCGACTCCGGTGGTCTCCGTGTCAAAGGCGGCGAGCGGCCCCTCGAACCAGCACGGCATGGCTCCAACTCCTCGTAGACCAAGGCGAGATGGCGCCCTCCGGCGCCGGGCGGCCCCGCCCCGAGCAGGTGATACCCGAACACCCGTGGAATCGAACCGTCCCGGTCCGGCATCGTTTGCCGGAACCACCGCGCGGAGACAACACCAGTGAGCGAACCGCGAGCGGCGCACCGACCGCCGCACCGCCAGGCACCACCCGGAAGGCAACAGGGACATGGCGCTCGCGCAGCCCGACCCGGTCACCGACCCGCCGCCCCAGCCGACCCCGCTGCGCGGCCAACTCGCCACCACCGCCTGCATGGAGACCCTCCAGGTGGGATACCTCCACGCGGTGGCCGCCGCCGCGGGCTGCTCGCTGGCACAGCCCTTCCCGGACAACGGCATCGACTGGCACGTCAGCCACGGCTCGCGCGGCCACACCGTCGACGACGAGGTGACCGTCAAGGTGCAGCTGAAGTGCACCTACCAACTCGCCCCGAGCCCGCCGGGGCCCACCTTCGGCTTCACCCTCGACAACGACCACCTGGTCAAGCTGGCCCGCAGCCCGGTGTCGGTGCACAAGATCCTGGTGGTGATGATCGCGCCCCGGCGCCAGGAGGACTGGCTGCGCGCCGGGCACGACCACCTCGCCCTTCGGCACTGCTGTTACTGGACGAACCTGGCGGGACACCCGGTCACGGGCCGCCGCCGGACCACCGTGCGCATCCCGACCTCACGCGTCTTCGACGACATCGCGCTCTGCGAGATCATGACGCGGGTCGGAGCGGGAGGGAGACCCTGATGCACCGGCCGACCGACGAGCCCGCGGCCACCTTGAACCCCGAGCAGGTCGACCCCGGCGTGCTCGGCGCGCTGCTCCACCGGCACGGATGGCGGCGCCGAGGCGGCGCCCCGGGCCGGTACGGGCGCTGGACCCCGCCGGACCCGTACACCGCCGGCACCAGCCTGCTGGTGCCGGAGAGCCAGGACTTCCCGGACAGCGCCGACCTGCTGGCCGAGGCGCTGACCGGGCTCGCCCGCTGTGCCGCGCCCAGCGCCCGCGAGGTGCTCATCGGGCTCACCCTGCCCAGCGACGAGATCCGCTGGTGGCGCGAGGTGCCCGAGGCCGCCGCCCCTGCCGCCTCCTGGGGCGCCCGGGAACGGCTGCGGGCCGCCGCCCGGGCGATGCTGTTGGCCGGAGCGCTGGCCACCCGCGGGCGGGTCGGCTACCACGGCGCCCGGCATCGCGCGGCGGCCGAGACGGCGCTGGACCAGGTGCTGCTGGGCCCGCCGACCGGTGGGGCGCTCACCGTCTTCGTCCCGGTGGACGGCGGGCGGGCCGCCACCGCGGCCCTGCTGCGCGCCCTGTACGCGACCCGGGACGCCGTGGACTACCAGCGGGCCACCGGGGGGATGGAGGCGTTCGACGCCGCGGTACGGGTCGGGGTCAGCCAGGAGTTGACGGCCGCCCTGGTGGACCTGGTGCGCGGCACGGAGGGGGCCCGTATCGCGCTGGAGTGGGCCCCCGCGGCGGGCCCGCCGGACGGCTTCACCGCCCGGCCCGAGCCGGTGGAGTTCTCCCCCGGAGACCTGCCGGCGCTGCGTGCGGCCGGTGCCCGCTACGTACGCGAGGAGCCGGCGGTGCCGGTACGGGTCACCGGCACGGTGTCCCGACTGCGCCGTGCGGCCCCCGACGGCCCCGGCACCGTACGGCTGCGGGTGCTGGCCGGCGCGGACGTCGCCCAGCTGCGCCTCCTCCTGGACGAGGACGACTACCGGACCGCCGGGCAGGCGCATCTGCTGGGACTGCCCATCCGGGTCAGCGGGCGGCTGGAGAGCCGCGGCGGCTTCCGCCGGCTGACCGGGGCCAGCGGGGTCGCCCCGGTGCCGGTGGACGGCGTGGAGCGGGACCGGCTGGCGAAGTCGCTCCAGGAGAACCAGGACATCCAGGACATCCAGGGGATCCAGGAGATCCAGGAAACCTAGGACGGCCAGCAGCCCCAGGGGGATCCGGGAGCCCGGGGGACCAGGGGCCCAGGAGGCCCAGGGAATCCCGGGGATCCAGCAGGGCCTGGACTTCTTCCGGGAGGTCCGCGGTGGCCGTCCCGACCGCTTGGGTCGGACGGCGGCCCGCGGCCCGCGGCCGGACCGGACGGTAACCATTTCGCGGTCGGACCCCTCGGCTCGGTACGATTCACGCTGCGCAGTGTCCGCTGCGACGCATCCATCAGTCAGGAGAGACCGGTGTCAGACGTCCGTGTGATCATCCAACGCGATTCCGAGCGGGAAGAGCGAGTGGTGACCACGGGCACCACGGCGGCCGACCTGTTCGAGGGCGAGCGCTCGGTGATCGCCGCCCGGGTGGCCGGAGCGCTGAAGGACCTGGCGTACCAGGTCGCCGACGGCGACGAGGTGGAGCCGGTGGAGATCTCCAGCCCGGACGGGTTGGACATCCTGCGGCACTCCACCGCCCACGTCATGGCCCAGGCCGTGCAGGAGCTCTTCCCCGAGGCCAAGCTGGGCATCGGCCCGCCGATCCGCGACGGCTTCTACTACGACTTCGACGTGGACAAGCCGTTCCACCCGGACGATCTCAAGCGCATCGAGAAGAAGATGCAGGAGATCCAGAAGCGCGGGCAGCGGTTCGCGCGGCGGGCGGTCAGCGACGAGGCGGCCCGCGAGGAGCTGGCCGGCGAGCCGTACAAGCTGGAGCTGATCGGCCTCAAGGGCTCCGCCGCGGACGCCGCCGAGGGCGCCTCCGCCGAGGTCGGCGCCGGTGAGCTGACCATCTACGACAACCTGGACGCCAAGACCGGCGAGCTGTGCTGGAAGGATCTGTGCCGCGGGCCGCACCTGCCCAGCACCCGGCTGATCCCGGCCTTCAAGCTGATGCGCTCGGCCGCCGCCTACTGGCGCGGCAGCGAGAAGAACCCGCAGCTCCAGCGCATCTACGGCACCGCCTGGCCGTCCAAGGACGAGCTGAAGGCGCACCTGGAGTTCCTGGCCGAGGCCGAGAAGCGCGACCACCGCAAGCTCGGCACCGAGCTCGACCTGTTCTCCATCCCGGAGGAGCTGGGTTCGGGTCTGGCGGTCTTCCACCCCAAGGGCGGTGTGATCCGCCGGGTGATGGAGGACTACTCGCGCAAGCGGCACGAGGAGTCGGACTACGAGTTCGTCAACACTCCGCACATCACCAAGGCCAACCTCTTCGAGACCTCGGGCCACCTGCCGCACTACGCGGAGTCGATGTTCCCGCCCATGGAGTTCGAGGGGCAGGACTACTACCTCAAGGCCATGAACTGCCCGATGCACAACCTGATCTTCAGGGCGCGCGGGCGTTCGTACCGGGAGCTGCCGCTGCGGCTCTTCGAGTTCGGCACCGTCTACCGCTACGAGAAGTCCGGTGTGGTGCACGGCCTCACCCGGGCCCGCGGCTTCACCCAGGACGACTCGCACATCTACTGCACCAAGGAGCAGATGGCGGACGAGCTGGACAACCTGCTCACCTTCGTGCTGAACCTGCTCCGCGACTACGGCCTGAGCGACTTCTACCTGGAGCTGTCCACCCGCGACGACTCCGAGAAGTTCATCGGTGAGCCGCAGGAGTGGGAGGAGGCCACCGAGACGCTGCGCCAGGCCGCCCAGAAGCAGGGCCTGGAGCTGGTCATGGACCCGGGCGGCGCGGCCTACTACGGCCCGAAGATCTCCGTCCAGGCGAAGGACGCGATCGGCCGCACCTGGCAGATGTCCACCCTCCAGGTCGACTTCCAGCAGCCCAAGCGGTTCGGCCTGGAGTACACCGCGGCGGACGGCTCCCGGCAGCAGCCGGTGATGATCCACCGCGCGCTGTTCGGCAGCATCGAGCGGTTCTTCGCGGTGCTGCTGGAGCACTACGCGGGCGCCTTCCCGGCGTGGCTGGCCCCGGTCCAGGCGGTCGGCATCCCGATCGGTGACGCGCATGTGCCCCACCTCCAGGAGTTCGCGGCCCAGGCGAAGGCCAAGGGGCTGCGGATGGAGGTGGACGCCTCCTCCGACCGCATGCAGAAGAAGATCAGGAACGCCCAGAAGTCCAAGGTGCCGTTCATGGTCATCGCCGGTGACGAGGACGTGGCCAACGGCGCGGTGAGCTTCCGCTACCGCGACGGCTCGCAGAAGAACGGCATCCCGGTCGCCGAGGCCCTCGCCGAGATCGTCAAGGCCGTCGAGGACCGCGTACAGGTCTGATCGCACACCGCCGAGCACGTGGACCGGGCCCCGGGAGGCATCACTCGCCTCCCGGGGCCCGGTACGTCTCGCCGTCCTCCCGGAACTGCCGCATCAGCCAGGACGAGAACGAGGCCACCACCGCCCCCACCAG
>NZ_SRID01000202.1 GCF_004684805.1 Streptomyces palmae
GCCCGGGCGGGCGCCTGCCCAGGGTGCGGCTTGGGGCAGGTCCCACCGGGCGGCTCATCCGGTCCCGGCCGCGACGTAGACTGGACGGCTGTTGTCCCGCCGCGCCGCCCGACCCCTCAGGAGCCCACCCGCCATGCACGACGAGAACCAGGAATCGCTGGTAGGCGAGGAGTACGAGGTCGAGGTGGGGCCCGTCGCACACGGCGGCCACTGCATCGCCCGTACCGAGGGCGGCCAGGTCCTCTTCGTCCGGCACACCCTGCCCGGCGAGCGGATCCGGGCCCGGATCACCGAGGGGGACACCGGCTCCCGCTTCCTGCGCGCCGACGCCGTGGAGATCCTGGAGCCCGCCAAGGACCGGGTCGAGGCGCCCTGCCCCTTCTCCGGTCCCGGCCAGTGCGGAGGCTGCGACTGGCAGCATGTCGCCCCCGGTGCCCAGCGCCGCCTGAAGAGCGCGGTCATCACCGAGCAGCTGGCCCGGCTGGCCGGACTCGGCGCCGAGGACGTGGGCTGGGACGGCACCGTGGAGCCGGCCCCCGGCGACAAGGTGGCCAAGGGCGAGGTGCCGGCCTGGCGGACCCGGGTGCAGTACGCGGTGGACGCCGAGGGCCGGGCCGGCCTGCGCAAGCACCGCTCACACGAGGTGGTGCCGGTGGACCACTGCCTGATCGCCGCGCCCGGGGTGACCGAGCTGGGCATCGAGAAGCGCGAGTGGCCCCAGATCGCCACCGTCGAGGCGATCGCCGCGACCGGCTCCCATGACCGCCAGGTGCTGCTCACCCCCCGCCCCGGCGGCCGGCTGCCGCTGGTCGAGCTGGACAAGCCGGTCTCGGTGGTCCGTATCGACGAGGCCGGCGGCGCCCACCGGGTGCACGGCCGCCCCTTCGTCCGCGAACGCGCCCTGGACCGCACCTGGCGGGTCGGCGCCGGAGGCTTCTGGCAGGTCCACCCCCGGGCCGCGGAACTCCTGGTCGAAGCGGTGATGCAGGGCCTGATGCCGCGCAAGGGCGAGATGGCGCTGGACCTGTACTGCGGTGTCGGCCTGTTCGCCGGCGCGCTGGCCGAACGCGTCGGCGAGACCGGCGCGGTGCTCGGTATCGAGTCCGGCAAGCGCGCGGTCGAGGACGCCCGGCACAACCTCCAGGACCTGGACCGGGTCCGCATCGAGCAGGGCAAGGTCGAGCAGGTCCTGCCCCGCACCCGGATCACCGAGGCCGACCTGGTCGTCCTGGACCCGCCCCGCGCGGGCGCCGGCAAGCGCACCGTCCAGCAGGTCGCCGCCCTCGGCCCCCGCCGCATCGCCTACGTGGCCTGCGACCCCGCCGCCCTCGCCCGCGACCTGAAGTACTTCGCCGACGCCGGCTACCGCGTCCGCCGCCTGCGAGCCTTCGACCTGTTCCCGATGACCCACCACGTGGAGTGCGTGGCGATCCTGGAGCCGGTGAAGTAGGGCGCCTGACCTGGGGTCTGCGTGAGCGCATCAGGTGCGTTGCGGGCGTCGCGGTGCTCGTCTGGCCTCCCGGTCTAGAGAGATCTACCGGTGCGGGTGGCCGGTGGCTGCTCGGTGGCGCAGTGGAGGCACTTGCTCGCGGCCGCGGGCAGGTCTTCGGAGAGGCAGGCGGGGCAGGTCTTGACGGGGCCGGGTTCGCCGAACGCCTTGACGCCGCGGCGGGCCTGGTAGTGCTTGTACGGCACGACGATCAGGAAGTAGATGACCGCCATGAAGATGATGAAGTAGATCAGGGCGGAGATGAACTGTCCCAGGTCGAGGTAGGTCGCCTTGTTGCCCTCCTCGCCGAGCTGCCATCCGAGCCCGACGGATGTGCCGCCCTGGAAGCGGCTGACGATCGGGTTGATCACGAAGTCGGTGAACGCTTTGATCAGGGTCGAGAAGGCCAGCGCGATGACCAGCCCGACGGCGATGGTGATGAGGTCGCCGCGCATGAGGAAGTTCTTGAAGCCTTTGAGCACTGTCCGCCTTCCTTCCCGAGTGCCCGCATGCCCGGCCGGTGGGCACGGCGGGAGCGTGCTCAGCAGCTAATCGCAGGCCCCCAGGCTGGTAGGGGAGCCACGGCGCGATGACGCACGGATGGCCGCAGCCGAGCCGTCCCACCGCCCCACCCGCACCGACGATGTCCTACCGACCCGGCACGCGAGAAACGGCATCGAGCACCACCTGGGGGTGACCTGCTCGGGGTCGTCGGACATCGGCGAGTGCCCGCAGCCGGCAGCCGCTGCCCTCAGTGCCTCGTGGGGGCATCAGGTCTGCGCGGCCACCTTCGCGGTGGCGATCTTCTTGGGGCGCGCACGCCATCTTCACCGCCATGCGCGACGCACACCGCACCCCACCCACCGAGGGCAGCCCCCGCGACCTGCTCCGCTGCTACCTGCGCCGGACGGGCGACGTCAGGCCCGAAACGGCTCAGTTCCGCTCGGCGGACGGCGTCCGGGCGGTCCAACCGGCCACGGCGCTCAGCAGGATGACGCCGGGCACCAGCAGGAGTGCTGTCCGGCCTCCCTCCGCCACGGCTATGTGCGCGAAGACGGCCGCGCCCACCGCGCCGCCGGCCATGTCCATGCTGGAGAGCCAGGACATCGTCTCGGTGACCTCGCCCTCCTTCGCGAGATCGCCTCCCACGGTCCGCAGGGTTCCGAAGACGGATCCGATGACCAGCCCGGCGACCGGGCACAGGACGAGCACCGCCACCGGGGAGAACCGGGCGGCCGCGGCCAGCGCCGCCACCCCCGCCGCGAAGACGCAGAGCAGCGCAGTCAGCTTGGGGCCGCGAGCGAGCAGACCGGGTGCCGCGCCCAGCGCGAGGCTGCCGAGGACGCTGCCGATGGACAGGGCGCCCAGGTAGACGCCGGTGAACACCGCCGCGTCGTACTGCTTCGCGTAGATCGGCAGCACCACGTCGACGGCGGTCACCGCCAGGACGAAGAGCGCGTCCGCGAGCAGCAGGCGCCGCAGGGGCGCGGAGGCCAGCGGCCCCAGCCAGTGCCGGCGTTGGGCGGGCCGCGGTGAGGCCGGGGTGTCCAGCAGGAGGAAGACCATCAGGGCCGTCAGCGCCGCGATGACCAGCAGAGGGGCCACTCCGGAGACCGACAGGCTCAGCCAGCTCGCCAGCACCGGCCCGGTGATCAGCGCGGTCCCCATCATGGCCGAGTCCAGGGCCATCGCGGTGCTCAGCAGCCTTTGGTCGGCCGCCTTGTACCAGACGGTCCGCATGAGGACGGCGACCGGTGGCGTACTCGCCCCCAGGACCGCCGACAGGGCCAGCACCCAGAGCGCCGGGCGGTGCGCGGACAGGGCGTCCGCCAGCAGGCCGGTCGCGGTGAGGTAGCCGGCCAGGCAGACCAGCAGGACCAGCCGGGGGGAGTGGCGGTCGACGAGCCGACCGCGCAGCGGGGCGGTCAGGAACTGGCCGACCGCGAAGTAGCCCACGCCCAGGCCCGCCGTCCCGTACGAGTACTCCTGGCCCACCACGAGCAGCAGACTCAGCTCGATCATGCTGGACGGCAGCTTCGAGACCATGCCGACCGCGGCGATCCGCCAGAAGCCGGGGACCTCCATCAGGCCCCGGTAGCTGTGCAGAACACCGCGCGGGGCAGCCTCGGTGGACACGTCGGGCTCGGCTGACATCGTCTCGATTCCTCGCTCTGGGGTGCGTCGATCTCGTAACCGTCCCCGAGACTAGGGGCGTTGGTGCCTTACTGTGTCGATTCGGGCGGGCTGTGGGCGGGCATCGCCGAGCCGGGCGTCCGGGCCCCCGGCCGAGGAGGACCCCAAGGTCTCCGAGCTTTCGGGGAGTACCTCCGACCCGGTCCCGGCATCCGATCGGGCAGGCCCGGTGGGCAGCAGCCGCTTCAGTACCGGACCGGTGGACATGGTGGTCAGGACGGCCATGGCCACCAGGAGCGTGTAGCGGCGGTCGTCCAGCAGCCCCGCCTCGCGCCCCGCGGTCAGCACGATCAGCTCCGTCAGTCCCCGTGTGTTCATCAGGGCGCCGATCGCCGCGGAGTCGCGCGCACCCATCCCGGCGAGCCGGGCGGCACCCGCGGCGGCGAGGAACTTTCCGGCGACCGCCGCGACCAGGAGGACCAGCAGGTCGAGCAGGTGGGAGAGCCCCAGCACCGAAAGGTCGACCTTCCAGCCCGCCACCACGAAGAAGACCGGCATGAACAGCCGGCTGCCCAGCGAACCGAGCCCCTGGCGAAGCCGGTTGTCCACCCGCGCGCCCAGCCCGCGCCGGGCACTGGTCCGTACGATCCCGAAGACGAAGGCCCCGAAGATGAAGTGCAGCCCCATCCACTCGGTGGCCGCGGCGGAGGCCAGCACGCCGACGAAGGCGACGACCAGGTCGACTTCGGCGCCCGCCCGGCGCATCACGTGGCGAAGCGCCGGCCGGACGGCGACGACCATGACCACCAGGTAGGGGATGAGGCACACCAGACGCCAGGGAGCGCCGCCGCCACCGAGCATCATGACCCCGCCCAGCAGCACCCAGGCGAGGACATCGCAGATCGCCGCGCCGGCCACCGCCAACTGCCCCAGCGGCGAACGCGACAGACCGCGGTCCTCGATGATCCGCGCCAGCACCGGGAAGGCGGTCACCGAGAGCGCGATCCCCATGAAGAGGACGTGGCCGAGCCGGGGCGCGGAGGACTCGCCGGGCCCCCACCACAGGCCGAGTCCGACACCCAGGGCGAACGGGAACACCATCGCGGAGACCGCGATACCGAAGGAGGTCTTCCGGAGGGAGCGCTTGGCGGACCAGTCGAACTCCATCCCGAGCGCGAACATGAACAGGGCGAGGCCGATGTCGGCGAAGGCGCTCAGCTCGCCGCGTATGGCCGGCGGGAACAGTGCCTCGGTGACCTGGGCGGGCAGCACCGTGGGGCCGAGGAGGATCCCGGCCACGATCTCACCGACGACGGCGGGCTGGCCGCACCGGCGGGCCGCGGCCCCACCCAGGCGCGCCACCGCCGCGATCAGCGCGAGCGCGAGCAGGAGGGCTGTGGTCTGGCTACTGGACACGTCAGATCTCTTCCGTCCGGAGAGGCGGCGGCGTGGGCCGGGCGCGCGTGCGGTGCGCGTGCCCGGCCCACGCGAGGGGCGCCGGCCGGCGCCTGATCCGGCCTCGGGGGCCTCGTCAGTCCTGCCGCACGGCCTGCGCGGCCTGCGCCTGCGGGTTCTCCCACCAGCGGTCGTTGCCCACCAGCGGCTTGTCCAGGTCGCGCTCGCCGGCCCAGGTCATGTTGAGGATGGTCCGGGCCGCGCCGTCCTCGGTCAGCGGAACGGTCCGGTGCAGCGTGGTGTCCGTGCGCTGGAGGTAGAGGTCCCCGGTGACGAGCCCATGGGTGTCGATCCGACGCTCGCAGAGGGTTTCGTTGATACGGGGGTCGCTCTTGTCCCAGTGGGTGTGCGGTACGGCCTGGAGCATGCCGCCGCAGGAGATGGGCGGCATCCGCAGCGCCCAGATCAGGGCGAAGCTGTAGTCGCCCCAGTGCCAGCCGTGGGTGTCCGCCGTGAACTCCTGATGGGTGATCAGGTAGCGCTCGTCCGCCGAGACCTCGGGGATGACGCGCTCGCGGGCGATCCGGCCGAGGAAGCCGAGCAGCACCTCGGAGGTGGCGATGGTGCGGATGAGCTCGCTGCGCTCGATCTGCTCGCTCTTGACCACGCTCATCTTGCGCGGGGTGTTGCCCGTGGTGGCGAGCAGCAGGTCGCGGCGCTCCCGGTGCTCCGCGACGAGCCGGTCGGCCTCCGCGCGGACGGCGGTCATCAGCTCCTCGGGAACCAGCCGCGCGTCCTTGTCGAACTTCACGACGCCCTGGTGGTGGAACCGGTCCGCCAGTCGCTCGACGCCCTCGGGGGTGTGGTTCTCCGCCAGGAACTTCTCGAGCGTCTCGTCGATCTTGCCTATGTCCATGCTGGGTTCCTCTTCCTTCACTGGATGGGGGAAAGCGGGGCGGAGGGGTCAGACGGTCGGCTGGTCGGGAGTGATCTCCAGCTCGACCATGGACCTGATCTCCGCGAGCACCCGTACGACCGATTCCTGGTCCGGGCCCGAGACCCAGGCGCCCAGCGGGATCGACATGATGTCCCGGGTGAGCGGCACATGGTCGCCCGGTGCGTAGCCGACCAGGACCTTGTCCACACCGGGGTGGTTCCTGACCTGTTCCAGGCCGTGCATGGCGACCAGGGTTCCGGGCCCTGCCTCGTTGTGGATGGCGATGGCGCCGAACATGGCGCGGCTGTTGACCGGTTGGTCCATCACGGCCGGGCGGCGCCCGAGGTAGCACTCGATGGTGTCGTGGAAGGGGCGGATGTCCGTGAACTCCGCCCATTGGTCGGTGGCCGGGCCGCCGGGAAGCCGCGCCGCCACCTCCATCAGGAAGACGCCGTCCCGGTTGACCTTCACCTCGGTGTGGCTGGGGCCGCGGCGCACCCCGAACGCGGTGAGCACCTGGACGACGTACTCCTCGATCCTCGCCCAGTCCGGGTCCTCCGGTACGGCCTGGACGTTGTCCCAGAGCGGGAAGTCGTAGTCCCGGTCGTCGGGCCTGCGGTACTCCCACATGTCGATCACCCGGTGGTCGCCGTCGCTGCTGAAGGCGTTGACCGCGAACTCGCGGCCCCGGATGTACTCCTCGACCAGCCAGGCGTCGACCGTCCAGCCGAAGAAGTTGCGCTCGTCGACCACCTGGAAGGCCGCGGCGCTCGCGGCATCGGGCACCAGCGTGGCACCGATGGAGCCGGCGCCCTGGCACTGCTTGACGATGACCGGATAGCCGATGGCATCGGCGGCGGCCGCCACCTCGGAGGGATCGCGCACCAGCCGGTAGGCCGGGATGCGCAGGCCGCTCTTCGCGGCGTGGTCCCGCATCAGTGCCTTGTCGTGCCGGGCCCGTGCCAGTTCCACGTCATTGCCGGGCAGCCCGAGCTCGTGCGCGATGACGCTCGCCAGGTGGACGCCGGACTCCGAGCACGGGACGACGGCCCTGATCTCGTGGTCGACACCGGCGAGGGCGGCCAGTGCCTCGCCGGCCTCGGTGGCGTACAGGGAGGCGTCGTCCCCCTTGGTGTGGTCCGGCCAGGTCCGACCGAGGTCTCCCGGCTCGCCCGTGAAGAGGGACACGATGCC
The DNA here is from genome assembly GCF_004684805.1 of Streptomyces palmae. GTDB lineage: Bacteria > Actinomycetota > Actinomycetes > Streptomycetales > Streptomycetaceae > Streptomyces > Streptomyces palmae. Next base: position 7,149 of record NZ_SRID01000202.1, read on the forward strand.
CAGGCCCATGTCCCGGGCCGCCGGTTTGTGCCCGGCGCCGGTCGACACCGGGTCGACCAGCAGGACGGCCGGCTTTCGGTTGCTCAACTGCTGTGCTCCTTCCCGACGGAGTGCGTTCGGATCGGCCCTCACCGCTGGGCCGGGCCCAGCAGACCGGGGTGGTGCCGGGCGATCAGTTCCGGGAAGCCCCGGGTCAGTCCCTTCATCACGTTGTCGCCGTAGCAGGCGAACAGGGGGTTGTCGGGGTCGTGGACCACACCGCCCGCGCCACTGACGTAGCGGCTCGGCAGCGGCCGCATCGACGCCTCCAGGCGGGGGCTGTAGAAGAACGGCATCGAATACCGGTCGACCCCCGGGGCCGGACGGGTCACCCGGTGCACGGTGGCTCTGAGGTAGCCGCGCGTGGCCACCTCCAGGAGTTCCCCGAGGTTCACCACGAACGCGCCGGGGACCACCGGGACGTCCACGAAGTGGTCGTCCTCCACGGCGACCTGGAGTCCGCCCACCTCGTCCTGGACCAGCAGGGTGAGCAGACCGAGGTCCTTGTGGACACCGGCGCCCTGGTCCGCGGGGTCGACGTCCGCGGCCTCGGCCGGTCCGGGGTAGTGCAGCAGCTTGAAGTGGACCTGCGGGTCGGGTGCCACCACCGTGTCCAGGAAGTCCGCGGGCGTCTCGAGCGACTCCAGAAGGAGCCGGAGTAGCCGGTGGGAGACCTCGGTCAGCCGGTCCATCCAGTCGATGACGGCGGGACGCAGCTCCGGCAGGCCGGTCGGCCACTGGTTGGGGCCGGCCAGCCAGCGGTAGGAGGGCTCGCCGGGAGCCGGCGGCCGAACGGGCCGCTCGGGGCCGATGTCGAGCTGCTGCCGCTGGTCGGGCACACCGCGGGTCCGCTCACGGCCGAGTGCGGAGTACCCCCGGAAGTGCGGGGAGTCGAGGATGTCGAGCTCGCGGCGCTCCTCCTCCGGCAGCGCGAAGAACCTCCGCGACAGGTCGAGCAGGTCGGCGGCGCCGGTGACACCGTGTCCCACCAGCTGGAAGAAACCGATGTCATGGGCGGCGCGGCGCAGACGGTCCAGGAACGCGGCGCGCGCCTCGGGCCCTCGCGCGGCGTCCCGGAGGTCGATCACCGGGAACGTGATGTCTGACATGGAGTGCTCTACTCTCGTGATGCGACTGCGAACCGACCGTTCGCAGGTCGTTGCGGGGCCGGCCGGGACCGGGGGTCCCGCGGCGGCGCCATCGCTCGGCGGGGCTCAAGCTCAGCGGATCAGAGCGAGCAGCTCGGAGCGGGCGGTGCTGTCCTCCTCGAAGACCCCGTGGAAGGCGGTCGAGGTCATCAGGGCACTGGTCTTGATGCCCCGCATCGTCATGCACAGGTGCTCGCCCCGGCCGATGACGGCGACGTCCGGCGCCTCGGTGATCCGCATCACCTCGTCCGCGATGCCCGACACCAGACGCTCCTGGACCTGCAGCGCGTGGGCGTGCCGATGGGCGATCCTGGCGAACTTCGACAGCCCGAGCAGGTGCTTGGCCGATCGGTAGGCGATCGTCAGCGAGCAGTTGAAGGGCAGCAGGTGGTGCTCGCACAGCGACCAGACCCTGATGTCGGACACCACCACCATCTGCCCCGAGGAGGTCGTCTCGAAGAGCGTCTCGATGGTGCCCGGTTCGTAGGCGGTGAACTCGCGCCACCACCGCGCGTAGCGCGCCGGGGTGTCCCGCAGGCCGTCGCGGTCCGGGTCCTCGCCGATCTCCACCAGAAGCCGGCGCGCGAGGTCCTCCAGGGGATCCGGCCCGAGGCCGCCGGCGGCCTCGGATTCCTCGGTCATGAGCCGGACCGAATTCTTTTCGTGCACCCTCAGACTCCCCTCTTCTGTCCCCAGACCAGAGTGTGGAGCCTGGTCGTCATGTTCCAGCCGCGATCGATGACCCCGGCCACCAGAGTTTGCATGTGGTCGTCTATCTCTTCTCTGCTCTGCCCCTCCGGCATGACCCAGACCGAGGTGATGCCGAATTCGCTCACAAAACCGGCCACCTCATCGAGATCGGTGGTGTCCCGGCAGACGAACTTGAAGGCACTGGAAGGAATCCGGGCCAGCGCCCGCAAGGCGTTGGGAACGATGCGCTGATGCGCGGGGTCCCCGGAGTGCGAGAGTTTCGGGGAAACGTTGAAATGAACGCCGGCCTCGATCAGGCGCTCGTCGGGAACCTTGGTGCCATTGGTCTCGATCTCGATGTCGACACCCTGGGCAACCAGTCTCTCCACCAGCGGTACGAGGCGTCTTTGCTGGTTGAGGGGTTCTCCGCCGGACACCACCACCAGTGGCACACCGTAGGCCAGCAGGCGCTCCGCGACGGTGCCCACCGGCATGCGGTGGAGCTCTTTCCTGGGATCGAAACTGATCCCCGTGTCACTGATGCCGGTCCAGTCCCAGGTGTACGGAGTGTCGCACCAGCGGCACGAGAGATTGCAGCCGCCCAGGCGGACGAACGCGCAATGGCGGCCTATCGACCGGCCCTCGCCCTGGAAGGCCGCTAGGTGGGGCCGAATATCTCGTTCACGACGAGTTCCGGTTCCACGCGGCATCACCTCCTTTGCTTCTTCACTGCTGATTTCCGCCGGCGCGGCGGCGGTCAGGGGCGGTATTCGGCCCAGGTCTTCGGTGTCTCGGAGACGCGGACCGCCGACAGTTCCGGATAGACCGACCGCCACTGCTCGTAGATCCAGATGGCGAGGTGTTCTGCGGTCGGTGTCCGCTCCTTGACGACGTCGTTCAGATGGCGGTGGTCGAGCCACTCGTCGATCCAGCCCTTCAGGCCCGACAGCTCGCCGTAGTCGCGTACGAAGCCGGGTTCGACGAGTTCCTCCCGCCGGGCGCTCAACTCCACCTCGACCACGTAGTTGTGGCCGTGGAGGCGTCCGCACTGGTGCCCCTCGGGCAGGCCGTCCAGTTGGTGGCTGGCCGAGAAGGCGAACTGCTTGGTGATGCGTAGGGTCATCGATTCCGTCCTTCGTGGATGCCCCGGTCTTCAGGCCGGGGAGGGAACGAAGTTCCTGTGGGGCAGGGCCGGGACAGCCGGTTCGCCGCCAGGGCGGGCCGGTGTCCACCGGTCACCCTCTGATCTCCTGGTAGACGGTCGGGTCGTCCACGCCGGCCTCGGTGAACGCCTCCTGGCGCTCCCAGCAGGCCGCGCAGCGACCGCAGTGCGCCTCCCCGCCCCGCAGGCAGGTCCAGGTCTGCGCCCACGGGACCCGGAGCTCCTCGCCGAGCAGCACGACACCGCTCTTGCGCAGTCCCGCCAGCGGCGCCAGCAGGTCCAGGTCCGGGTGCGCGTACCCCTTGGTGGCCAGGCGCTCCATGGCGATGAAGGACCGCAGGAAGGCCGGGGTGCTGTCCGGTACCGAGGTGGCGTCGTCCGCCATGATGCCGATGGCCACCGCCTCCGCCTTCTCCACGACGGCGATGGCGAAGGCGACCGAGAGCAGCAGGGCGTTGCGGTTGGGGACGATGTTGGGGCTCTCGCCGTACCCTTCCCAGGTCTGCTCGGGCACGTCGACCGAGGGATCGGTGAGTGAGGAGCCGCGGAACATGGCGCCGACCGCGCTCAGGTCCGCGATCTGGTGCACCGCCCCGAGGCGTTCGGCCGCCGCGGCCGCGAAGTCGTGTTCCTTGCGGTGGCGCTGCCCGTAGTCGACCGACAGCAGGTGCACTTCGTGGCCCTGCTGGTCGAGCTGGTGCGCCATGGTCACGGAATCCATGCCACCGGAGACGATGGCGATCACTTTCGACACTGCTGTGTTCCCCCTCGGGTCGATGTCGGTGCGGTGCGGTGCCGTGCGAGGGCTCAGGAAAGCGGGGTGCCCCGCGCGACCACCGCCGCGGCCGCCGCGTCCAGAGCCGCCGTGCAGTCCTTCTCCGTCCGGGACACCGCGACGACCAGCGCGAAGCGCGACCGGGCGTTGTCCACCGGCGGGAGCCACAACTCCTTGCCCGGGTCGGCCAACGGCGCCACCTCATGGATCTCGGCGGGCAGCCGGTCCTCGGCGACCTCGATGGACTCCAGCCTCAGGTCGCACTCGGGGTACAGGAAGCGCACACCGGCCACCGCCGCCGAGTCGGCGGTGCCGAGCCTGGGCACCGCGCCGGCCGCCAGGTCCGCCGCCACCAGTCCGATCTCGATGCCGGTGACGAGTCCGCCCAGGTAGGGGATGCGGTCACCGCCGATCCTGGCGTTGATCTCCACGACCTTGGGACCGTCCGCGGTCAGGCGCAGCTCGGTGTGGGTCACCGTGTCGGTGAGCCCGACCGCGGTGTGGGCGTCCTGGAGGACCCCGAGCAGGGTCTCGTCGCGCAGCAGCGGATCATCCGCCCGGACGAGGTGGCCGACCTCCTCGAAGCCGGGCGCGTACCCGAGTTCCTTGCGCGCCACGAACAGCACGGTGATCCGCCCGTCACGGCAGACCGCCTCCACGCTGATCTCCGGGCCGTCGAGGAACTCCTCGACCAGAATGGGCGCCGAGGACCGCGGTACCTCGTCGAACCAGATCCTGCCGGCCTCCCGGTACGCCTCCTCAAGCTGTTCCGGACCGGCCACGTAGGTCACCCCGCAACTCGCGGACAGCGCGCGCGGCTTGATCACCACCGGGTAGCCGATGCGTTCGGCGGCCTCCGCGGCCTGCTCCAGTCCGGCCACCGCGATCGAGCGGGCCTGCGGCACTTCGGCCCTCTCCAGCGCCTGCCGGCCGAGGTACTTGTCCCGGCAGGCGCTCACGGCCGAACGGGGACTGGTGCGCAGGCCCAGCGCGGTCGCCAGGTCCGCGGCGGCCTCGACGCGGGTCTCCTCGTAGGTCAGCACGCCCGCGAAGCCCTCGGGGTGCGCACGGGCGACCTCGGTCATGGCCGCGGCGTCCAGGGTGTCGACGACCGTGTACCCGTCGATGTAGGGGGTCTCCCAGGAAGGGGGCGCGGGGCACAGGAGGTGCAGCCGGTAGCGGGTCACGATGGCCCGCAGCACGTATTCGCGCCAGATCCGGCCTCCGCTGCCCACCAGCAGCAGAAGCGGCTTGGCGGCGTCCGGGTGTCCGGTTTCGGGCATGGCTGTGGTCATGTCTGGCGTTCCTCGGGTCGATGTCGGGGCGGGGAGGGATGTCGGG
>NZ_SRID01000203.1 GCF_004684805.1 Streptomyces palmae
TCTCGCGCCCGCCGCAAGGCGCCCCCGCACGGCGGCCCCGCGAGGCGGCGCCGGCCCCGCGGGCCTACGCTCGGTGGCATGCCCCGCCGGCTTCTGCGCGTGCCCATGACGGACGGTGCGGAGCTGCGCGCCGCGCTGCGTGCGCTCCGCGGCGAGCTGGGGCTGCCCGAGGCGTTCCCGGCGGCGGTGCTGGCCGAGGCCGAGCAGGCCGCGGCGTACCGGCGGCCGGTGCCGGACCGGGAGGACGCCCGGGAGCTGCCGCTCTTCTCCCTCGACTCACCCGAGGCGGCCGACCTGGAGCGGGCGATGTTCCTGGCCCGGCGGCCGGGCGGCTTCCGGGTGCACTACGCGGTCGCCGACATCGCCGCCTTCGTGGTGCCCGGCGGGCCGCTGGACCTGGAGACCCGCCAGCGGGCGACGACCGTGTACTTCCCCGACGCCCGGGTGCCGCTGCACCCCGACGTACTGACCCGGGACGCCGCCGCCCTGCTGCCCGACCAGGACCGGCCCGCCCTGCTGTGGCAACTGGACCTGGACGAGTTCGGGGAACTGGTCTTCGCCCATGTCCGCCGGGCCGTGGTGCGCAGCCGCGCCCGGCTGGACCACGCCGGTGTCCAGCGCGAACTGGACACCGGTGCCGCCGAGGAGCCGCTCTCCCTGCTGCGCGACATCGGCCTCCTGCGCCAGGAGCTGGAGCGCTCCCGCGGCGGGCTCTCGCTGACCGTCCCCGAGCAGCACCTCGTCCCGCGCGGCGCCGGCTACGGCCTCGCCTACCAGGCCCCTCTCCCCGTACAGGGCTGGAACGCCCAGATCTCCCTGCTCACCGGCGCGGCGGCGGCCGATCTGATGCTCGCCGCCGGGACCGGCATCCTGCGGACCGTGCCCGCGGCCCCTGACGGAGCGGTCGGGCGGCTGCGCCGGGTGGCCCGCGCGCTCGGCGTGGACTGGCCGCACGGCACCTCGTACGCCGAGGTCGTCCGCTCCCTGGTGCCGGACCACCGGGCGACCCCCGGCACCCTCACCCGCGACGAGATCCCGCCGCCGCACGCCGCCTTCCTCCAGGAGTGCACCGCCCTGCTGCGCGGCGCCGGGTACACCGCCTTCGACGGCGATCCCCCCGATCCCGCGCCGGCCCGGCACGCCGCCCTCGCCGACGACTACGCCCACTGCACCGCCCCGCTGCACCGCCTGGTCGACCGCTACACCGGTGAGCTGTGCCTGGCGGCGGCCGAGGGCACCCGTCCCCCCGAGTGGGTCCGCGCCGCCCTGGACGCGCTCCCCGGCGAGATGGCGCGCGGCGCGGGCCGTGCCACCGCGGCGGAGCGGGAGTCCGTCGACCTGATGGAGGCGGCGGTGCTGCACGGCCGGGTGGGGGAGGTGTTCGACGGGGTGGTGGTGGACGTGGCAGCCGGCGCGCCCTCCCGCGGCACCGTCCACCTCCACGACCCGCCGGTGGCCGGCCGGCTGGTCGCCGCCCCCTCCGGCGCCGCCCTGCCGCTGGGCAAGCCGCTGCGGGTCAGACTGCTGGCCGCCGACCCCGGTCGGGAGAAGGCCCGCTTCGCCCCCGCCTGAGCCTCCCGGCCTACCCTCGCCTCCCCGCCCGGTCCGGCGGGGCCGCCACCTGCGGGTAGCATGGTCGGCACGGCGGACGAGCCGGCCGGGCGGTCGCGTCGGGGTCCACAGGGCCTCGCCGAGGAACGTCCGGGCTCCACAGGGCAGGGTGGTGGGTAACGCCCACCCGGGGTGACCCGCGGGACAGTGCCACAGAAAACAGACCGCCGGGAGCCGCAAGGCACCCGGTAAGGGTGAAACGGTGGTGTAAGAGACCACCAGCGTCCGAGGTGACTCGGACGGCTCGGTAAACCCCACCCGGAGCAAGGTCAAAAGGGGCCGTCGGCTGACGACCCTGCGCGGACGATCGAGGGCTGCCCGCCCGAGTCCGCGGGTAGACCGCACGAGGCCGGTGGCAACACCGGTCCTAGATGGATGGCCGCCTCCCCTTGGGCCGCAAGGCCCCTGGGAGACAGAACCCGGCGTACAGGCCGACTCGTCCGCCGCCTCCTCCTCTGACCTGGTCAAAGGGGGGAGTTCCATCTCCTCTCCGGGCCGCCCAGGGGGTTGTGAGGGGATTTCGGCGGCGTCTCGCCGGGCCGTTGCGGCAACGTCGTCCAGCAGCGGCCACCGCGGCGGCTCACCGGTGCGGCCGGCCGCGGGCAGCTGGGTCATCGCGAGGCCTGTTGGTTCTCCCGCTGCCGCGGTGGAAGGGATGCGTTGTCGACATGCGCATATCGCATAGACGGGTTGATGATGGTTAGAGGTCTCCTGTCCGCTCTGGAGGCATCTGCGCTATGGGTTACTACCTGGCGATTGTGACAAGCATCATCCTCGCTGGGATGGTCGTCGGCACGTGGGTATTGCTCTGGCTGAGCGCGTCTGAGGACAGAGTTCAACAGCTGCGCTCGCTGACCGGCCTGGTTGCTGTTATAGCCGGAGATGCGGCGATAACTGGAGCTGCGATCTGGGCAATTCACGAAGCAGGAGGAGAAAACCGCGAGTGGGTTGTCTCCATTGTCACGGCCGCATTTACTTCTGTGGTGTCAATTACCACGGCCTACTTTGGCATCAAGGCTGTCACCAACACGGCAGCCAGAGCCATCGGTACGCCGCAGACGCGGAAGCCTCCCCCTGGCGATCCGGCCGCTCGTACACCGCCCGCTGATACGCCGCCTGCCTCGGGTGGTTCTCCAGCCGCGGAGTCCGTTGCATCTCCGGTCGAGGGAGAGGGCGCCGATGACTCTTCGACCGAGGGAGCCGTGAGCACCAGCGAAAGGCTCTCGGGAGAGTCTTGGCTCACGCGCATCAAGAATAAGTTGCCCAAGAGCTCCAAGAAGGGGGTGCGCCGGCCAAGGGACGCCGACGGCGGATAAGCACGCGATGGGTGCGCGGGGTCGGCCTGCGGCAATCCGGGACGGCACAGGCGCCGACGAGCGGTGCCACCGCTACACCGGTGGCGTCTCGCCGGGGCTCAGCATGGGGGTGCTTCCGTGAGGGCCCCGGCACTGCGGGGTGCGGCGGCAGAAGAAGCCGCGGCCCTCGCAGGCCCGGCAGAGGGTGAGTGAGGACATCTCGCCCGCCGGGCCGGAGCGCGGCACATACAGCGCGGTGATGGCCACCAGCCGGGTGCCGGTGCATCCCCGGCACATCTGGTGGGGGCCGGGGCAGGGAGGTTCGTCGCCCGGATCGGTCGCCCGCGTGGGTTCCGCGCTCTCGCTCACCTGCTGCCGCCCTCCACCCATCCGCTGCCACCGCATGTGCCGCACTGCCGCTCCTCGTACTCCGGGCCGCCCACGTTGTCCTCGAAGCTGTGGTGCCGCTCCACCTGAACCCGGCCTGTCCCGTTGCACGTTGCGCACTGCTGATTGCTCATCGTGTCCCCATCCTGGCGATGGTAGGCAGCGGACCGAGTGCGCTTCGCACGATTGAGGGAAGCGCCGGTCTCGCCCTGCCGGATCTGCTACGGGCCGGTGGACCGCCGTCGGGCGGGCAGGTGGCCGGGTGCTGAGCCGGGCGCCCGGCCGCACCACGGCCGGGTGACCCACGGGCCAGCGGGGACGCGCACCTGGCCGGAAGACACCGCGCCCCCTCCGGAACGTCCGGAGGGGGCGCGTACCAGTGATCTACGAAGGGGGCGTTCCCCACCGTCGGGTGGGTGCGGCCATCGGGTCCGCCCCCGTCGCCGCAGCCGTGCTAGACGGCCGCGCGCTTGCCGCCGTGGTGGCGGCTGTGAACCTTGCCGTGGCCGTGCTTGTGGCCGTGCTTGTGGCGGTGGCCATGGCCCTTACCGTGCTGCTGGTCGCGGCGCGGACCCTTCTTGTGCACCGTGATGGTGGCCGAGTCGGGTTGGCTGGTGACCCTGTCGCCCTGCGGGTCGAGGGCGGTGGCCACGGCCACGTTGGTGACCTTGCAGCGCGTGCCGCACGGCTTGCCGCTGTCGCCGCGCCGGGTGGTGCGGCTGGGGCGGTGGTCGCTGGTGGGAGCCTTCTTGACGGTCTCGCACCCGCACAGGTCGGTCCTGGTGACGGTGTAGGTGCCGGTGCAGGTGGTGCTCTGGCCGGGGGCGAGGGTGGTCGCCTGGCAGGTGACGTTGGTGACCTTGTCGTCGTCGACCGCTACGTCGTGCAGGGTGGTGTCGCCGGTGTTGGTGACGGTGTAGCTGTAGCGGACCTTGCTGCCGGTGGTGAAGGGGCCCTTGGAGAGCACGTGCTTGCGGATGGTGAGGTGGGACTGGGCCCTTTCGACCACGGTGATGGTGGCCGAGTCGGATTCGCTGGTGAACAGGTTGCCGTTCGGGTCCCTTCCGCTGTCGGTGGCCGTGTTGGTGATGGTGCAGGGGGTGGTCCCGGTCTGCCGGCACCGGTCGAGGTCGGCCTGGGTGACCGTGTAGGTGCCGGTGCAGGTGGTGCTCTCGCGGGGGGCGAGGGTGGTCGCTCGGCAGGTGATGTCGGTGACCTTGTCGTCGTTGACGGTCAGGTCGTGGAGGGGGACGTTGCCGGTGTTGGTGGCGGTGTAGGCGTACTCGACCACGTCACCGACATGGAACGGACCGGGCGAGACCACCCGCTTCGCCACGGTGATGCCGGGCGCGCCGATGGGGACGGTGACACTGGCCTCGTCGGGTTCGCTGACGATCTCGCGGCCTGCCGGGTCCATCGCGCCCGCCTGCGCCACGTTGGTGATGACGCACTCCGTGCCCTCACCGCCCTCACCCTCCCGGCACGCGTCGATGTCGGCCTGGCGGATCGTGTACGAGCTGGTGCAGGTGGTGCTCTGGCCGGGGGCCAGGGTGGTCGCGTCGCAGGTGACGTCGGTGGCGTGGTCGTCCCTGACCACCAGGTTGTGCAGGGTGGTGCCGCCGGTGTTGGTGACGGTGTAGGCGTATCTGACCGTCGACCCCACCTGGTACGGGCCGCTGGAGGTCACCCGCTTCCGCAGGGTGAGATGGGGGCGCCCCACGGGGAGGGTCAGCCGGGTGTCCGGAGAGGTGATCGTCTCACCGTCCGTGGTACCCGTGGCCGTGGCGGTGTTGGTGACGGAACCGGCCGTCTCGTCGGCCGCGGTGATGGTGTAGGTGCCGGTGCAGGTGGTGGCGTCACCTGTTTCGCCGGCCGGCGCCAGGGTGGTCGCCTGGCAGGTGATGCCGGTGACGTGATCGTCGTGCACCTGGATGTTGTTCAGCCTCGTCCCGCCGGTGTTGCGGACGCGGTAGGTGTAGGTGACCCTCTGCCCGACGGAGTAGGGGCCGGGCGTCGTCACGTTCTTCTCGACCTCGAGGGCGGGCGGCCGTTCGAGGGGCACGTTCTCCGAGGAGGGTGGCGAGGTGACCGTCTCGCCTTCCGAGCTTCCCGTCGCGACGGCGGTGTTGGCGATGGAACCACTGGCCGCGTCGGCCGCCGTGACGGTGTACGTGGCGGTGCAGGTCACCGTCTGGTTGGGCGCGAGGCTCGTCGTGGGACAGGACACCGGACCGATCTTCGGGTCGTTGACGGTGAGTCCGGTGATGTTCGTGGTACCCGAGTTGGTCACCACGAAGTCGTACGGCACCCGCGAGCCGACCGTCAGGTCGGCGGGCAGCGGCTGCCTGACCTGCTTGACCAGGTTCAACCGGGGGAGCGGCTCGTCGGAGGTGACGACCACGTTGCGGATGAGGTGGACGTCGGTGGCCCCTCCGGTCGAGGAGGCGAAGCCGAACTTGTAGGTGGCCGGGACGGGCTGGGGCGCCGGTGTGGATAGCACCTGGTGCGGGCCGGTCCCGTCGTTAAAGTCGACCGTCACCGTGATCATCGGGTTGGGCGCCGGGGTGATGCGCACGGTCACCCGGCGCCGGGACGGTTCGAGGAGCTGTTCGGCCTCCTGCGGGGTGACACCCGGCGGCAGATCGGTCGTCGGGCCCTGAAGGGTGCCCGGGAGAGTCGAGGGCCAGGGACCGGTGGTGGAGAAGTTGCTGGTCGTGGCCGTCTGGAAGCAGTAGCCGACCACGCCGTTACCGGGGCCGCGCACGGTGACCATGTTGGGTCCGGGCGGCGGGAAGGCGATCGTGGCCGGCGAGCGCTGGTCAGGGGGGCAGCCGTTGCCGCGCGATTCCCCGTCGCCGAAGAAGTTGCCGTACACGTCCAGCCCGACGCCGACGTAGCCGAAGTCGACACCGGGCAGCAGGGGACTGTCCGGATTGTCGCCCTGGCGGATCTGGGCGTAGCCGAGACTGCCGCCGTAGGCACCGGGGTGGGTCAGTTCGGCGGCGCCGTCGACCAGGAAGAAGGAGATCCCGTCGGCGGGGTTCGCCGGGGTCGTGCTTCCGTACTGCCACTGGTCGAACGAGACGTTCAGCCCGCCCTGCGAGGGGATGGCGTGGTTGTACATCACGGCCGCGCTCTGGTAATGGGCGGCGTCGGTCAACCGCAGGTAGCCGTGCGGTGCCGCGTTGTTCGGAGGCACCGGTCCCACCGCGCCCGGCGGGCAGCCGCCCAGCGGGCGGTTCCCCGGCCCCGGTGCCGCGCCGACCGGCGGCGCACCGGTGAGACATGCCGATCCCACCGCCGTGAACTCCGGAGCCGTGGCCCCGGTGAACGATTCCTGGACCAGGACGGAGCCTGCGGGCTGCTGCCGCTCCTGAGCGCTGGACGTGCCGTCCAGCGACAGGGGCAGCGCCGCGCCGACGACGAGGGCCAGCGCCGCGGAGGCGAGTCGGGAAGCACGCCCGACCGGCGCACGCCGGCCGGGCAGTGAGGGGGGTCGTCTCTTCTTCATGTCCCGCATCAGTAGCAGTCACTTTGCGGCCGATATCAGGTGACAAGCCGTCATATGCCCCCAATGGCCGCCGCGACCGACCCCACTGCCGCATTCGCGGCCGCCCGCGGCACGGCACGGTTTGCGGCCATGCGGTGTCCTGGGCGTCACCCCGGCCGGAAACGCTCGCGCCCCCTCCGGAGGAAACGGAGGGGGCGCGAGGAGCGAGCCGCGGGGGACCTCACCGCCTGTCGGGGGTGGGCGGCGGTGGGGCCGTCCCCGTCGGGGCCGTCCTAGGCGGCCATGTGCTTGCCCTGGGCCTGCCCGAGGTCAAGGCCGCGACGGTGGTCGCGACCGTGCTCGTGGCCGTGGCCGTGCCGGTGGTGACGGCCGTGGCCGTGACCGTGCTTGCGGCCGTGGTCGTGCTTGCGACCGGGAGCGTGCTGGTGGTCGCGGCGCGGACCCTTCTTGTGCACCGTGATGGTGGCCGAGTCGGGTTGGCTGGTGACCCTGTCGCCCTGCGGGTCGAGGGCGGTGGCCACGGCCACGTTGGTGACCTTGCAGCGCGTGCCGCACGGCTTGCCGCTGTCGCCGCGCCGGGTGGTGCGGCTGGGGCGGTGGTCGCTGGTGGGAGCCTTCTTGACGGTCTCGCACCCGCACAGGTCGGTCCTGGTGACGGTGTAGGTGCCGGTGCAGGTGGTGCTCTGGCCGGGGGCGAGGGTGGTCGCCTGGCAGGTGACGTTGGTGACCTTGTCGTCGTCGACCGCTACGTCGTGCAGGGTGGTGTCGCCGGTGTTGGTGACGGTGTAGCTGTAGCGGACCTTGCTGCCGGTGGTGAAGGGGCCCTTGGAGAGCACGTGCTTGCGGATGGTGAGGTGGGACTGGGCCCTTTCGACCACGGTGATGGTGGCCGAGTCGGATTCGCTGGTGAACAGGTTGCCGTTCGGGTCCCTTCCGCTGTCGGTGGCCGTGTTGGTGATGGTGCAGGGGTTGGTCCCGGTCTGCCGGCATCGGTCCAGGTCGGCCTGGGTGACCGTGTAGGTGCCGGTGCAGGTGGTGCTCTGGCCGGGGGCGAGGGTGGTCGCCTGGCAGGTGATGCCGGTGACCTTGTCGTCCTGGACGGTCAGGTCGTGGAGGGGGACGTTGCCGGTGTTGGTGGCGGTGTAGGTGTACCTGACCCGGCTGCCGACGGGGAACGGGCCGGGCGACTCCGCCTCCTTCCGGATGGTGAGGTGGGGCCGCGGCTGCTCGTTCACCGTGATGGTCTCCGAGTCCGGAGGACTGGTGGCCTCGGTGCCCTCCGGGTCGGTTCCGGTGGCGGTGGCCGTGTTGGTGATCGTGCAGGGGTTGGTCCCGGTCTGCCGGCACCGGTCCAGGTCGGCCTGGGTGACCGTGTAGTCCCCGGTGCAGTCGGTGCTCTCCCCCGGGGCGAGCGAGACCGCCTGGCAGGTGACGTTGGCGACCTTGTTGTCGTTGACCGCCACGCTGTGCAGGGGGACGTTCCCGGTGTTGGTGACCCGGTAGGAGTACACCACCTGGCTGCCGACGGTGAACGGGCCGGTGGAGGCGACGACCTTCTCCACGGAGAGGCTGGGCCGCGGGACCACGTTCACCACGATGGTCTCCGTGTCGGGCTCGCTGACGACCCTGATGTCGTTGGGGTCCTCTGCGGTGGCGGAGGCCGTGTTGGTGATGGTGCAGGGGGTGGTCCCGGCCTGCCGGCACCGGTCGAGGTCGGCCTGGGTGACCGTGTGGGTGCCGGTGCAGGTGGTGCTCTGGCCGGGGGCGAGGGTGGTCGCCTGGCAGGTGATGCCGGTGACGCGGTCGTCCTGGACGGTCAGGTCGTGGAGGGCGACGTTGCCGGTGTTGGTGACGGAGTAGGTGTACTCGACCCGGCTGCCGACGGTGAACGGGCCGGTCGAGGTCACCCGCTTGACCAGGGTGAGGTCGGCCCGCTGGTCCGCCCGCACCTGGACCGTGGCCTGGTCCCGCTCACTGGTGACGTCATTGCCGGTGACCGCGTCGATTCCGCCGGCCTGCGCGATGTTGGTGATCTCGCAGGGGTCCATCCCGGTCTCCTCGCAGGCGTCGAGGTCGGCTCGGGTGATCGTGTACTGACCCGTGCAGGTGGTGCTCGCGCCGGGAGTGAGCGTGGTCATCTGGCAGCTGACGTCGGCCACCCGGTCGTCCTGGACCACGATCCGGTTCAGCGTGGTGGTGCCGGTGTCGGTGAGGGTGTAGGTGTAGTCGACCGTGTCACCGACCTGGAACGGACCCGGCGAGGCCACCCGCTTGGTCAGCGTGAGGTGGGGCGCTCCGACCGGGATGGTCGCCTGGGCCTCCGGCGAGGTGATCGTCCGGCCGTCCGAGGTACCGGTCGCCGTGGCGATGTTGGTCACGGAGCCGGCCGTGCCGTCGGCCGCGGTGAGGGTGTACGTACCGGTGCAGGTGGTGCTGTCACCTGGTTCGCCGACCGGCGCCAGGGTGGTCGACTCGCAGGTGATGCCGGTGACGTGGTCGTCCCGCACCTGGACGCCGGTCAGCTGCGTGCCGCCGATGTTGCGGACGGTGTACGTGTAGGTGACCCTCTGCCCGACGGAGTACGGCCCGGGGGTCTCCACCCGTTTCTCCACGTCGATGCCGGGTGGTTGTTCCACCGGCACGGTCTCCGAGGAGGGTGGGGACTCGACCGTCTCACCGTCCGAGGTACCCGTCGCGATGGCGGTGTTGGCGATCCGGCCGGCGGCCACGTCCGCCGCCGTGACGGTGTAGGTGGCCGTACAGGTGACGGTCTGACCACTCGCCAGTGAGGTGGTGGGACAGTTCACCGGGCCGATCTTCGGGTCGTTGACGGCGAGGTTGTCGATCCGCGTCTCGCCCGAGTTGGTCACCACGAACTCGTAGGGCACCCGGCTGCCCACGGTCAGGTCCCCGGGGAGCGGCTTCACGACCTGCTTGACCAGGTTCAGCTCCGGCAGCGGCTCGTCGGAGGTGACGACCACGTTGCGGATGAGGTGGACGTCGGTGAACAGACCGGTGGAGGCCGCGAAACCGAACTTGTAGGTGGGCGGCACCGGCGTCGGGGCCGGTGTGCTCAGCACCTGGTGGGAGCCGGTGCCGTCGTTGAAGTCGATCCACACGTTCACCACCGGGTTGGGAGCCGGGGTGATCTGGACGTGCACCCTGCGGCGCGACACCTCCAGCGCCGCCTCGGCCTCGGCGGGGGTGGCGCCGGGAGGCAGCGAGGTGGTCGGTCCCTGCAACTGGCCGGGCAGGGTCGACGGCCAGGGACCGGTGGTGGTGAAGTTGTTGGTGGTGGCGGTCATGAAGCAGTAGCCGTCGATGCCGTTGCCGGGGCCGCGCAGCGTCACCATGTCCGGGCCGGGCGCCGGGACGTGGAAACTCGTGCCGGCGGGGGACCGTACGGCGCAACCGTGTCCGCGCTGCTCCCAGTCGCCGAAGTAGTTCCCCAGGACGTCGAGGCCGACGCCCAGATAGCCGTTGTCCACACCGGGCAGGATCGGGTTCGTGGCGATATCGCTGTCGCGCTTCTGCGCGTATCCGAGGCTGCCGCCGAAGGCGCCGGGCCGGGTCAACGAGGTGTCACCGTTCACCAGGAAGAACGAGATGCCGTCGGCCGGGGTGGCCGGGGTGGTGCTGCCGTACTGCCACTGGTCGAAGGTGACGTTGAGGCCCTCGTTGGCCGGCACCGGGTGGTTGTAGAGGGCGGCGCCTTCCGAGTCGTTGGTGGCGTCGGTCAGCCGGAGATAGCCGTGCGGCGCGCCGTTCGAAGGCGGTACCGGCCCCACCCCGGGCGGGCAGCCGCCGAGCGGGTGGTCCCCCGGTGGGAGCGGGCCGGTGGTCGGGGGCGCGCCGGTGAGGCAGGCATCCCCCAGTCCGGTGAACTCCGGCGCGGTCGCCTCGGTGAACGTCTCCGAGACCAGGGGCGAGCCCACGGCGGTCGGCTGCGCCGAAGCGGTACCGACCGGACCGAGCGCCGTCACTCCCGCACTGACGACAAGGGCCAGGGCCGCCGTGGCGAGCCGGGAGGCCCGGGCCCGCCATCCGGATGACGATGAGCGATATCTTCGTTGCATACCCGCCTGAGTAGCAGTCGCGCTCCGTACATGACTGATGACAAGCCGTCAAGTCGAGTCAAGTGCCCCGGTCGGCCGACAGTGCTCCGAGACCACCCCCGAGGGCCGCCGGAAGCGGCCGCGGGCTCTTCGCCGCGACCGCGAGGATCGCGGCCGGCACCGCGTGATCACCCGGGCGACGGCTTCCGCGGAAAAAACCCCGCGCGGCTGTCACATCCGCCCCGCCCGCTCCGTCAGTGCGGTGACGGAAGGCAACCGGGCCGCGTGGCAGGCGCGCGGCACCCGGTCGGACGCGAGGAGATCACGATGACTGCCCGGATGAAGAACGCCGCGATGGTGCTGCCCGACGCGATGACCGGTATCCAGAGCCTCATCAAGGCCATGCACCAGGGAGGCGTTCCGCAGCAGACCATGGAGCTGGTGCATCTGCGGGTCAGTCAGATCAACGGGTGCAGCGCCTGTGTGTACGGCGGGGTGGCCAGCGCCAAGAAGGCCGGGGAGAGCGACGAGCGGCTGCACCAGGTCGCGGCCTGGCGGGAGGCGCCGTTCTTCACTGATGCCGAGCGCGCCGCCCTGGCCCTCGCCGAAGCCGCCACCCGGCTCGCAGACCGGTCCGGGCAGGCCGTGCCGGACGACATCTGGGACGAGGCCGCCGACCACTTCGACGAGCGGCAGCTCGCGGCCATCATCCTGATGATCGCCACCACCAACCTGTTCAACCGCCTCAACGCCACCATCCAGGAGCCCGCCGGCCAGACCTGGAGCTGAGCACGCCGCGCCGCGCCGCGCCGCCGGGACGGGCGTGTCTGCCACCGCCCCGCCCCGGCACCGGTACGCCCCGCCCTCCGTGCGCTGTCACGGAGGGCGGGGCGCGGTGTCCGAGTAGCGTCAGCAGCAATGACGTATAGGGACCCGGCCGACGTTAGCGGCAGGGTCTGACAACCCGGCCTGAGCTGCCGCGATCGTCGGCTCGGGGGTTCAGCGGGGGAGCCGGATGCCGTTGCGCGGGGTGTGCGGGGCCGCGTAGCCGCCCAGGAAGGTGATCAGCGGGGGGACGACCAGGGTGATGACGTACTGCGCCGCGGCCGGCAGCGAGCCCATCAGCTCCGCGTCGCCCACGGTGGCGTTGAGCACCGTGACCGCACCGGCTGCGGCCAGGCTGCCCAGGGTGGCCCAGGAGACCTTGTGCTCGACCTTCTTCGTGGCGGATGCCATGGGATGCGACCTCCTTGTCCGAACGGCCGCCGCGCCGCGCGGGCAGGGCGGCATGCCGCACCTCAAGTGCGGGGGAAATCCATGGGATTGGGGTGGGAGGAGCCCACTGGGCGGAACGGGGG
>NZ_SRID01000204.1 GCF_004684805.1 Streptomyces palmae
CTGCCGCCCCTGCCGAGGCGTATCCCCGGCCCCCGAACACACCAGGCCCGACCCCGCCGACGTCCACGCCCGAGTCCAACAGCTCCGCGCCGCCTTCCGGCCTCTCGAAAGGAATCCCGCATGACCTTGCAGGACGCGCCCCCTGATCTGAGGGCACGATGGAGGGGAGGAGGCGACGCCATGACCCCTATGACCGATGACCGGCCGCAGATGCTCGTCCAGGAGTTCGAGCAGCTGGCGCGTACGGCGCCGGAGACCGTGACGCTCGAATTCATCAAGGGAAGGCTAGAGGTCAAGCCAGTGCCGGACGGTGTCCACGGGGCGATCATGATGTGGTTGACCAGGCAGTGCTTGCAGCATCGTCCTGAACTGGACCTCTGGCCGGAGAAGGGGCTGAAGGTCGAGACGTACCGGAAGGGGCGTGCCCGTCCGGACGGTTGTCTCGTGCCCATTGATCACTTCGTGAAAGAGGGAGATTGGGCCGATCCCGATGGCGTGCTGATGACTGTGGAGGTCACCTCGCACGACTGGGACACTGACCAGCGCGACCGTGTGGACAAGCGTGACGGATACGCGGCGGCCGGCATCCCCGTCTACCTCCTCATCGACCGCGAGGACAGCTCGATCACTGTCCACAGCCGGCCCGAGGGTGGCACGTACCGCAGGGCGGTGAAACAGCCCTTCGGCGAGACGATCGAGATCCCAGCCCCCGTCGGCTTCACGCTCGGCACCGAGAAGCTGCGCGACTACGCGGGCTAGTACGTGGCGGGTGCGGTGCCACGACGGTAGGAGGGCGACGCTTCGGCAACCGCCGAAGGGTCCCGGACCTACCGTCGCACCATGAGTTCGCACGCTTACGCCACCCACCTGCATTGGGACGGCTCCACGGCTGCCGGGATCCGCTCCTACTCGCGCGACCACGTCGCCATCGCACCGCCCGCCGCCGCGGAAGTGGCGTTGAGCGCGGACCCGGCCTTCCGGGGCAGCCCTGAGCGGCTCAACCCGGAACAGCTCGTCGTCATGGCCGCCTCCTCCTGCCAGATGCTGTCCTTCCTGGGCGCCGCCGCCCGCGCCGGCATCGACGTGCTGGCCTACGACGACGAGGCGAGCAGTCATCTCGACCTGAGGGCCCAGCCCGCCCGCCTCGGCGCGATCCACCTGGCCGTCACCGTCAAGGTCGCCGCCGGGACCGACGAGGCCGAGGTGCGGAAGCTGGCCGAACAGGCTCACCGTGAGTGCTACATCGCCAACTCGCTGTCGGTGCCCGTGGACGTGACCACCACGGTGGTGATCGCATGACCGCCCACCTCCAGGACCTTGAGGTCCATCTCCCCGACCGGCCCGGCGCGCTGGCCGACCTCGGCCAGGCCCTCGGCCGCGCGGGGGTGAGCCTGGAGGGCGGCGGCGTATTCACCCATGACGGCCGGGCCATCGCGCACTATCTGGTCGACAACGGCTCGATCGCGCTCCGGGCCGCCACCGAGGCCGCCCTTGGCACCGCCGCCGTCCGGGATGTCGTCATGACCCGGCTGGACCAGGAGACACCCGGACAACTCGGCGCGCTGGCACGGCTGCTGGGCGACGCGGGAGTGAACGTGCTGGTCCAGTACAGCGATCACACCGGCAATCTCGTCCTGATCGTGGCGGAGGAGCACGTGAAAGCGTGCCGCGACGTCGTCGGGCGCTGGGAGAACCGCTGACGGAGGGGTCCGGAGACGCCCGTCGATCCCAGCGCCCGCGTCAGGTGGTGCGGGCGCGGCGCGCGGGCTTCGCGGGCGGTCCGGTGCCGCCTGTCCGCGAACGCGCGCCACGCCGCCCCACGTGGGACGATGGACGCGGACCGCACTTCGGTGCCGGAGGCCGGCCCGGCACGGCGCGGTGACGTGTGCGCACCGGCCCTGACCCTCCCGGCCGACGGCTACCGGCGACCTCTACTGACACGCTGGGGAGGCTCCCCGTGAGCGAACGTCTCGACGCGTGGCCGGAGCTCGACCACGCGGAGTTGGCGCCCATGGTCGACTACGTGAACCGCATCTCCCAGGTCGCGGGCAAATACACCCTGGACTATCCCTTCGAGGCGGGCTGGGGCAACGTCGTCCTGGAGGTCACGCCCCGCGGACTCGGTACACCGGTGTTCCGCCACCCGGACGTGACCTTCACCGTGCACTACCGCCTCCTCGACGGCGACGTCGTGATCGAGACGGACAAGGACGAACGGAGACTCCCGTTGACCGGGGGCTCGGTCGCCGCGTTCTACCAGGCGTTCTGCGACGCCGCGGTCGAACTCGGCATGCCCCGCCCGCGCACCTCGCTGATCTGCGAGATCCCGGACTCCCCGGCCACCTTCGAAGACGATCGGGCCGAACGGACCTGGGACCCGCACGCGGCCCGCCTGATGTGGCAGGCCATGAACATGGCCTCCAGCGGGCTGGAGGCCTGGCAGGCGCCCTTCCTGGGTCATCGCCCGCGGGTGGGTGTGATGTGGGGCGGGTTCGACCTGTCCGCCACCCGGCACCGGGCGCAGCCCACCACCCCGCCGAAGGACGCGCCGACGTTCATGCAGAACGCGCAGCTCAACGCGTACGTCTCGGTGGGCTTCTCGTTCAAGAACGTGCCCGACAGGCCGAGCATCGGCATGTACGCCTACATCTGGCCGCAGCCGGACGGTCTGGAGGGCCGGTCCTGGGGAGTGGACGGCGCCACCTGGGAGGCGGACGCCGGCCTGGTGCTGCTGCCCTGGGACGTCCTGCGGCGGACCGAGGACCCGCACCAGGCGATCGTGATGTTCGGCGACGCGGTCTACCAGGCCGCGATCGACACGGCCGACTGGCCGTCCGACCTCGTCGGACCACGCGTGGACGGCTGGCGCGCGAGCCGGACCCCGGCCTCGACCCTCCAACACATGCACGGCTGACCCCGCGGGGGCGCCCAGCAGGTGGCCGATGGGGGAAGCCGAAGGCGTACCCGAGCTGGGTGCGGGGACCGCCGACCGCGGAATCACACTGCCGTGGGGCCCGGGAACGTTCTGGCCGGCTTGCCGGCGCTCGTGCTGTCGTGCCGCATCGCGTACGTCTCGTACGGTACGAACGTTCCGTCTTCGACGCGCCGGTCGCAGGTGCCGGTGCGGGTGAAGCCGGCTTTGGCCAGGACACGGCCGGAGGCCGGGTTGCCGGGGTGGTGCCTGGCTTCCAGGCGGGCCAGGCCCGTGGTGGTGAACGCGAAGGCGACGACCTGGTGGAGGGCTTCGGTGGCGTAGCCGTTGCCCCAGGTGCCGTCGCGCAGGATGTAGCTGACGGTGCCCATGCCGGGTGCCCGTCGCCGTACGGCGATCAGGCCGATCATCTCGCCTTCGGCGAGGATGCCCCAGCTCCACTGCGACCGGGGATCCTCTGAAGCCCCGGCGAGGGCGGTGCGGATCTTCACCTCGGCCTGGTCAGGGGTGAGGGTCTTGCCCGTGGTGAAGCGGATCGAGGCACCGCTGTAGATCCGGGTGAGGGCCGGGGCGTCGTCGAGAGTCAGCGCGCGCAAGGTCACCATGCTTCGGTCAGTTCCTCGGCCGTGGGGCGGTCGGCCGGGTCGGGGGCCAGGCAGGCGGTGATGGCTTTCTCAAACTCGGGAAACAGCCATGGCCGGAGGTCGCACAGATTCCTGGTGGTGCCCTTGGCGATGACGATCAGCTTCTCCCTGCGGTCGGCGCTGTCCGCGTAGGGGACGGGGTGACAGCCGGTCCAGGCCCAGAACAGCGATGCGCCCAAGCTCCAGACGTCGGCCGCCGGCTGGGCCTGGATGTGCGTGTCGCCGGGGGTGGAAAGGATGGCGTCGGCGATCTCGGGCGCGGTGGTGTGGGTCAAGGCTCCCCGATACGGCAGCCGTCCCTCGGGGGCGGGGTCGGGGCCGCAGGCGAGGGCGTAGTCGATGACCTCGGCGCGGCCGTCGCCGGTGATGAGGGTGTTGGTGGGCTGGACGTCGGCGTGTGCCCACCCTTCGCCGTGCATACGGGCCAGGTGCTCGGCCCACGTACGGGCGATCCCCCGGAGCCAGGGGCGGACGGAGCGCCGGTCGCCTTCCGGCCCGCGCGCCAGGGCGAGCGCACGCCACAACAGGGCGCCGTCGATCCAGCGGACCGCGAGCCACCGACCGTCCTGCCAGACTCCGGCATCGACGCGGTAGCCGGGACCGAGCGCGCCGGCCGCGGTGAGGCGGATCAGGTGGTCGTCCTCCTGCGCCATTTCGGCCGCCTTGCTCCCAGCCGTGTCCTGGTCCGGGTTGTTCGCCTTCAGAGCGACGGCGCCGCGGGGCCCGCAGACCTTCCAGGCACGCGTGCCACGCCGGTCGCTCAGGAGCCGGGTGGTGAGGGGTTCGCCGAGCCGGTCGGCGAGGAGGTCGAGGGCTTGGCCGGGGGCAGGAACCGCCTGGACCATGTCCGGATCTCCTTCCATTGGGCGGGGATGTGCGCGAACAGGTCGCGGCCGTCGTCGCTCGCCGCGGCGAGCGAGGCGCCCAGGTCCGGGGTCGCGGTCAGGAAGCGCGGATCGCGTCGGCGCACGGCGGCCCGCACAGGGAGGAACGAGACCGGGGCCGCCGGGATCCGCTCTCCCGAGCGGGCGAGTTCGACTTCATCCGCGTGGAACTTGCCGACCATGACTCCGACCGGGGCGTAGATGACCTTGAGGGCCCAGTGCGGCCACGCCAGCAGACCACGGTGCCGGGCGCCGGGGACGTCACCCAAGAGGACGATGTTCTCGCACCGCAGGCCGCCGTGCGGCCGGTTCAGCAGCGGCCGGAGCCACTCGGCGGCCTGGACACCCGCGAAGAACAGCTCCGCCTCCACCGCCTCGGCATCCCCGGTGGCCCGGTAGACGCTCCACGCGGTCAGGCCCCGGTGCAGGGAAGGCTTCAGGTAGGGGCAGAAGGCGGTCATCTGCTCTACGTACGCACTGATTTCCACGCTCGTCGGCAGCGGCGTACTGCGCTCGACCAGGCGCAGCGCCCCGGCGGTGGACCGGGACGCCACCGTGGTGCGGGCCGCGGTCACCTGCGGTCGGTCTCCGGTACGAGGTCGTCATCGCCTCCGCCGCCGATCGGCGAGCAGTCCCACTCGGCGACCACGGTCCCGGTGGCGCGGTAGCGGGCGATGGCCTCGTGGTCCAGTCTGCCCTCGGCGTCAGTGAACCAGATCTCCGGCAGCGGGCCGTATGCCTCCTCGTAGGCGGTCACCCAGGAGATGGGGCCTTGACCCTTGTTGGCGGCATGACCGATCGGCCGGCCCGCGGTCTCCCGGCAGAGAGCCTGGTACTGGGGAGTGCCGAGCATCTGGTGCCAGACGGCGTCCACGGCCGGGGAGAACATCTCCGCGGCGGACTGACCGTTCCTGAGGCGCCGGCCGGCGATGACGAGGAACCTGCGCAATTCGGATGTTGCGGTGCTCATGTCGTACCCCTCTCGATCGCAGGGTGGTACCGGGACCGGGAGACCTTGTTCCCAGGCGTCCCTGAACTCGCCGGGCGTGCGGCAGCTCACAACGCCCTGGCGGGAGTGCCCTCGGCGGCTCGTCGGTGAGTCGACGCTACGGACGGCGCGGGCGGATTCTCAACGGTGTTGCGGATGGTTGCGCGGATTACTCCAGGGCCGCGGCGTGGATGAGTTCGCGGGCGGCGTCCCCGTGGACCGCCATCCGAGCCAGTGCCTGGAATGCCCTGGCGTAGTCGGCGAGTTCGCGCGGCTGACGGATGTTGATCCCGGCGGTGAGGGTCTCCACGACGACGTGACGGTCGTCGTAGAGGTAGAACGCCTCCAGCGGCCACACTGTGCGCCGGGCGCCTGCGGGGATGATGCCGAGGGAGACCGACGGCAAGGGCATCACGGTGAGCAGGTGACGCAGTTGGCCGGCCATCGTGGTCGTCGTTCCGATCCGGGTACGCAGAACCCACTCCTCGATGAGGACGACGAAGCGGTGGTCGCCCTCGTAGAGGAAGCGGGAACGGGCCAGGCGGGCGGCGACGGCTTCGGGGATGTCGTCCGGGGTGCCCTGGAAGTCGGTGATGGAGCGCATCAGGGCGGTCGCGTAGTCGGCGGTCTGGAAGAAGCCCGGGATGACGTTGGACACGTAGGCCCGGCAGACGCGGGCGGTGGCGTTGCGGGCGAGGACGTCCTCTTGTGCCCTGCGCATACCGGCGCGGTGCTGGCGGCGCCATTCCATGTACAGCGACTCCACCGCGCGGGCGGTCGCCACCAGGTCATCGGCCTGGTCGTCAGCCTCGCAGGCCCTGCACCAGGCCCGGATGTCGGCGTCGGAGGGAGCTGCCTTGGCACCCAGGATCCGGGAGGTCTTGGCCTTGTCCCAGCGGCACCGGCGGGACAGCTCGCGCCCATTGATGCCGGCGTCCTTCATCAGGTGGCCCAGGCGCACCGCAAGGGCTTCGCGGGCGGCCTGGGCGCTGGACGAGGGGGAGACGGGCATGAGGTGGAGTGCGTGTCCTGTGACGGGCGGGTCAGAGGGTGTACTTGTCGTGCGGGACGGCGCGCTCCCACACCTTCTCGAACGCGGTCGCACACAGGGCGGCCACGGTCGGGTCGGTGGTGCGCTCCTTGCCGTTGTCGGCCCAGTCGCCGGTGCCGGTGAAGTGGTTGAACTGTACGAGCCGGTCGTCCAGGAGCCAGAAGTCGTTACCGGGCAACGGGATGTCGGAGGCGTGGCGGCGGGGCAGCCAGCGGACCTGTTCACCGGCCTGGAGGTTGAGCGGGGTGATGGCGTGCTCATAGCGGATGTAGTCGGTGACCGGCTCGGAGACGATCCTCGCCCGGCGCATCACCACTCCGCGACCGACCGCCTCTTGGACCAGGGGTGTCCACTGCGGCCAGAACGAGCGCGTCGGGTCCAGGTTGGGCACTCCGGTGCTCAGGAAGGCGGCGTAGTCGTCGGCTTCGTCGCCCACCGAGTAGAGGTCGCGCATCTCCAGATGGACGGCCGTGCGCTCGGTGGCGGCCAGGAGTTCAGCGAACGTCGCGGTGTTCAGCTGCTGCGCGTTCAGCGGCATCGCATGCCTCCCTGAGGATTGGCACCATCCGGGCCGGGATGCGGATCACCCTCTCGTGGGCGGGGATCCCCGTCGTGTGGCCGGCCACCCACTCGGTCTCGCGGACCAGGGTCTGGAGGAGTTCGTCGGCTTCCTCGCCCTGCACGACCAGATCCGCGGACTCCTCTTCCACCCACACCGAGGGCGACCCCTCCCCTCCGGTGTTCGGGTCGATTCCGACGAACCGTAACTCCACGGCGGCCTCCCCTGCCAAGCGGTTGAGAGTGATTGCGCGGAACGACGGTCTCGCGCACCGATGTCGACGGTCAAGTGCGCGGGCCGTGCGAGCACACGCGGAGGAGTCGTGTCCGAGCGACGCGGGGTGGGGCATGGGCCGGCAGCGCCTGCGCGAATCCCGCCCTCGCGCACCGACGCCGACGGTCGACCGGGCGCTGCATGCCGCATGATGTGCGGCATGGAGCACATAGCTGAGGTCACCGGGCACTGGATGCCGACGGTGGCGCTGCGGGTCGACGTGGCGGGCGGGGAGACGGCGGCGCTGCTGCTCGCCTCCTCCGGGCGGGTCCGGGGCGACGCGGACCTGGTCTTCCACCGCCAGCCCGAGCATCCGTCGAGGGCGGTCCGGCTCGGCCCCTCGGGGCTGGAGATCGATCTTGCCGGGGTCGAGTCGGAGGTGGGGCGGATCGTGGTCGCCTGCTCCTCCGGGCACGGTGCCTTCGAGGCGGTCCCCGCGCTGGGGGCGTTCGCACCGGACGGGGCGGCCGTCCTCTCGTACACGATGGCGGAGCCGGTGGAGGTGCCCGCCGTCGCCCTCGGGGAGTTCTTCCGGGAGGCGGGCGGCTGGAAGTTCCAGGCGCTCGGGCAGGGATACGGCGCCGGGTTCGCCGGACTGGTCGAGGAGTACGGGATCGAGGTCGCGGACGCCGCGCCGGTGCGGGGCGGGTCCCTGCCGGTGCCGCTGACCGGGGTGGTGAAGGTGCCGGGGCAGGAGCCGCCCCCGGAGGGCGCCTACGTGCCGGGCCTCTACCCGCCCACCGAGCGGCCGTACCAGCTTGTCGAGGGCTGGGACTTCGGCCCGGTCTTCGAGCCGTTCACCGCGGCGGGGCACGGCCATGACGTGATCACCGTCGACGCCTCGGTGCCCCCCGGGCCCGTGCTCGTCGAGCTGGCCCATGAGGGCGAGGGGTACGTCTCCCTCTACCCGCTCGACCGGCACAACAAGGACGAGGAGTTCCTCTTCGCCTCCCCGCTGCCCGACTTCCGGGGCAGCAGGGTCACCCAGGCCCCGATGGGGCGGCCGCTGCGGTTCCGGATCACCGCGACCAACCGGTGGCAGCTGCGGGTCAAGCCGGTCGCCGCCGCGCGCCGGCTCCAGGGGACGCTGTACGGCTACGGCCCCGAGGCGCTGCTCCACACCGGCCCGGGGGTCGACCTGCGGGTGGACTTCAGAGGCGATCGGAACGTCGACGGCGGCTATGTCAGCCTGCACACCTTCGAGGTGGAAGGCCACGACAGCCTGCCGACCGACAACCGCTTCCTGCTCTCCGACTCGGGTTCGCTGCGACGGACGGTGCCGATCCCCGACGGTCCGGTGGTGGTGCGCTACTACGCCGCCGGAACCTGGAGGCTCACCGCCAAGGAGCTGGATTCCTAGGGCCGCACCAGGCGACGTTCGTCCGGGGTCCGCGCGCCCCGCGTCGCTCCGTGAGCGGGTGGCCTCCTCGCTGTCTCCGGGAGCCGGCGGAGAGCGAGGACGGCCTCGGCCCAGAGCCCGACCCCTCATGGTCCCGTCCAGGAAGAACGCTGGATCATCGGGCGCGTCCCGCCTTACGGTGGCGCCATGAGCGATCACTCGGGAGTGCCCGCCGCGCCCGTCCCGGCCTTTGAACCTCCCTACTACGTAGCTGTCTTCAGTACGGTGCGAACCCCGGAACAGGGCGGCTACAGCGAGACCAACGCACGCATGGAAGAGCTGGTCAAGGACGTCCCCGGGTTCCTGGGGATGGACCACGCGCAGACCCCCGGCGGGTTGGGCATCACCGTCGGGTACTTCCGCGACGCCGACGCCCTCGCGGAGTGGCGGAGCGACGCCGAGCACCGCGCGGCGCAGAAGTGCGGGCGAGCCGAGTGGTACCAGAGCTACACGCTGCACGTGGCGAAGGTGGAGCGGAGCCACGGGTTCACACGGGCGACAGCAGGCTGACGACCGACATCACCTCCTGGTCCGGCAGCCCGCGCGGCCTCACTGGTGGCGAGGCCCGCGCCGCCGCTTCCGCGGGGTCCGCGACCAAGGTCCGTATCCGCGGATCAGAGGTCGGCCTGGAGGAGGCGGTACCGACGTCGACGGTGTCGAGCGTGAGCAGGCCCGCGAGGTGGGCGCGGTCCCGTCCCGCCGCTGCGCCGGTGACGGGAGCCGCGGCCTCGGCCGACACGGTCGTCGAGTGAGAGGACGAGATGGCATGGACGTGTACGAGGCCGTGGACAGCCGCCGAGCCGTGCGGGCGTTCAGCGGTGAGCCGGTGCCCAAGGAGATACTCGAGCGCGTGCTGGCCGCGGCGGGGCGGGCGCCGTCGAGTGGCAACCTCCAGCCGTGGCGGGTGTACGTCGTCAGCGGCGAGCCGCTGGCCGAACTGAAGCGGCGCGCGACGGCCCGGGCGCTGGCGGGAGACCCCGGCGACGAGCGGGAGTACCCGATGTACCCGGCCGAACTGGCCTCCCCGTACCAGGACCGCTTCGCCGCCGCGGCCGCCCAGCGGTACCAGGCGCTGGGCATCGAGCGCGAGGACCCCGACAGGCCCAGGAAGATCGCAGCCTTGAACTCGGGGGCCTTCGGGGCGCCGGTCGTCCTGTTCTGCTACCTGGACCGGGCGATGGGGCCCGGGCAGTGGGGGGACGCGGGGATGTTCCTGCAGACGGTCATGCTGCTGCTGCGGGCGGAGGGCCTGCACAGCTGCCCCCAGGTGATGTGGACGATGTACCGCGGCACCGTCAGCCGGATCGTCGGAGCGGATGACGGGCTCGTGCTGTTCTGCGGTGTCTCGGTGGGGTACGAGAGGGAAGGCGTGCCGCCACTGCGTACCGGACGGGCGGACATGGGGGAGACCGTGCGCTTCATCGGGGTGTGACCGCCGGACCCCGCTGACCGGCAGCCGTGGCCGCGGCCCGGACACACCCCTCACCTGCCGGCCGGCGGTGCGTCACCCTGGCCAAGGCTTACTACAAGGGGCGGGCCGGCGATGGCGTACGGGCCGGGCCGGCGACGGTGTGCGGGGTCGGCCACCGTTGGGAACCGGCCACCGCACCCTCGCGTCCCAGACTCGCGGACGGTCACCGGGCGGGTGGCGTGGGGCGAACGACGGGGGCAGAGCGGATGCGAGCGACAGGCCAGGGGACGCGCGGGCGGACGGTCACCCGGAGGTGGCCGGTCTACCTCGTGGCCGTCGGGGTCTCCCTGACCGCACTGACCGGCTGCGACGGGGGCGACCAGGCCGATCCGCCCAAGCCCACCGGTTCGGCCGAGCCCACCCGGTCCGGCGACCCGGCCTCGCCGTTCGGCGCGGGCTGGGACCGCGCCGCCGACCCCGGGGCCGTCCACCGGGCCGGCGGCAAGGGGATCCCCGCCTTCCGACTCGCGCTCCCCAAGCGGTTCACCCTGGGCGAGGGCTACTCGGGTTATCGGACGCCGGCGGGCGAGCAGGCATCCAAGGAGTGCGAGAACGACCGGGCGCAGTGGGTGGTGGACCCCGACGACGGAGACCGCGCGGGCTCCGCCTTCTACAGCTGGTCCTCACTCTCCACCGGCTGCGAGGTGGACGAGCAGGTGAACCGGACGCCGATCAACGGGCAGCACCCGCACTACCGCACCACCGCCGACATCCCGGCCGAAGTGGACAAGACCGCCCGCACGGTACGCACCGCGCTCGGCCCGGCGCGCGTCTTCACCCAGAAGTACACCCAGTGCACCCAGAAGTGCCGTTACTACGACGAGGCGTTCGCGGTCATCACCCTGGACAAGCCCGCCGATCCGCACCACCCGGCGCTGGTGTTCACCTCCAAGGACGGCGTCTCCGAGAGCGACCTGGTCCGCGTGGTCACCCAGGACCTGCGGCCGGCCTGAACCGGACGCGGCCGACCCTGCCCCGCCTGGCCCCGCCGTGTTCGAGACCGTCCGACGGAACCGTTTCCTCCCTGTCTTCGATTGGTAACAGCGTGGCGTGGCACGCGAGTTGTCGGCGGTGCGCAGGGCACCCTCGATGTGTCATACAAGAGTGCGATGTACCGCTGACCACGGGGGAACACCATGAACACGTCTGCGCGCAAGAGCCCCAGGGGCCTGAAGACCTACGCCCTCGGAGCCGCGGCGGTGGCCGCGATTCTGACGGCCACGGCCTGCGACCCGAGCGGCTCGGACGACACCAAGTCCTCGGACAAGGCGAGCGCCTCCAGCCCGGCCCAGTCCGGGGGGACGGCCCCGTCCAAGCCGGCCGGCGGCTCGGACGGCACCGACGGTGGTAGCGGCGGAAGCGGCGCCAACAGCGGCAGCGACACCGGCAGCGACACCGGGAGCGGAAGCGGCACCGACGACGGCAGCAAGGCCAACGGCGGCGGCGACAGTGGTGGCAGCGCCGGCAGCAGTGCCATCGCCGCCTGTGAGACCAAGGATCTCTCCTTCGGTACCGAGAGCAAGGACGAGCCCTCCGAGGACGTCAGGCACATCCTCATCACCGTCACCAACACCGGCAGCAAGAAGTGCAACCTCTACAGCTACCCGGACATCCACTTCAACGGTGCCCGGCAGGCGATCAGCATGATCAAGGACAGCGACGGGGGCGAGAAGTTCCTCACCCTTGAGCCGGGGAAGGACGGGTACGCCGCTCTGCTCCTGTCCGGCGGCGGCATGGACACGATGGACGTGAAGAACATCCCCGTCCGCCTCCAGGGTGCTCAGCCCGGCAGCGGTATGAGCCCGACGGTCAATGTCGACCTGCCCGGCGAGGAGGCGCTGCCGATGGACGATGGCGCCCGCGTCACCGCCTGGGGGCCCGCGGAGGGATTCCTCCTGCGCTTCATCATGGACCTCTGACCGGTTTCCACCGGGTCCGGCAGGGGGCGTAGGGCGCAGGCCCAGCGCATGGCAGCGGCGCGACCCCGCCACACACCGTGGCGGGGTCGCGC
>NZ_SRID01000205.1 GCF_004684805.1 Streptomyces palmae
CGCCCGGGCCCGCCCGGCGACACCCCGCCGTGCCGCCCTGCGCTCGGTGCCGGCCGGCGGCCATACTGGACCGTGGGCCGGAGCGATACGGCATCGTTCGAGAGCGGTGGTGGGCAAAGGCGCAAGGGGAACGGGGGCGGCGGCGAAGAATGGCTGAGTCCAGGCTGATCCACGACCGGTACCGGCTGCTGGATCTCATCGGGCGCGGCGGGATGGGCGAGGTATGGCGGTCCCGGGACGAGTCGCTGGGCCGCCGGGTGGCCGTCAAGTGCCTCAAACCGCTGGGGCCGCAGCGGGATTCCACCTTCCTGCCGGTGCTGCGCGAGCGCTTCCGCCGGGAGGCCCGGGTGGCCGCCTCGCTCCAGCACCGGGGGGTCACCGTGGTGCACGACTTCGGAGAGGACGACGGCGTCCTCTACCTGGTCATGGAGCTGCTGGACGGCCGCAACCTGCGGCAGCTGCTGGACGAGCACAAGCAGCAGCCGCTGCCGGTGCCCGAGGTGGTGGACATCGCCGAGCAGATGGCCGTGGCACTCGCCTACACCCACGGCCAGGGCGTGGTGCACCGCGACCTGAAACCGGCCAACATCATGCGGCTGACCGACGGCACCGTGAAGGTCTGCGACTTCGGCATCGCCAGGCTCGGCCACGACATCGACTTCACCGCCCGGCTCACCGGCACCGGCCTCGCCATGGGCACCCCGCAGTACATGTCGCCCGAGCAGATCGAGGGCGACGCCCCCATCGACCACCGCAGCGACCTGTACTCGCTGGGCTGCGTGCTCTACGAACTGGCCACCGGCGCCCCGCCGTTCGACGGCGCCGACGCCTGGAGCGTCCTGGTCGGACACCGCGACACCCCGCCGGTGCCGCCCCGCCGGCAGCGGCCCGAACTCCCCGAGCCCTTCGAGCGGATGGTCCTGGACCTGCTCGCCAAGGAGCCGGACCAGCGCCCGCAGGACGCCGCCGACCTGGGCGGCCCGATCGGCGACGCCCGTGCCGAAGTCGGCGACCGGTGGTCCGGCGGTGCGCGGTTCGCCCCCGGCGGCGGTACGGCGCCACCCCCGCTGCCCGCCTGGGCGCGCTCCCTGACCACCGGGTCCAAGGCCGGCGCCGCACACCGTGCGGACAGCGCCCCGGCTCCGGTCGCCGACGGGCTCACCGGGGTGTGGACCGGCCACTTCGCCCCCGGGCCGCCCGTCCCGCCGACCTTGCCGGACCGGCCCCTGCCACCGCCCGGCCTGCTGGAGAGCCTGGCCGCCCGGCACCGCACCGGCCTCGAACTGGCCCGGCTCGGCCGCTGGGAGGAGTCCGGCGCGGTGCACCGCTCGGTGGCCGCCGAACGGGAGCACGCCCTGGGCCCCGACCACCCCGACACCCTCGCCAGCCGGTACGAGATCGCCTACACCCTCAGCCGGGCCGGGCGCCCGGCCGACGCGCTGCGCGAGTACGGCCGGGTATCCGCCGGACTGGAGCGCGTGCTGGGCCCCGAGCACCCGGACACCCTGGCCGCCCGGCAGGAGACCGCGTACGTCCTGGGCCTGCTGGGCCGCCACCTCGACGCCCAGCAGGTGTACACCGCCGTGCTGGCCGCCCGCGAGCGGACCATGGGCCCCGAGCACCCGGAGACCCTGCGCTGCCGCCACAACCTCGCCTTCACCCTGGGCCGGCTCGGCCGCCTGGAGGACTCGTACACCATGGCCGCCGAGGTGGCCGCGGCCCGCGCCCGGGTGCTGGGCCCCGACCACCCCGACACCCTGGTCACCCGGTACGAGGTGGCGCACGCGCTGGGCCGGCTGAGCCGCTGGCCCGAGGCGCTGCACCAGTACCGCGAGGTGGCCGCGGCCCGCGCCCGGGCACTGGGCGCCGACCACCCCGACACGCTGGCCGCCCGTTACGAACTCGGCATCAGCCTGGGCCGGCTGGGCCACGGCGCCGAGGCGCTCGCGGTCTGCCGGGACCTGGTCGCCGACCGCACCCGCACCCAGGGCCCCGACCACCCCGAGACGCTGCGCGCCCGGCACGGTCTCGGCGTCAACCTGGGCAGCCTGGGCCGTTGGGAGGAAGCGCTCGCCGAGGCCCGGGAGGTGTGCGCGATCCGCGAGCGCACCCTGGGTCCCGACCATCCGGACACCCTGGTCAGCCGCCGGGAGATCGCCGTGGGCCTGGGCTGGCTGGGCCGCTGGGCCGACGCGCTCACCCTCTACCAGCAGGTCGCCCGGGCCCGCGAGCGGGTACTGGGCACCGACCACCCCGACGCCATCACCAGCCGCACCGACGAAGCCCAGTGCCTGGACCAACTCGGCCGCCGGGAGGAGGCGGTGGAGATCTACCAGCAGGCCGCCGCCCTCCGCGGCCGGGCCGCGCCGAGCGCTCCCCGGGACGCGCGGTGAGCCGGTCCGCCGACCCTCGGCGGCGTGGCGCCGCCTGGACGGGGCGTGTCCCGCGTGCTACCGATGAGCCATGCCACCAGGGGACGCGTATGACGCGGTGATCGTCGGCGGCGGCCACAACGGACTGGTCGCCGCCGCCTATCTCGCCCGGGCCGGGCGCAGTGTGCTGGTGCTGGAGCGTCGGGACCAGGTGGGCGGGGCGGCCGTCTCCAGCCGCCCGTTCCCCGGTGTGGACGTCCGACTGTCGCGCTACTCGTACCTGGTCAGCCTGCTGCCCCCGGTGATCGTACGGGACCTGGGGCTGCGCCTGACCCTCGCCAAGCGCGCCGTCTCCTCGTACACCCCCGTGGTACGCGCCGGGCGGCCCACCGGGCTGCTGGTGCACCGCGCCGAACCGGAGCGCACCCGCGCCTCCTTCGCCCGGCTGACCGGCTCCGACCGGGAGTACGCGGCCTGGCGACGCTTCTACGGCATGACCGGGCGGCTGGCCCGGCGGGTCTTCCCCACATTGACCGAGCCCCTGCCCACCCGCGCCGCGCTACGGGCCGAGGTGGCCGACGGGGCCGCCTGGGAGGCGCTGGTGGAGCGGCCGCTGGGGGAGGCGATCGAGGCCGCGTTCGCCGACGACCTGGTGCGCGGCGTGGTGCTGACCGACGCGCTGATCGGGACCTTCACCCATGCCCACGATCCCGCGCTGCGGCAGAACCGCTGCTTCCTCTACCACGTGATCGGCGGCGGCACCGGTGACTGGGACGTCCCGGTGGGCGGCATGGGCGCGCTCACCGACGCGCTGGCGCTGGCCGCCCGGCAGGCCGGTGCGTACCTCGCCACCGGCCGCACCGCCACCGCGATCGCCACCGACGGCAGCTCGGCCGAGGTGACCTACCGGGACGCGGTCGGCGAACACACCGCGGGCGCCCGGCAGGTGCTGGTGAACGCCTCCCCGGACCGGCTCGCCGAGCTGCTGGGCGAGCCGGTGCCGCGCCCCGCCGCGGAGGGCGCCCAGCTCAAGGTGAACATGGTGCTGCGGCGGCTGCCCCGGCTGCGCGATCCGGCGGCCGACCCGCGCGAGGCGTTCGCCGGCACCTTCCATGTCGCCGAGGGCTACCGGGAGTTGGACCTGGCCCACCGGCAGGCGGCGGCCGGCCGGTGCCCAAAGGCACCGCCCTCGGAGATCTACTGCCACTCGCTGACCGACCCCACCATCCTCGGCTCGGAGGCGGCAGGGCAGGGCCTGCACACCCTGACCCTGTTCGGACTGCACACCCCGGCCCGGCTGTTCGCCGCCGACCATGACGCGGTCAAGGCCGAACTGCTCTCCGCCACCCTGGCCCGGCTGGACGCCCATCTGGCCGAGCCGATCGCCGACTGCCTGGCGGTGGACGCCGAGGGCAGGCCGTGCGTCGAGGCCAAGTCCCCCGTGGACCTGGAGCGGGAGCTGTGGCTGCCCGGCGGCAGCATCTTCCATGGCGACCTGGTCTTCCCCTGGGCGGAGGAGGAGCCGGGGGAGTCGGGCCCGGAGCGCTGGGGCGTGGCCACCGGGCACCCCAACGTGCTGCTGTGCGGGGCGGGCGCGGTACGCGGCGGCGGGGTCAGCGGGGTGGCCGGCCACAACGCGGCGATGGCGGCGCTGGGCCGCTGAACCTTCGGCGCCCACTGAACTGACGCAGCGTCAGAAAAAGCCTTCCGTCCGCACTCCGGCTGCGGCATCCTGCCGCCATGGAGACGGAGCTGAGCAGACGACTGGGAGTCGAACACGCGGTCTTCGGCTTCACGCCCTTCCCCGCGGTCGCCGCCGCGATCACCCGGGCCGGCGGCTTCGGGGTGCTGGGGGCCGTCCGCTACAGCGCCCCGGACGAGCTGCGCCGCGACCTGGAGTGGATGCAGCGGCACACCGGTGGCGGACCGTATGGCGTGGACGTGGTCATGCCCGCCGCCATGGCCCGCCCCGAAGAACCCGCCGGGGACGCGGCGGACGGCGCCGGGACGGACCTGGAGGCGCGGATCGAAGCGCTGATCCCGGAGGGCCACCGGGAGTTCGTCCGCGCCACCCTGGCCCGCTACGGGGTGCCCGATCCGGCGCCCGGGGAAGCGAGCGGCTGGCGCATCACCGGCTGGCTGGACCAGGTCGCCCGCAGCCAGCTGGACGTCGTCTTCGACTACCCCGTACGGCTGCTCGCCAACGCCCTCGGCGCACCACCCGCCGACGTACTGCGGCGCGCCCACGACCACCGCGTGCCGGTCGCCGCGCTGGCCGGCAGCGCCCGGCACGCCCGTCGGCACCAGGCGGCCGGGGTGGACATCGTGGTCGCCCAGGGCTACGAGGCGGGCGGCCACACCGGCGAGATCGCCTCCATGGTGCTCACCCCCGAAGTGGTGCGGGCCGTCGATCCGCTGCCGGTGCTGGCCGCCGGCGGCATCGGCACCGGCGAGCAGATCGCCGCCGCGCTGGCCCTGGGCGCCCAGGGCGTCTGGCTGGGCTCGGTCTGGCTCACCACCCGGGAGGCGGAACTCCACTCCCGGGCGCTGACCCGCAAGCTCCTCGCGGCCGGCTCCGGCGACACGGTCCGCTCCCGGGCGCTGACCGGCAAACCGGCCCGCCAACTCCGTACCGCGTGGACCGACGCCTGGGACGCCGCGGACAGCCCCGACCCGCTGCCGATGCCGCTGCAGGGCCTGCTGGTCGCCGATGCCGTCTCCCGCATCCAGCGGTACGAGGTCGAGCCCCTGCTGGGGACCCCGGTCGGCCAGGTCGTGGGGCTGATGACCGAGGAGCGCCCGGTCCAGGCCGTCTTCGACGACCTCACCCGCGGCTTCGAGCGCGCCATCGACCGCCTGAACCGCGTCGCCGGACGCGTGACCTGACCCGACCCGACCCGACCCCGGCCCGGCTTCCCGGCCCACCAGGCACGCCCCGGGTAGCCTCAACGGATGAGTGAGATCCATATAGTTCAGGCCAACGGCGTCCGGCTGGCCTACCGGACCTGGGGCGCGCCCGACGCCCCGCCCCTGCTGCTGCTCCACTGCCTCGGCGCGGACGGCTCCGACTGGGCCGGTATCGCTCCGGCCCTCGCCACCGACCACCGGGTGTACGCGCTGGACCTGCGCGGCCACGGAGGAAGCAGCCGGTCGGACGAGTACCCGCTGGAGCAGCAGTGGGAGGACGTCGCGGCGTTCCTGACCGCGCTCGGTCTGGACCGGGTCACCCTGATCGGCCACTCCTACGGCGCGGTGGTCGGTTACCTGTTCGCCCAGCGGTATCCGCACCGGATACGGCGGCTGGTGATCGAGGACGCACCGGCCCTCCTGCCTCAGGACCCGCCGCTGACCGTGCCGCCGCCACCGCCCGGCGAAGAGGTGTTCGACTGGGAGGTCAAGGTGCAGTTCACCGCCCAGCGCAACGCCCCCGACCCCGGCTGGCTGACCGGACTCGCGAACATCACCGCGCCCACCCTGGTCATCGGCGGCGGCCCGACCAGCCACTTCCCCCAGGAACTCATGACCGACCTGGTCCAACGCCTGCCGCAGGGGCGGCTGGTCACCATCGACGCGGGCCATCTGGTGCACGCCACCCGCCCCGAGGAGTTCCTGGCCGAGGTACGCGCCTTCCTCGCCGAGCCTGACTGACCCCGGCGACCGGCCCGGCCGGCCGAATTGATCCGTGCCCTCGGCGGGGAGGGCGCACCGGGCCGCCGGTGCCCGTCCGCCGCCTCAGCGATGCCCGGGCGCCGGCTCGTCCTCGACCGACCAGCTGACGCCGTGGGCGCCGAGGTGGTCCAGGAACCCGGCCGGGTCGAAGGCCTGCGCGTGGGCCAGCACCCCCGCGGGCGCGCCGTCGGCCACCAGCCGGCGGGCCGCCTCCACGGCGATCACGGCGGTGGTGCCGTAGGCGTCCCGGCCGCGCACCACACCCCGGGCCCGCCGCCCGTCCACCCCGACCGCCTCCACCGCGAAGGACCAGCGCATGGCCGTGCGGTCGGCGACCTCGGGACCGAACGGCAGGCTGTCGGCCAGCTCCGGCGTCAGGGTGGTGAACAGATCGCTCACCTCCTTGGTGGCCAGGGCCTCGAAGCGGCGGGTGGGCACGTGCCGGGGCACGGTGACCATGGCGGGCAGCGCGAACCGCAGCACCGGGCGGGGCTCGGACTCGTCCGCCGGCACCATCTCGGTGCGGCGCGCGGTGGCCCGCGGCACCCAGGCGGCGTCCTCGTAGCCGAGCCCGCCGCTGAGCAGGGTGTCCCGGATGGCCCCCATGGAACGTACGGTGCCCTGTGAGGCGCCACCGCCGACGAGGTCGACCACCAGGGCGATCTCCGCCGCCTCCCCGACCCGGGCCGCGGTCAGCGCGGCGATCAGGTCGCTGGGCAGGCCGTCGTCGGTGGTGCCGGGCACCACCGCGCGCCCGGCCCGCCGGGCCGGCTCGTCGAACTCCCGGAAGGCCCGGTCCAGATAGGGCTGCTCGCCGGTGGTGTCGACATAGTGGCAGCCGGCGGCGAGCGCCGCGCGGATCACCCCTTCACCCCACCGGTGGAACGGGCCCGCGCAGTTGACCACGGCCTCGCAGCCCTCCAACGCGGCGGTCAGACCCGCCAGGTCGTCGGCGGCGGCGATCCGGATCTCCGGCGCGGCGATCCCCGCCTCCTCGGCAGCGGACCGCAGCCGCCCGGCGTCCCGCCCCACCAGCACCGCCGGGACGCCGCGGCGCGCCAACTCGGCGACCGCCAGCCGGCCGGTGTACCCACTCGCCCCGAACACGGCGATCCTCATCGTGAACTCCTCAGGCAGCAGACTGCGTCGACAGCGGCGAGCGGTGTCGTCCCGCTCGCCGTCATCGAGCCTAGGAAGAGCGGACGAGATCCTCGATGCCTGATCGTCTCCATCCGCTGTCCGTTCGTCTCGGCCCGAGGACGGAGCGACGGGAGTCAGGGCAGGAACGCGTAGAACGGGCCGTCGGGCGCGCGGTCGCGAGCGCGCAAGGTCACGTCCCTGCCCTGGAGGTAGGCCAGCAGCCACTCGCCGAAGGTCATCTCGTAGAGGGTCCAGGACGGACTGTCGAACTCCTGGACCACCACGCGCCAGGGCGAGGAGGGGCCGTCGGGAACGCGCAGGAAGACCGCCTCGCCCGTCGTGGCCGACGCCACCGGCACCAGCTCCCCGGGGTTCGCCCCCACCGGACTCGGCAGGTACTCCGCCATGTCCTCCTCGCGCCAGAGTTCGAGGTCCCCCCTGATGTTCTCGCCCAGACTGTGCAGCAGATGACCGGCGGGGTGCTTGAGATACAGCTGCCCGTTGATCTCGATCGAACCGTAGGCGTCCACGATCTCGCGGAAGTCCGCGGGGAAGCCGATCCCCAGCTCCCGCTCCAGCTCGACCCACGGGGTCGGATCCGACCAGTTGAACCGGGGTTCGCCCAACAGGGCCGCGATCTCGGGAAGTAGTGCCACCACGGGGTCCTTCTGGCGCGTCGGGAGGGTGCCGTCCTGGAATCGACCGCGGCACAGGAGGAATTCTCCCCGACCCCCGGGACCCGTACGCGGTCGCCCCGCCGAACGGCGGCGGCGGGAACGGACGCGTGAGCGTCCGCGCCCACCGGCGCGGCCCGGTCGGTCGCGCCACGCGGCACCGACCGGTCCAGGGGACAGGGGCTAGCGTGCTCCCATGGACGTGCTCAGCGATGTGATCACCTCGATGCGCGGCGGCCGGCCGCACGCCTCCCGCACCCACCACCAGGGCGCGTGGGGCACGGGGTTCCCCGAGTCCGACGGCGCGGGCTTCCATGTGGTGCTCAGCGGGGCGTGCTGGCTGCTGCCGGCCACCGGGGCGCCGATCCCGCTGAGCACCGGCGATGTGGTGTTCCTGCCGCACGGCCGCGGCCACGGGCTCGCGGACGCCCCGGGCACCCCGCTGAAGCCCTTCCGGCCCCAAGACCCGGAACCCATGAGCGGTGTGCGCTTCGCCGTGCCCGAGCCGGAGCCGGCCCACGCCCCGAGCGTGCGGCTGCTGTGCGGTGCCTACCGGCTGGAGCGGTCCCGCTCCCACCCGCTCCTCACCGACCTGCCCGAAGTGGTCCACCTGCCCGCCCGACTCGGCCGCCACCCCGAACTGCGCGCCGCGGTCGACCTGCTGGGCCGCGAGCTGGAGATCCCGCGCCCGGGGGCCGGCGCCGTACTGACCGCGCTGCTGGACATGCTGCTGCTGTACGTGCTGCGGGCCTGGTACGAGGAGCAGGCGGACCGGGCGCCCAGCGGCTGGGCGGCGGCCCTGCACGACCCGGCCGTGGCGGACGCGCTGCGCGCCATCCACCAGGACCCGGCGCACCCCTGGACGGTGGAGTCGCTGGGAAGGGCGGGAGGGCTCTCCCGGGCCGCCTTCGCCCGCCGCTTCGCCACCCTGGTCGGACAGCCACCGCTGGCCTACCTCACCTGGTGGCGGATGACCCTGGCGGCCCGGCTGCTCCGCGACTCCGAACTGCCGCTGCGCACGGTGGCCCAACGCGCCGGCTACGTCTCGGAGTTCGCCTTCGCCAAGGCCTTCAAGCGCCAGTACGGGATGCCGCCCGGCGGCTACCGGCGCGGCGGCCCGGTGTCCCTCGCCCCGCGGGCCGCGGTGGGGGAGTAGCCCGGGCGGGCCCCAGGTCCCGGGCTCGGCCGGGCGCGCCGGCCGGCATGCTGCCCGGCGAGGCCGCGGCCACCCGGGCCGGAAGCCCGGGAGTCGGCTACCCGGGCCGGAGACCATGGCCGTCCGGGCCGGAGGCTTAGGAGAAGGCCACCCGGGCCGGAGGCCGCCACCCGAGCCGGAAGCTCCGGTGTCAGCCACCCGGGCCGGAGACCGCGGCCGTCCGAACCGGAGGCTCAGGAGACCGCCACCCGAGCCGGAGGCTCACCGCACCGCGCCCAGCACCTCCCGGGCCCAGCGGTAGTCCGCCTTGCCGCTGGGGGAGCGCTGGATCCGGTCGGTGAAGACCACGGTGCGCGGGACCTTGTAGCCGGCCAGATGGGCGCGGCAGTGGGCGCGTACCGCGTCCTCGGTCAGCGGCTCGGCGCCGGGGCGCGGTTGGACGACGGCGGCCACCCGGCTGCCCCACCGCTCGTCCGGGACGCCCGCGACCAGGACGTCGTACACGTCCGGGTGGGCCTTGAGGGCCTGCTCCACCTCCTCCGGATACACCTTCTCGCCACCGGTGTTGATGCACTGCGAGCCCCGGCCGAGCACGGTGACCAGACCGTCCGCGTCCACCGTGGCCATGTCGCCGAGCAGCACCCAGCGTTCACCGTCCCGCTCGAAGAAGGTCTCGGCGGACTTGGCGGGATCGTTGTGGTAGCCCAGGGGGACGTGTCCGCGCAGCGCGATCCGGCCGGTGCCGCCCGGAGCGACCGGCCGCTGGGTGGCCGGGTCGACCACCGCGGTATGGGCGTTGACCCGGATCCGGAACGCGCCGCCGGCGGCCGGTCCGTCGGTGGCGGTGCCGTTGAACCCGGACTCCGAGGAGCCGAAGTTGTTGAGGAGCATGACATGCGGCAGCAGGGCGGTGAACTGGGCGCGTACCGTCTCCGAGAGCATCGCGCCGGAGCTGCTGACCGCCAGCAGCGAGCCGCAGTCGGTGTCCCGGCAGGGGCCGGCCAGCGCGTCCGTCAGCGGGCGCAGCATCGCGTCGCCGACCAGCGAGATGGTGGTGACCCGCTCCCGGGCGACGGTGCGCAGTACCTCCTCGGGCTGGTAGCGGCGGTGCAGCACCACCTTCTGGCCGTAGTCGAAGGCGATCAGGGAGGTGAGGGTGGAGGTGCCGTGCATCAGCGGGGGAGTGGGGAAGAAGACCAGCCCCTCGCCGCCGGCGGCCACCCGTCGTGCCAGCTCCTGGGGGCGGGACACCGGCTCGCCGGAGGGGGCGCCGCCGCCCAGCCCGGCGAAGAACAGGTCCTCCTGGCGCCACAGCACTCCCTTGGGCATGCCGGTGGTGCCGCCGGTGTAGATGACGAACAGGTCGTCCGCGGAGCGCGGCGGGAAGTCCCGGTCGGCCCGCCCGTCGGCCTCGGCCTCGGCGAACGGGATCGGCGCCGGGGCCGGTTCCGGGGTGCCCGGGGGCGCCTCGCCGACCCGGATCAGCTGGCGCAGGGTGCGGGCCTGAGGCGCCGCCGCGGCCACCCGCTCGCCGAACTCCGCGTCGTACACCAGCGCGACCAGCTCGGCGTCCTGGTAGAGGTAGGCCAACTCGGAGGCGAGGTAACGGTAGTTGACGTTGACCGGCACCGCCCGGATCTTCAGGCAGG
The DNA here is from genome assembly GCF_004684805.1 of Streptomyces palmae. Lineage (GTDB taxonomy): Bacteria > Actinomycetota > Actinomycetes > Streptomycetales > Streptomycetaceae > Streptomyces > Streptomyces palmae. Next base: position 10,661 of record NZ_SRID01000205.1, read on the forward strand.
CCCACATGGTCTGGAGGTACTCGGCGCCGTTGTACAGCTGGAGGCCCACCCGGTCCCCGGGGCGGACGCCCGTCCGCCGGAGGTGGTGGCCGAGCCGGTTGGCGGCGGCGTCCAGCCGCGCGTAGCTCAGCCGGCGCTCCGCCCCGCTGCCCGGCAGCTCCAGGCAGACCAGGGCCTCGCGGTCGGGCACCGTGTCCACAATCGATTCGAACAGGTCGGCGAGGTTGTACTCCACGGCTCCTCCTGACCGGATCGGGTGGGCTCGGCGGTCATTAGAGCGCCGGCCGGCGCAGACCGGAAGAGCCGGCACCGAGAAACCTGACAGGTAGTCAGGAAGCTATTGAAGTCCCGCACCGCCTCCGGCACCCTGTTCGGGATCCGAGGACGGGAGGACCGTCATGGCCGCACCGGCACACGGAACCGAGCACCTGACCGTACGGCGCGCCGGCGCCACCCTGGTGATCACCCTCGACCGCCCCGAGGCCCGCAACGCGCTCTCGCTGCCCATGCTGGTCGGCCTCCACGACGCCTGGCTGGCCGCCGACGCGGACGAGGCGGTCCGCTCCGTGGTCCTCACCGGCGCCGGCGGGGCCTTCTGCTCCGGCATGGACCTCAAGGCCCTCGCCGACCGCGGCCGACCGGCCGGCGACGCCTACCGGGACCGGCTGGCCGCCGACCCCGACCTGCACTGGAAGGCGATGCTCCGGCACCACCGGCCCCGCAAACCGGTGATCGCCGCCGTCGAGGGCCCCTGTGTGGCCGGCGGCACCGAGATCCTCCAGGGCACCGACATCCGGGTGGCCGGCCGCGGCGCCGTCTTCGGACTCTTCGAGGTGCGCCGCGGGCTCTTCCCGATCGGCGGCTCCACGGTGCGCCTGCCCCGCCAGATCCCGCGCACCCACGCCCTGGAGATGCTGCTCACCGGCCGCCCGTACACCGCCGCCGAGGCGCTGCGGATCGGGCTGATCGGCCAGGTGGTGCCGGACGGCACCGCCCTGGAGCGGGCCCTGGAGACCGCCGAACTGATCAACGCCAACGCACCGCTGGCCGTCGAGGCGGTCAAGGCGTCCGTCTACGACACCGCCGGCCTCGACGAGCCCGAGGCCCTCGCCCTGGAACTGGAGCGCGGGTGGCCGGTCTTCGCCACCGCCGACGCCAAGGAGGGCGCCAGGGCCTTCGCGGAGAAGCGCCCACCCGTCTTCCGGCGCGCCTGAGAGGAGTGACCGTGTCCGAGGCCCTCACCGCCCCGCTGACCGTCGAGTTCCCCTTCACCCGCTCCCTCGGCCCGATCCAGAGCGCCTTCCTCACCGGACTGCGGGAGCGCACCGTCCTGGGGGTGCGCACCGGCGACGGCCGCGTCCTGGTGCCGCCCACGGAGTACGACCCGGTCACCGCGGAGGAGCTGCACGAGCTGGTCGAGACCGCACCCACCGGCACCGTCACCACCTGGGCCTGGAACCCCGCCCC
>NZ_SRID01000206.1 GCF_004684805.1 Streptomyces palmae
ATTCTGGCGGGGGCCGTGCGGGTGGCGCTGGCCGGCGCACGGGAGGCCGTGTTCGACACGGGGTGAGTTGTCGTGGTGCGGGCCGGGGGGCTGGTCGCGCAGTTCTCCCCCGGACTTCGTCCGGGAGGTGCCCCCACCCCCAGACTCCGTCCGGGGGTAACCCCAGCGCCCCTTTGGGCGCGACCCTGCCGTGTTGAGAAGGGGTCCATCTTGGCTCATGTGTTCCTGCGGGTCGTTCGCGCGGGGGTTGCCGCGCTCTGTCTGCTTGCCGGTTCGGGGTGTGCCAACCCGCCCACCGGCAGTGACCAGGACGATCCGACCCAGCCGGTCACCCTGCGGTTCTGGCACGGCTGGTCGGAGAAGAACGAGGTCCGGGCGATCGAGGAGAGCATCGAGCGGTTCGAGGCGCAGCACCCCAACATCAAGGTCCGGGCCACCGGCCATGTCACCGACGAGACGGTCAACCAGGCGCTGCGGGCCGGAGGCGGCGACGCCCCCGACGTGGTCTCCTCCTTCACCACCAACAACGTGGGGCAGTACTGCTCCTCCGGGATGTGGGTGGACCTCGACCCGTTCATGCGGAAGACCGGTCTGGACAAGCACCGGGTCTTCCCGAAGAACCTGCTCGACTACACCGCCTACCAGGGTGAGCAGTGCGCGCTGCCGCTGCTGGCCGACGCCTACGGCCTCTACTACAACAAGGACGCCTTCGCGGCGGCCGGCATCAAGCGTCCGCCGCGCACCATGTCGGAGTTCCGGCGGGACGCGGTCAAACTCACCCGGCGCACCGCGGACGGCTCGTACCGGCGGCTGGGGTTCATGCCGAACTTCCGCTTCTACCAGAACAGCCCGGACCGCATGTTCGCCCAGTGGGGGCCGCGCTACTTCGACCGTAAGGGCCGCTCCCGGCTGGCCGAGGAACCCGGCATCCGGGACTTCCTGCGCACCCAGCGCGGACTCGTCACCGCACTGGGCGGATACGAGGCGCTGGAGGAGTTCCGTACCGGGTTCGGCGACGAGTTCTCCGCGGCGCACCCCTTCCAGACCGGCAAGCTGGCCATGCATCTGGACGGTGAATGGCGCGGACTGTTCCTGGACAAGGCCGAGGTGGGCTTCCGCTGGGGCACCGCGCCGCTGCCGGTGCCCGACGACCGGCCGGAGACCTATGGGCGCGGCTATCTGACCGGCACCGTCATCGGGATCGCGCAGAGCAGCCGGCACCAGAACGCGGCCTGGGAGCTGGTGCGCTTCCTGACCTCGGACACCAAGCAGGTGGTCGCCTTCGCCAACGCCATCCACAACGTGCCCTCCACCAAGGCGGCACTGCGCTCCCCCGAGTTGGACGCCGACCGGTCCTTCCGTACCTTTTTGAGGATCGCGCGGAATCGGTACAGCAGTGCCCCGCCCGCCTCCCTCAACGGCGGGCAGTACCTCGTCTCGTTCCAGGACTTCGGCTATGGATACGAGGCCGGTGACACCGACGGCCTGGACCGGCGGCTGCGCTCCCTCGACCACCAGATAGACGCCGACACTGTGCAGGCGCAGAACTGACGGAGCCCGCCATGGCCACTTCGACCTCCCCCGCCCGTTCGAGTCCGTCCGTCGGCACCGGAAAGGCGCTGCGCCGTGTCCACCGGCGGCGGCGCGTCCGCACCCTGGGGTTCCTCTCCCCCTGGCTGGTCGGCTTCACCGTGTTCTTCGCCTATCCGCTGATCGCCACCGTCTATTTCTCCTTCATGCACTACAACCAGTTGGAGAAGCCGACCTTTGTGGGGCTGCGCAACTGGCGTTATGTGTTCGAGCAGATGCCGCTGTTCGGTCCGGCGTTGCGGAACACCCTGTGGCTGGTCGTGGTGATGGTGGCGCTGCGGGTGGTCTTCGGTATCGGGATCGGCTTGCTGGCCACCCGGGTCAAAAGCGGTGTCGGATTCTTCCGCACCTGCTTCTACCTGCCCTATCTGGCGCCGCCGGTGGCCGCCACGGTGGCCTTCGTCTTCCTGCTCAACCCCGGGACGGGGCCGGTCGACAACATCCTCGGCGACCTCGGGATCTCCGCCCCGAACTGGTTCAACGACCCCGACTGGGCCAAGCCCTCGCTGGTGCTGCTGGGGCTGTGGGGCATCGGGGACCTCATGGTCGTCTTCATGGCCGCGCTGCTGGACGTCCCCAGGGAGCAGTACGAGGCGGCGCGGCTCGACGGGGCCGGCCGACTGGCCACCTTCCGCTATGTCACCTGGCCCTCGATCACCCCGATCGTGATGTTCGCGGTGGTGACCGGGGTGGTGCAGACCATGCAGTACTACACCCAGGCGCTGGTCGCCGGAAAGCTCGCCTCCGGGGTCGACGTCGGGCCGGGTTCGGTGGTGCAGCCCGGATATCCGGACCACTCCACGCTCACCGTGCCGCAGCTCGTCTACTCGCTGGGATTCCAGAACTTCAACACCGGTGCCGCCTGCGTGCTGTCGCTGGTGCTGTTCGCCATCGCGATGGCCGTGACCACCCTGCTGATGCGCCGCGGCGCCGGCCTGCTGACGGCGGAGGACTGACCGATGACCGGCACGCTTCCCGCCACCGCGGCGCCGCGGTCCGCCCGGCGCGCCCCCCGCCCCCGGGCCGTACGCGCCGCCCGCCGCCGAGCGGTGCTGCACTGGATCGCGGTGCACACCACGGCACTGGCCGCCGCGCTCTTCTTCGTGCTGCCGTTCGTCTTCGTCCTGCTCACCTCGGTGATGAGCGACGAGCAGGCGATGAGCGGCCGGCTGTGGCCGGACGACTGGCACTGGTCCAACTACACCGAGGTGTTCCGCACCCCCGGTTTCTGGGACTGGTGGTGCAATTCGCTGATGTACGCGGGGCTCGGCACGCTGTTCACGGTCTGCTCCTCGCTGCCGGTCGCCTACGCGCTGGCGAAGTTCCGCTTCCGCGGCCGGCGCACCGCCATGGTGCTGGTGATCTCGACGATGATGCTGCCGCCGCAGGTGGTGGTGATCCCGATGTACCTGGTGTGGGCGCAGCAGTTCCATCTGTCCGGCTCGCTGTGGCCGCTGATCATTCCGATGGCGTTCGGCGACGCGTACTCCATCTTCCTGCTGCGGCAGTTCCTGCTGACGATTCCGAAGGAATACCTGGAATCGGCCCGTATGGACGGCTGCGGGGAATTCGGCACCCTGGTGCGGGTCGTGGTGCCGATGGCCAGGCCGGGAATCGCGGCCGTCGCCCTGTTCCAGTTCTTCTACTGCTGGAACGACTACTTCGGCCCGCAGATCTACGCGGCGCAGAATCCCGGCGCCTGGACCCTCAGCTACGGACTGGAGAGTTTCAAGTCCGCGCACAACGTCAACTGGAATCTGACGATGGCCGCGACCCTGCTGGTCATGGCCCCCGTCATCCTCGTCTTCTTCTTCGCTCAGAAAGCCTTCGTCGAAGGCGTCACACTGACAGGAGTCAAGGGTTGAAGCTCGCAGTCGTGGGTGGCGGCTCCACCTACACCCCGGAACTCATCGACGGCTTCGCGCGGCTGCGCGAGGTCCTGCCGGTCACCGAACTGACCCTCATCGACCCGGCCCTGGAGCGGCTGGAGCTCATCGGGCCACTGGCCCGGCGGATCCTCGCCCGGCAGGGGCACCCCGGCCGGGTCAGCTGGACCGACGACCTGGACGCGGGCGTGGACGGCGCGGACGCGGTCCTGCTCCAGCTGCGGGTGGGCGGGCAGGCCGCCCGCGACCAGGACGAGACCTGGCCGCTGGACTCCGGTTGCGTCGGGCAGGAGACCACCGGCGCGGGCGGGCTGGCCAAGGCGCTGCGCACGGTCCCGGTGGTGCTGGACATCGCCGAGCGGGTGCGCCGCCGCAACCCGGGGGCCTGGATCGTGGACTTCACCAATCCGGTGGGCATCGTCACCCGCGCCCTGCTGACCGCCGGGCACCGGGCGGTGGGCCTGTGCAACGTGGCCATCGGCTTCCAGCGCAAGTTCGCCCGCTATCTGGGGGCGGCCCCGGAGCAGGTCGTCCTGGACCACGTCGGGCTCAACCACCTCACCTGGGAACGCGGCGTGCGGCTGGTCGGCACGGCCGGCGCCGGCGGTACGGACCGTACGGGCGGGGTCGAGGTGCTGCCCCGGCTGCTGGCCGAGCACGGCGAGGCGATCGCCGCCGACCTGCGGATGCCCCGCGCCCTGCTGGACCGGCTGGGCGTGGTCCCCTCGTACTACCTGCGCTACTTCTACCGGCACGACGAGGTGGTGCGGGAGATGCGCGCCAAGCCCTCGCGGGCCGCCGAGGTCGCGGAGATCGAGCGGCGGCTGCTGGAGCTGTACGCGGACCCGGCGCTGGACGAGAAACCGGAACTGCTCGGCAAGCGCGGCGGCGCCTTCTACTCGGAGGCGGCGGTGGCGCTGACCTCCGCCCTGCTGCGGGACACCGGCGAGGTGCAGGTGGTCAACACCCTGAACCGGGGGACCCTGCCGTTCCTGCCGGAGGACGCGGTGATCGAGGTGCCGGCCGCGGTCGGGGCGCGGGGCGCGAGCCCGCTGCCGCAGCAGCCGCTGGAGCCGCTGTTCGCCGGACTGGTGGCGGCCGTCACCGGCTATGAGCGGCTGGCGCTGGACGCCGCGCTGCACGGCGGCCGGCAGCGGGTCTTCCAGGCGCTGCTGGCCCATCCGCTGATCGGGCAGATCGATCTGGCCGAGCGGCTGACCGACGATCTGATCGCGCACAACCGGGAGCACCTGGCGTGGGCCTGAGCACGGACGCCGCGGGCGCCACGGGGGTCCCGGCGGGCCCGGAGGCCGTGCTGGCCATCGACGCGGGCAACAGCAAGACCGATGTCGCCCTGGTCGGCACCGACGGCAGGGTGCTCGGCAGCGCGCGCGGCGGTGGCTTCCAGCCTCCGGTGGTGGGCGCCGAGCGCGCGGTGGCCGAGCTGGCCCCGCTGGTCGCCGCGGTGCTCTCCGCGCTGCCGGACGGCGGCCGGGGCCCGGTGCGCCATGTCTCGGCGTGCCTGGCCAACGCCGATCTGCCGGTCGAGGAGCAACTGCTGACCGAGCTGCTCCAGGCTCGCGGCTGGGGCCGTACGGTCACGGTGGCCAATGACACCTTCGCGCTGCTGCGGGCCGGGCTCGGCGACCGGGGCGAGCCGGTGGGGGTGGCGGTGGTGTGCGGGGCCGGCATCAACTGCGTGGGCCTGGCCCCCGGTGGCCGTACCGCCCGCTTCCCGGCCATCGGCCGGCTCTCCGGCGACTGGGGCGGCGGCGGGTTCCTGGCCGAGGAGGCGCTGTGGTGGGCGGCGCGGGCCGCGGACGGGCGCGGCGAGCCCACCGCGCTGGCCCGGGCGCTGCCCGAGTACTTCGGCCTCCCCGACATGGACGCGCTGATCGAGGCGCTGCACCTGGCGCGGATAAGGCCGGGGCGCCGGCACGAACTGGCCCCGGTGCTGTTCCGGGTGGCGGCGGCGGGCGACCCGGTGGCGCGGGCCGTCGTGCACCGGCAGGCCGAGGAGGTGGTCACGCTGGCCGGCACCGCGCTGGCCCGGCTCGGCCTGCTGGACACCCCCGTCCCGGTGGTCCTCGGTGGCGGCGTGCTGACGGCCCGGCACCCGCTGCTGGAGGACCGGATCCGGGAACTCCTCGCCGAACGGGCCCCCCGGGCCGAGCTCCGGTTGGTCGCCGCCCCACCGGTGCTGGGCGCGGCGCTGCTGGCCCTGGACCGGCTGGCCGCCCCGGAGTCCGCCCACCGCGCCCTGCGCGCCCACTACACCGGCTGACCCGCACGGCGACCGGGCGGTACCCCACCCGCGCGAGCGCCCGCCACCGGCCCGCCCGGACCGGTGGCGGGCCCGCGGCGGGCCCGTGGACGGCCGGTGGCGGGCCGGGTCGGAGTCGTACGGGAGTTTCGTACGGGAACCGAACGGGGCAGGTACGCGTGATGCGGAGAGAGGCCCGGTGCGGCGGGCCGCGAAAGATCGCGATCCGAAGAAGATCCGGGCAATACCGCTGAAGATTGCCAAGGGCTCCGGCCATACTGCTGGCGGACCCGTCCCCGCTGTCCCGGGCGGTGGGCCACCGCCAGCGACCAAGGGGGAGGGTCACGTGTCACAGCCGCCGAGCACGGGCGGACCCGTGCCGACCGGGCGACCGCACGGGCCCGGCGCGGCGGGCACGCACTCCGTCCCGGGGGCCGCGGGCGCGTATTCCGTCCCTGGCACGACGGGCGCTCCGGGGCCGGGCGGGGCCTATTCCACCGCCGGGCCGGCGGGCACGGCAGGTCTCCCGGGGCCGGCGGACACGTATTCCACCGCTGGACCGGCCGGCACGGCAGGCGTTCCGGGGGCGCCGGGCTCCCCCGGCGATCCCGGCGCCGGCGCGGCGGCTCCCGCACCCCCCGCGCCGGAGGCGGCCCCGCCCGCCTGGCGGGAGGCGCTGGACCGGCTGCGCGCCGCCGCGGTGACCGAGCCGGGCCGACTGCGCTCCATCGGCGCCGTACTGGCCGTACTGATCCTGGCCTTCGGCACGGTGACCGCCTGGCAGGTCTCCGAGCGGGCGTCCTCGGCGGACGCGGTGGTCCACCGCAGCCAGCCGCTGAGCGCGGACGCCGCCCGGATCTACCGCTCACTCGCCGACGCCGACGCCACCGCCGCCGGCGGGTTCCTGGCCGGCGCCAAGGAGCCGCGCGAGGTGCGCGTGCGCTACGAGCGGGACATCCGCACCGCCTCCACCCGGCTCGCCAAGGCCGCGGCCAACACCGGGGGCTCGGCCGCCGGCCGGGAGCAGATCACCCGGCTCGGCGAGCGGCTGCCGGTCTACACCGGCCTGGTGGAGGCCGCGCGCGCCAACAACCGGCAGGGGCTGCCGCTGGGCGGCGCCTATCTGCGGTACGCCAACGACACCATGGCCCGGGAACTGCTCCCCGCGGCCCGCGAGCTGTACGACATCGAGTCGGCACGGCTGGACCAGGACTACACGGAGGCCAAGGCGGGGCCCTGGGCGGCCGTCGCCATCGGGGTGGCGGCGCTGGGCGCCCTGGGCTGGGCCCAGTGGCGGCACCGGGTGCGCACCAACCGGGTGTTCAACCAGGGCCTGCTGGTCGCCACCGGCTGCTGCACCGCGATGATGCTGTGGCTGGCGGTGGCCCATGGCATGGCCCGGGCCGGGCTGAACGAGTCCAACGACCGCGGGGCCGCCTCGCTGCGGGTGCTCAACCAGGCGCGGATCGACACCCTGCGGGCGCGCGGGGCGGAGAACCTGACCCTGGTGGCGCGCGGCGCCGATGTGGTCACCGAGGGCCCGGACCAGGGCAGGGACGCCTACGAGGTGCTCTTCCAGGAACAGTTGGACGAGCTGGTGGGCGGGTCCGGCCGCGCCGAGGGCCCGGCCGCCCCGGACAGCCTGCTGGGGCGGGCCGCGGCGCTGGCCGACGACGAGGCGGGCCGCACCCCGGTGGCCGAGGCGCTGCGCGGGGTGCGCGAGTGGCAGCAGCGGCACCGCACCGCCCGGGAGACCGACGACAAGGGCGACTACGACAAGGCCTTGAAGACGGTCATCGGCAAGGAGGGCAGCACCGGTGAGTCCTTCGACCGGGTGGACACGGCGCTGTCCCGGGCGCTGGCGCACGAGCAGCGGGAGTTCCGTTCCGCGGCGGACGACGGACGCGCGGCCTTCACCGGCCTCGCGGTCGGGGCGGGGGTACTGGCGGTCCTGGGCGCGGCGGGGGCCGTGCTGGGGATAGGCCGCAGGCTGGCGGAGTACCGGTGACGGAGGGCGGCGGAATGCGGGGCTGGCGAAGGACACCCGAGCGAACGGACCCCCGAGGCAGGCCGGCCACGGGGCGGCCGGCGCGGTCCCGGCGCGGCCGGATCCGGGCGGTGGCGGCCGTCGGGGCGGTCGGCGCGCTGACCGCCGGGGCCGCGGTGCTGCCCGGCGCCGTACCGCACCGGGCCGACCGTACCCACCCGGTGGGGCACGGCGCACCGCTCGCCCAGGGCGGGCGCGCCCGCTCCGACGACTCCCAGGACTCCGGCGCGTACTCCGACTTCGAGGACGAGACCGGGCCCCAGGACTGCGACTCCCCCGAGGCCAGTCTGCGGCCCTCCGGGGCGAGCGGCCCCGCGGTCAAGCGGATCCGGGCCAAGGGCTTCCTGGTCGCCGGCGTGGACCAGAACAGCTACCGCTGGGGCTACCGCGATCCGGCCACCGGTCGGCTGGGCGGCTTCGACATCGAGCTGGTGCGGGCGATCGCCGCGAACATCCTGGGCGACCCCGACAAGGTCGTCTACCGGGCGATCCCGACCAGCCAGCGGGTCCCCGCCCTGCGCCAGCGCACCGTCGACGTGGTGGTGCGCACCACCACCATCAACTGCGCCCGGGCCCGCCAGGTCGCCTTCTCGACCGCCTACTTCCAGGCCGGACAGCAGGTGCTGGCCGCCCGCAACTCGCCCATCACCGGCTACGACGAGACCCTGCGCGGCCGGCGGGTGTGCACCGCCAAGGGCTCCACCGCTCAGGCCGAGTTGGCCAAGAAGAGCTACGGCGCCCGGCTGCTGCCGCCGGTGCCCAACCAGCTGGACTGCCTGGTGCGGCTGCAACTCGGCGAGGCCGACGCGGTGATAACCGACAACGCGCTCGCCGCCGGCCAGGCCGCCCAGGACCCGTCGGTGGAGCTCAAGGGATCGCCCTTCACCGACGAGTTGTACGGCGTGGCGATGAACAAGGACGACACCGACCTGGTACGCCGGGTCAACAAGGTGCTCGACGACTACCGCGCCGGCGGGAAGCACAGCCGCTGGCAGCGGGCGTACGACGAGTGGCTGGCCAAGGATCTCGGGAAGGGGAAGACGAAGCCGCCCAAGCCGAAATACAAGGACTGACCGCACACTGGTGGCAGCACCGCCACCGGCGCACCACACGCACCGCACGGTCCGGCACCGGTCAGGGCCGCGCGGGGCACGCACTCGGAGAGGTGATCGATGGGGGTCGCGGGACCCGTCCCCGGCGCTGCGGGGACCCCCCGGGGGCGCACCGCGCCCGCCATGAGCCGTGAGGAGGCGGACCGCGCCCTGGCGCGGCTGTCCGCCGAACACGAGGCCATCGAGTCCTCGCTGCTCGCACTCCAGGACCACGCCGGGCGGCGGCTGCTGGAGGGCGCCGAGCTGACCGGCCTCACCAAGGGCCGCTGGGCCATCACCGAGCAGGCCATCTCCCTGCTGTGGACCTACTTCGACGCCTACACCGAGGCGCTGCGCACCGCCCGCGAGGTGCGTGCCCGGCACCGCTGGCCCACCCCGGCCGAACTGGCCGAGCTGGGCCGGCTGCTGGGCGGGCCCGCGGTCACCCTGCCCAGCAGCGGCAGCCTCGCCAGCGCCCCCTTGCTCAGCGAGGAGCTGGCGCTGGACGAACTGGTGACCCGGATGAACCGCTGGTACGCCGAGGCGCTGGACGTGATCGTCACCGCCGACGCGGTGTGGTCGGCGCTGCCCGCCCGGATCGACATGCTCGCCGCCGAACTCCACCGCACCCGCTCGCTGGCCCACTCGGTCGGCGTGCGGCCCGGCGAACACCCCGCGGGCGACGACCTGGAGCGCATCACCGACGAACTCACCGCGCTGCGCGCCGAGGTGGTCCGCGACCCGCTCTCCTTCTGGGTGCCGGCCACCGGCAGCTCGGCTCCCGGCGGCGGCCGGCCGGACACCCGGCGGTACGACGACGCGGCCCGCGCGCTGGAGGACGTACGGCGCGAGATCGAGGCGGTGCTCGATGTGCGGCAGGACGCCGAACAGCGGCTGATGCGGCTGCGGGACGTGCTCTCCCGCGCCGACCGCACGCTGACCGAGGCCCGGCAGGCCCGGGTCGAGGTGCTGGCGAAGATCGCGGCCTTCGAGGTGCCGGCGGTCAGCGGCCCGCCGACCGCGCTGCACGAGCAACTGGCCACCGCGGCGGACTACCGCCGGCGCGCCCAGTGGCACCGGCTGTCCCCGCTGCTGGAGAGCCTTGAGCAGCGGGCCGACGACGAACTGCTGCGCGCCCGGGAGTCCTTGAGCGCGGTCACCGCGCCGCTGGCGGTCCGCGCCGAGCTGCGCGGGCGGCTGGACGCCTACCGGGCGAAGGTGGCGCGGCACGGGATGGCGGAGGACCCGGTGCTGGTGGAGCGGTACGACCAGGCGCGCCGGATGCTGTGGAGCGCGCCCTGCGATCTGCGCGCCGCCGAGGGCGCCGTACTCCGCTACCAGCAGGCCGCGGCCGAGGCCCTGGTGCCGCCGCAGGCGGGGCCCGAGGACCGGAGGGGTGACGGGTGAGCCGGCAGCGAACGGCGCGGCCGACCGGACTCGGCCACGGGGAGGCGGCATGAGCGGCGCGAACCAGCCCTGCCAGCGGCCGGACTGCGGCGGCTCGTACGAGGACATGGGCGGCGGGGAGCTGTACTGCGACCTGTGCGGGCTGGCTCCGGTGGTCGCCCCCTCGCGGAACCCGGCGTCCCCGTACGGTCCGGGCGGCGACGGCCTGGTGAACTCGCCGGCCACCGGGGTCACCTCGGCCGGGCGTCGGGGCAGCGGCTCGGCCGGCTCCCACGCGGGGTCTCGTGGATCCCGTGGCTCCCGCTCCTCGGCGCCGTCCCGCTCCTCCCCGCGCTCGGTGTCGGGGCGGCTGTCCCGCTCGGCCTCGGGTCAGATGACGGCCCGTTCGGTGTCGGTGCGCAGCTCCCGTTCCTCCTCCACCGCCTCCTCGGGGCGCAACCGGCTGGGCGCCGGACTGGTCAGCATGCCCGAGGTGCCGCGCCCCGATCCGCGTACCGCGGTGCTGGCCGACCCCGAGGTGCCGGAGCGCAAGCGGTTCTGCAGCAGGGGCGACTGCGGGGCGCCGGTGGGGCGGTCGCGGGCCGGCCGGCCGGGCCGCACCGAGGGCTTCTGCACCAAGTGCGGGCACCCGTACTCCTTCGTCCCCAAGCTGAACCCGGGCGATGTGGTGCACGGGCAGTACGAGGTGGCCGGCTGCCTGGCACACGGCGGCCTGGGCTGGATCTACCTGGCCATAGACCACGCGGTGTCGGACCGCTGGGTGGTGCTCAAGGGCCTGCTGGACACCGGTGACGAGGACGCGCTGGCGGTGGCCGTCTCCGAGCGCCGCTTCCTCGCCGAGATCGAGCACTCCAACATCGTGCGCATCTACAACTTCGTGGAGCACCTCGACCAGCGCACCGGCAGCCTCGACGGCTACATCGTGATGGAGTACGTCGGCGGCAAGTCGCTGAAGGAGATCGCCAACCAGCGGCGCGCCCCCGACGGCAGGCGCGATCCGCTGCCGGTCGAGCAGGCGTGCGCGTACGGCATCGAGGCGCTGGAGGCGCTGGGCCACCTGCACAGCCGCAACCTGCTCTACTGCGACTTCAAGGTGGACAACGCCATCCAGCAGGGCGACCAGCTCAAGCTGATCGACATGGGCGCGGTGCGGCGGATGGACGACGCGGACAGCGCCATATACGGCACGGTCGGCTACCAGGCGCCCGAGGTCGCCGAGTCGGGGCCGTCCGTCGCCTCCGACCTCTACACCGTCGCCCGCACCCTGGCCGTGCTCACCTTCGACTTCCAGGGCTACACCAACGTCTTCGTGGACAGCCTGCCGCCCCCGGAGAACATCGAGGTGTTCCGCACCTACGAGTCCTTCTACCGGCTGCTGGTGCGGGCCACCGACCCGGACCCGGGGCGCCGGTTCGGCTCCGCCCAGGAGATGGCCGACCAGCTGACCGGGGTTCTGCGCGAGGTGGTGGCGCTGCAGACCGGCCGGCCGCGCCCGGCGCTGTCCACGCTGTTCGGGCCGGAGCTGCGGGTGGTGGACACCGAGCTGTTCGCCGAACCGGCGGAGGACCCGTCCCGGCTGGGCGCCCGCACCACCGGCCGCCGCCGACGCGGTAAGCCCGCCCGGGCAGGACGCCCCGGAGTCCCGGCGCCCCGCCAGGCCCCGGAACGGGGGGCGGCGGTGCCGGGCACGCCGGGAGCGGCGACGGGTGCGGGACCGGTGCCTGGCGCGGGGTCGGTACCGGTTTCGATTACGGGTGCGGGGCCGTCGCAGGGCTCGGGGCCGGGGTCGGTGCCCGGTGCGGGGC
>NZ_SRID01000207.1 GCF_004684805.1 Streptomyces palmae
CCCGGCGCACCGAGCCCGGCGGGCAGGGCCCGGTTGGAGGCCGTGGTGGTGGAGCCGCCCTTCGGGCGCTCTCGGCGGCGGGGCCGCGCCCGTGCGGTGTGGTCAGCTGGCTTGGGCGGTGGGCATGATGGTGACCTGCTGGAGGTTCACCCGCGGCGGCAGCGTCGCGATGAAGCCGACGGTCTCGGCGATGTCCTGCGGCGTGAGCCACTCGATGGTCTCCTTGGAGCCGGCCAGCCAGTCCCGGGCGCCCTGGTCGGTGACGTGGCTCTGCAGCTCGGTGCCGACGATGCCCGGCTCGATCGCCGAGACCCGCACGTTCTTCGCGCCCAGCTCGACCCGCAGATGACGGGAGAGGTGGCTGACATACGCCTTCGTGCCGGAGTAGACGGCGAAGGTCGGGAAGATGTTCTGCGCCGCGATCGAGGAGGTGTTGATCAGATCGGCCACACCCCGCTCGGCGGCGGCCTTGACCAGCTGCGGGGTGAACGCCCCGATCGCGTTCATCAGACCGGTGATGTTCAGGTCGATCTGGTGCTTCCACTGCTCGGTCGCCAGCTCCTCGATCGGAGCCGGAAGCATGACCCCCGCATTGTTCAGCAGCAGGTCAGCGCCGCCGAACTCGGCCTCTACCCGGTCCGCCGCGCCCTGCAGGGCCGCGGCGTCGGTCACATCGGCGGCGATCGCCAGCGCGCTGCCGCCGTCGGCCTCGATACGGGAGACCAGGTCCGCCAGCCGGTCGGCGCGCCGCGCCATGACGATGACGCGGGCACCCAGGGACGCCAGCCGCTCGGCGGAGGCCTCGCCGATGCCGCTGGAGGCTCCGGTGATGACCGCGACGCGACCGGTCAGGGGCTGGGACATGGTGTTCGTGGACATGATGCGCACCTTCCAGGGGTGGGAGAGGGAGGAATCGCGACCGGCCTTCCGTCGGCCGCACATCCAGCACACCACCCACACGAGCCCCTCAGGACGCCATGACTGGCCCTGCTCAGACAGGTACCAGCAGGGCCACCCTGGAACGGGGCGCGGCGCCGCCGACATGCTCACACTGGAGCTTATGGACCGCACCAAGGAGATCTCCGGATTCCTGCGTTCACGGCGCGCGGGAATCACCCCGGAAGAGGCCGGACTGCCCACCGGCGGGCGGGTCCGCCGCGTACCCGGCCTGCGCCGGGACGAGGTGGCCCGCCTGGCCGGCGTCAGCACCGAGTACTACACGCGACTGGAGCAGGGGCGGGCCTCCAACCCCTCCACCGAGGTCGTGGAGGCGGTCGCCCGCGCGCTTCGGCTGGACGAGACGGAACGCGAGCACCTCACCGACCTGCTGCGGTCCGGCGCCCGGACCGTACGCCGCGCGCCGGCCAGGGCCCAACGGGTCCGGCCTGGACTGCACCTGATGCTGGAGACCCTCGGCCAGGTGCCGGCCTTCATCCTGGGCCGGCGCACCGACGTACTGGCCGCCAACCCGCTCGCCAGGGCCGTCCTCACCGACTTCGACGTCCTGCCCGCCACCCGCCGCAACCTGGCCCGCTACTACTTGCTGGACCCGCTGGCCCGCGAGCGGGTGGGCGACTGGGAACGGATCGCCGCGGAGACGGTGGCCATCCTCCGGCTGGAGGCGGGCCGCTACCCCCACGACCGGCAGCTGGCCGACCTCGTCGGAGAACTCACCCTCCAGTGCGCCGAGTTCACCGGCTGGTGGAACGACCACCGGGTGCTGCGCCGCACCCACGGCGCCAAGCACTACCACCACCCCCTCGTCGGAGACCTGCACTTCTCCTACGAGTCCTTCCAGGCCCCCGGCGACGCGGAGCAGACCCTGTGCGTCTACAACGTCGAACCCGGCTCCGAAACCGCCCAGGCCCTCCAGGTCCTGGCCAGCTGGGCCGCGCCCGAGGCCACACGGTCCGACCCGCTGCGCCGCGGTTGACCCATCGGCCCCGTCCGGTGTGCGCAGGGCACGGGACGCCGGACCGCCGGCACCCGCCCTCACCCACGGCCTCGGACGGCCGCCGGCGGACTGCCGGATTCCGGGGCGGGACCGAGCAGCCCCCCTCCGTGGCCGCGAGCCAGGCCCTGGGGCGGTGCCTGCCGCGGGCTCCGCTGTCAGACGGGTCTGGCAGGCTGCCGTGCCATGACTGACGATCTGATCGGCATCCAGGCGCCGGAGCGTCGCATCACCGACCCGGAAGAGGCGATCGCGGCACTGGAACGCGCTGTTCCCGGACTGGTCGAACACCGCCGACCGGCACCGGCCTCTGTCGACTGGCGCCTGCTGGAGGACGGCCTCGGCACCCCGCTGCCCGCCGACTACCGGCGCCTCGCCGAGTGGTACCCCACCTTCGCCCTCGGGGACTTCCTCCTGGTCGGACTCCCCGAGCCCGGCGAGGAAGGCGGCCTGCTGCGGGGCGTCCGCGAAGACCTGGAAGGGGTCATCCAGGAATGGTGGGAGGCCGACATGTCCATCGGTCTGCGCCCGCATCCGGCGCCGGGCGGCCTGCTGCCCTGGGCGGAGTCCAACGAGGGCGACAAGCTCCTCTGGCGTACGACCGGGGACGACCCGCAGCACTGGACCGTCACCGTCGCCTCCCGCAACGGCGGTTGGTGGTACTACGAGGGCGGTGCCGTCCAGTTCCTCGCCGAGTACTGCGCGGGCACCCTGGAGCCCTGGGCGCTGCCCCCGGTCACAGCCGAGGTCACCCCCTGCTGACCGTGCCGCACGTCCTCGCGTCCGACGCGCGCACCTCCACCGCGCCGGGGCCGCGTAGGATCCGGACAGCACCAGTCCGGCCCGTTCCCACGCCGAACCGACGGCGTTCCTGGAGGCGACATTGAGCAGCGCCCTTCTCGTGATGGACGTCCAACGGGCCATCGTGGACATCGTGGACGGCGATTCCGCCTACCTGTCACGCCTGCGCAGGGCGATCGACGGGGCCCGGGCGGCGGACATCCCCGTGATCTACGTGACCATCGCGTTCCGCCCCGGCTTCCCGGAGGTCGGCACGCGCAACAGGGCTCTCGCCGCCATCGCACAGGCCGACCTCTACATCGAGGGCGCCCCGGGCACCGAGATCCACCCCGAGGTCGCGCCCCGGCCCGGCGACGTGGTGATCACCAAGCGGCGGGCCAGCGCGTTCTCGGGCAGCGATCTGGATGTGGTGCTGAGGGCGCGCGGTATCGACAGCCTGGTGCTCACCGGCATCGCCACCAGCGCCGTGGTGCTGTCCACCCTGTGCCAGGCCAACGACCTGGACTTCGGCCTCACCGTCCTCTCCGACGGCTGCCTGGACATCGACCCGGAGGTGCACCGGGTGCTCACCGAGCGGCTGTTCCCGCAGTGGGCGGATGTCGCCACCGTCGACGACTGGCTCAAGGCGATCGCCCGGTAGGTGCCGGTACCGGCTTCGGTTCCCTGAAGGGTGTCCTCCCAGTGTCCCGGCTCGCACGGCCGACCGGGCACCGCCGGTGATCTTCAACGACTCGGAGCCGAGGCCGACTTGCCCGGACGCCCTGTCACCCTCGGACCGTCAGCGGGTCTCGCCGGTCGGTCGCCTGGTCGGGCCCCGCGCTCCGGCATCCGACCAGGCACCGCCTCGGCTTACAGGTACGGGCGGGTGATCAGCTCGATGGCGTGACCGGCGGGGTCCTTGAAGTACACCCCGCGACCGCCGTGCTCGTTGTTGATCTGGCCTGGGCGCCGCATCTGCGGATCGGCCCAGTGCTCGACGCCGCCTTCGCACAGTCGCCGGTACGCGCGGTCGAACAGCTCGTCGTCGACCAGGAAGGCGTAGTGCTGCATCTGGATCTCCACCGGCGGCTCGGCGAACTGCAGCAGTACGCCGTCGGAGAGCTGGATGTTGGTGAACGGCCCCCAGGAGGGCGCTTCCGAGAGTTCCAGCAGCTCGCGGAAGAAGCGAGCCGAAGCGTCGCGGTCCTTGGAAGCGATGATGGTGTGGTTGAACGTGACTGCCATGTGGTTGGCCTCGCTGTGGTTCGGCACGGAGATACGGGCTCGTGGTGTACGAGCACGGGGAGGTCCGCGTGCCGAACCGGGGTGGCGTCCGCACACCCGCCGACCGATCAGCCCTCCACCGGATAGCCGATCTGTGCGTGGCTTCGCGCCGGTCCGGTGTTCACGTCGGGGACCCTATGTGATCTTGCCGGTGGCGACAACACGGCGGTGGTGGCCTCGGCTCGGGGCCAGGCGGCGCACGCGAACACTTCGGCAGGCCCGGGCCGTTCAGGCGGGGACGCGGTGTGGGGCACTGTCGTCAAAGGGACCCGGGAGCTCCTCGCGACGGCCGCCGGTGCCGGTGCGGCGACGGAGGCCCGTGGCAGCTCCCCGGCCCAGGCCGTCGTCAGGGAGTCCGGGCCCGGTCAGGCATCCTTCTCCGGCGCGCGCACCTCGAACCAGACCTGCTTGCCGGTCGGATCCGGCCCCCCGGACCAGCTCACACCCCAGGCGAACGCGAGCTGGTCCATGAGTAGCAGCCCGCGCCCGCCCTCGTCCTCGGGCTCGGCCGGGCGCCGAAACGGGTGTTCCCGCGGATCGTTGTCCTTGACGACGACCAACGCGGTGCCGTTCTGCACGAGCACGTCGATGTGGATCACGTGGGTCGCCAGGGCGTGGCGATGGACATTGGTCACCGCCTCGGAGACGAGGAGCTTCACGGTGTCGATGAGCGAGGAGTGCCCCTGGGCGTGCAGCAGGGCACCGATCGCGTCCCGGCACACCCGCGAACTGGAGGGGTGATTGGGGGCACTGAGGCGGTAGAGGGCGGTGAGGTCGCGTACGGACATGGCGATGTTCTCCCAACGCGGGGCGTAGTGGGTTCGCTGCGTAGTGCGTTCCGACGATAGGGCAGCTGGATGCATTCATGTACCGCATTCACCTGAAGTGATGTATCGCGATTGGTTGCGCTCTAGCTTGACCTGGATACACTGCGTGATGGCGAGGGAGGGTGTAGATGCCGCAGAGAACAGCTCCGACCTTCCGGCAGAGACGTCTGGGCATGGAACTGCGCAAGATGCGTGAGCGGGCCGGCATGAGTGCGGCACAGGCGGGCCAGGTGCTCGGCGCTGAGGGCGCTCGGATCAGCAACATGGAGTCCGGACGCCTTGGCGTCAGCGAGGAACGTGTCAGGTTGCTGGCCGACATCTACTCGTGCAGTGACCGGGCGTACGTCGATGCACTCGCGGCCATGGCGGCAGAGCGGGGTAGAGGCTGGTGGGAGGAGTATCGCGGGAAGGTTGCCGCTGGAGCTCTCGACCTGGCAGAGCTTGAGCACCATGCGGTGGCCCTGCGGAATGTGCAAGTCATGTACCTCCCCGGGCTCCTCCAAACCGAGGCGTATGCGAAGGCGGTCTTCGCTGGCGCAGAGCCCGAGCCCACACCTGCTCAACTGCGCACCCGGTTGTCCTACCGGCTGCGGCGTCGCGATGTACTTGACCGGGTCAATCCTCTACGATGCACGTTTCTGATCCATGAGACGGCACTGATGATGCGTTTCGGTGGATCGGAAGTGCTCCGCGGGCAGTTGGAACACCTGTTGGAGGCATCGGAGCGGGAGAACGTGACCGTACGAGTGATTCCCTTCGCCGCGGGCAGCTTCCCGAACGCAGGTAGCTCCACGATGTACGTCCATGGCCCGGTCCCGCAGCTGGACACGGTGCAGCTTGACGTCACGGACGGTTCGGCGTTCCTCGACGCGGAGGTGCGGCTCGCAACCTTCCGGAGGGTGCTGGAGAGGGTTGAGGAGAAGGCCCTCACTGTCGAGGGATCGCGCGATTTCATCCATGCCGTCGCCAAAGAGCTGTGAGGCTATTGAAATGTCCGACACGAACTGGCAGAAGTCCTCCTTCTCGGGGGACGGAGAAGACAATCACTGCGTCGAGCTGGCCCATGCGGGCACCAGGCGCATCCTGTTGCGCGAGAGCGACAACCCCGCCGTGGTGGTGGCGACGCGCCCTGGGGCTTTGGGTGTCTTTCTTCGTGCCGCCAAGGCCGGAGCCTTCGATGCGGTCGCGCGGTAGCTGTGAGGGCGTGGCGTGGGCCGAAGCGCGGTGGCGCAAGTCGTCGTACTCCGGTGAGGCCCAGAACGCCTGCGTCGAGCTGGCCCACGTACCCGGCGCCGCCCGCATCCTGTTGCGCGAGAGTGACGACCCTGTCGTGGTGGTCGCGACCGCTGCGGGCGTTCTCGGGGCGTTTGTGCGCGCCGCCAAGGCCGGAGCCTTCGATGCGGTCGCGCGGTAGCTCCGGAGACGCTGGTCGGGGCGGCCGGGGGAGCGGGTTTTGGGTTCGCCCTCCCGGCTGCCCCGTGCCGGTCAGGCGGATTCGATGGGGAGTCCCGCCTCCACCCAGTCCTGGATGCCCTCGCGGTACTTGCGCACGTTGGTGTAGCCGAGGGCCGTGAGCCGGTCGGCGACCTGTCCGCTGTTTCCGCAGGCCGGGTTGGAGCAGTAGGTGACGATGGCCGCGCCGAGGTCAGGGAGCAGGGCCGGGGCCTGGGCGTCGACGTCGCTCGGGGGCAGCGCGAGGGCCCCGGGGAGGTGCTGCTGCGCGTAGTACTCGCCGCCCAGGGTGTCGACGACGGTCACCCCGCCCGCGTCGATGGCCGCCTTGAGTTCGTCTCGCGTGATGAGCGTGGTCATGCTGGCTCCTCCAAGGGAATCGGACTACAGTCCGCTTTATGGGTCAGGACCATAACGGACCGCAGTCCGATTCCGCAATGCTGTTGGAGCTTCTGCTCGCCCCGCCTCCCGTCGAGCAGGCCCGGTCGGCGCGCAACCGAGCCGCCGTACTGGAGGCCGCCGCTCGGCTGTTCGCGGAGCACGGTGTGGACGGGGTCTCCCTTGACCAGGTGGCGGCCGCGGCCGGGGTCGGCAAGGGCACCGTGTTCCGCCGCTTCGGCGACAAGGCCGGGCTTGCCGTGGCGCTCTTGGACAGCCGTGAGCGCGTACTCCAGGAAGGGATCCTGCACGGCCCGCCGCCCTTGGGCCCGGGGGCTCCAGCCGCGCAGCGCCTCACCGCGTTCCTTGATGCCTACCTTGACTACCTGCTGGAACACCTGGCGCTGGTCCGGATGTCCGAGACCGCCTCACCCGGCGCCCGCTACCGGATCGGCGCCTACCGCTTCTGGCACCGCCATCTGGCCATCCTGCTCGCCACCACGCCCGACCCGGACGGTACCGCTCACACACTCCTGGCCGCCCTGGCGGCGGAACACGTCACCGCGCTGCTGCCGGAGGTGGGTGAGCAGCGGATCCGTGACAACCTCCGCCGCGTGGCCCTGGCCGCCTTGGGGGAGTCGTAGGCGTCATCCACCGGACCCCCGGTCTTCCGGGGGAGAGGTCGGGGCGGTGCGTGTCACCGGGCCGGGATCGGCTGGGTCAGGTTCAGCGGGTTGCCGTCGGGGTCCTGGATGTGGGCGACGCGCTGTCCCCACGGCATGTCGTTCGGGCCGCCGGAGACCGAGCCGCCCAGCGCCGTCACCCGGCCGAGCGTCTCGCCGACGTCGTCGACGGCGATGCTGAGCAGGACCCGCGGTGCCGCTCCGGTCCCCGGATCCGCCTTGGCCACCAGGCCGAGGTCGGTGTCGCCGATACGCAGGCCGAGGTAGAAGGCCGGCCCTTCCTCCGGTATCCGGAAGATCTCCTCGGCGCCGAACAGTTTCGTATAGAAGCCCAGCAGGACGTCCAGGTCGGCGGTCAGGATCACTGGCTGGATGGTGGACATGGCACTCCTGTCGAGAACGGTCGTGTCGCTGGGTGGACCGTTCGAGGACGAGGAACTCATCGGTGAACCGCCCTGCCGGCGAGCGGCCCGCAGGTGCCGCCGGCCTGAGGCGGGCCCTCGCCCCCGCGGGCGGCGGCCGGTGGATTCGATCACTCGAAGGGTGCGCGAGAATGACCGCATGAGTCTGTTCCGCGACGACGGCATCGTGCTGCGCACCCAGAAGCTGGGTGAGGCGGACCGGATCATCACCCTGCTCACCCGCGGTCACGGCCGCGTACGCGCCGTCGCGCGCGGGGTGCGGCGGACCAAGTCGAAGTTCGGCTCGCGACTGGAGCCGTTCTCCCATGTGGACGTGCAGTTCTTCGCGCGGGGCAGCGAGCTGGTCGGGCGCGGGCTGCCGCTGTGCACACAGAGCGAGCTGATCGCTCCGTACGGCAGCGGGATCGTCATCGACTACGCCCGCTACACCGCCGGCACCGCCATGCTGGAGACGGCCGAGCGGTTCACCGACCACGAGGGGGAGCCCGCGGTCCAGCAGTACCTGCTGCTGGTGGGCGGGCTGCGGACGCTCGCCGCCGGGGAGCACGATCCGCACCTGGTGCTGGACGCCTTCCTGCTGCGCTCCCTCGCGGTCAACGGCTACGCCCCCAGCTTCACCGACTGCGCCAAGTGCGGGATGCCGGGGCCGAACCGGTTCTTCTCGGTCGGCGCGGGCGGCGTCATCTGCGGGGACTGCCGGGTGCCCGGCAGCGTCGTACCCTCCTCGGAAGCCGTGACCCTGCTCGGCGCCCTGCTGACCGGGGACTGGGCCACCGCGGACGCCTGCGAGCCGCGGCACGCCCGGGAGGGGAGCGGACTGGTGGCCGCGTATCTGCAGTGGCATCTGGAGCGGGGGCTGCGCTCGCTACGGTACGTGGAGAAATAGGGTCCAGCCGGGCGCGGGACCCGAGCCCGGCCGGGCGACCCCCGGCGAAGAAGATCACGCAAGAGGAGCGACACCCGCATGGCAGTACGAGGGATTCTGGGCCGTCAGCGCCGCGAGTACCGAGCCCCGGATCCGCACCCGTCGGGGGCCCGGCCGCCGAAGATCCCCGGCGACCTGGTGCCCAAGCACGTGGCGATCGTCATGGACGGCAACGGGCGCTGGGCCAAGCAGCGCGGCCTGCCGCGCACCGAGGGGCACAAGGTCGGCGAGGGCGTCGTGATGGACGTGCTCAAGGGCTGCCTGGAGATGGGCGTCCAGAACCTCTCCCTCTACGCCTTCTCCACCGAGAACTGGAAGCGCTCGCCCGAAGAGGTCCGCTTCCTGATGAACTTCAACCGCGACGTGATCCGCCGGCGCCGCGACGAGATGGACGAGCTGGGCATCCGCATCCGCTGGACGGGCCGGATGCCCAAGCTGTGGAAGTCGGTGGTCCAGGAACTCCAGGTGGCGCAGGAGCAGACCAAGGACAACGACGCCATGACGCTCTACTTCTGCGTCAACTACGGCGGCCGGGCCGAGATCGCCGACGCGGCGAAGGCGTTGGCGGCCGATGTGGCGGCGGGGCGCCTCGACCCGTCCAAGGTGAACGAGAAGACCCTCGCCAGGTACCTGTACTACCCGGATATGCCGGATGTGGACCTGTTCGTGCGGCCCTCTGGTGAGCAGCGCACCTCCAACTACCTGATCTGGCAGAGCGCCTACGCCGAGATGGTGTTCCAGGACGTGCTGTGGCCCGACTTCGACCGCCGGGACCTGTGGCGCGCCTGCCTGGAGTACGCCTCCCGCGACCGGCGGTTCGGCGGCGCGATCCCCAACGACCTGCTGAAGACGGAGAGTTCCCCGGCGCAGGAGCAGGCGCAGGGCTAGGTACGGGTCGGGACCAGTCGGCGAAGGGCCGCGGCGAGTGCACTCCGATGGGGTGCGCCCGCCGCGGCCTTTCGGCCTTCGGGCCGCCCCGGTTCGTACCATCATGCGGACGTTGGAGGGCGGCTGCGCCGCGGCTGGAAACAACTCCCTTTGCTGGTCGCGCCGATGGGTTCGAGTCGGTTGCAATATTTTCCAAATCGATGAAGCTCCAGGGGTTTTGATCGCAGTTGACAGTAGCCAGGGGTGGAGGTTGGATGATCACGAGGGACAGTTGTTCTAGGGGTTGACACGCCACCACCTGTGGTTTCACAGGGATATGACGGTATGTCGGTGGTGTGCGGCGTCTCGCTGTTCCCTACGGGAGAGAGCGCGAGACGGGGGATGTCGGCGTGACGCTTGCCTACGTACTTGACGGCGGCATGAACGATCAGCCGGGGGCTGGTTCGGAGCTTTACGAACTTTTTCCGGTCGTTCGCCGCTGTTATGAGGAAATCGAGGAGTGGACCGGGCTGGACGCCCAGCGCATCTTCACCGAGGAGCGCGAGGCGGGCCAGGAGCACCGGCAGGGGATCGGGGCGATCCGCCAGGCCGCCGCGGTCTTCGGGATCGCCGACGTCCTCGCCGAGGAGTACGGCATCACCCCCGGGGCGGTGTGCGGACTGAGCTTCGGCGCCCTGGTCGGCGCCAGCCTCGCCGGCGCCGTCGAGCGCCGCGACCTGTTCACCCTGCTGATGCGGATGCGGGAGATGCCCGCCACCGCGGCCTCCGACCCGCGCGGCGCCCACGGCGTCGCCGCCGTCCGCATCCCCTACGACCTCGACCTGGAAGAACGCCTGGAGCGGCAGGACGGGGTCTACCTCTCGGCCGACCTGGGCCGCGTCGGCGCCGGCACCGAGCGCATGGTGCTGCTGGCCGGCTACCGCTCCGCGCTGGCCGACTTCGGCACCCTGCTGCCGCCCGGAGCGCTCCAGGTGTCCCAGGAGCACGGCATCGCCTTCCACTCGCCGCTGCAGCGCGGTGTCCGCGACCACCTGGAGCCCACTCTCCAGGAGATGGCCTTCCAGGACCCCCGCGTGCCCGTGCACTCGTGCATGGAGGTCAAGACCCTCACCACCGGTGAGGAGATCCGTGACCTGTACCGCAGGAACCCCACCGACCCGGTGAGCGTGCCCCATATGCTCCGCGGCCTGGAGGGAGCCGGCACCGAACTCGGACTGGTGCTGGGCCCCTGCTCGTTCGGCACCTTCCTGGGCTCCTCCTTCCCCGTGGTCCACGTGGAATCCCCCGATCACGTTTTCGAAGCCATGACCGCCATTTATGAGCTCGGCATCGAGCTCGCCTCTAACTGAAGTAGTGGGTCGGTGAACTCGATGAAAGACGTAACTCCGCTGATCGAAGAGTGGCTTTCGCAGGACATCGACGCATGGACGCGCCGCGTCGTGCGCCGCCACTTCGACCCGGAGACCGGCAGCCCCTACTGGCTCAAGCGAGCCACCGAACTCGACTTCGACCCGCGGGACATCACTCGCTACGAGGAGCTCGCCCGGTTCGGCCCGATGCCCATCGGCGACCTGCGCACCATGGACCCCGCCGAGCTCGTGCCGCAGGCCGTACCCCGGCCGCTCACCGGCCGCGTCTGGGAGTCCGGGGGCACCACCGGCAACCCCTGCCGGGTCTACTACACCGAGCCCATGCTGGAGCAGCGCGCCGCCTGGCGCCGGTACGTCATCGAGAAGGAGGGCTTCGAGCCCGGCCGCAACTGGCTCCAGGCCAGCCCCACCGGCCCGCACATCATGGGCCACGGCGCCTGGGACCTGATCGACCTGTACGACGCCCGGGTCTACGGCATCGACTTCGACCCCCGCTGGGTCAAGCGGATGCTGCGCGCCGGACGGCTCAGCGATGCCCAGGAGTACACCGACCACCTGGTCGCCCAGATGTCCGACCTGCTGGAGACCCAGCCGATCGACTACCTGGTCACCACCCCCGCCCTCTTCCAGGCGCTGGCCAAGGCCCGGCCCGAGCTGGTCGCCGCCCTCAAGGGCGCCCGCCTCAGCGGCACCCACGCCACCCCGGCCATGCGCCGCTCCTTCCTCCAGGCGCTCGGCGAGGACAAGCTGCTCGTCGTCACCTACAACAACACCTTCGGCAACACCATCGCCCTGCCCGTCGAGCAGGACGGCGCCGTGATGCCCTGCGTGCCCAACTACCCGCAGATCACCATGGGCGTGGTGGACCCGCAGGACTGGACCCGCACCGTCGAGTACGGCGAGCACGGCCAGGTGAAGCTCACGGTCATGCACGACGACCTGTTCCTGCCCAACATCCTGGAGCGCGACCTCGCGGTCCGCTACGACACCGGCAGCGACTGGCCCTGCGACGGCGTGGCCAACGCCCGTCCGCTCCAGGTCGTCCGCACCGCCCCGGAGGGCATCTACTAGGCCACCCCTCGGACC
>NZ_SRID01000208.1 GCF_004684805.1 Streptomyces palmae
GCGCTGCCGGGCCCCGGCCCCGCCAGCGCGGTCTCGACGGCCCGCACCACCGGGCCGTTGCCGGCGGCCTCGGCCCGCACCACCCGCTCCGGCAGGCCGTGCGCGGCGCACCAGTGGCGGTAGGCGGCGAGCACCCCCGTGTGGAACCGGGTGGTGCTGTCGGGCTGCACCAGCGCGGGCCGCCGGGCGCCCTGCTCCGCCAGGTGGTCCAGGGCCTCGCGGACGGCGGCCGCGGCGTCGACGTCCACCCAGTGCGCCCCGGGCCGCCCGGCCACGGAGCGGTCGCTGAACACCGGGATCCGGGCGGCGAGCAGTTCCTCGACGATCCGGTCGTCGGCCACCGGATCGGCGACGACCACCGCGTCCAGCGGCAGATCCGCCCACTCGTCCTGCAGTGAGCCGGCCGGCAGCAGGACCACGGCGTAGCCGCGCCTGAGCGCGGTCGCCGCGGTGGCTCCGGTCAGCTTGGCGAAGTAGGGCGACTCCAGGAACGTCCACGGGGTCTCGGCGAACTCGCCCACCACGTACCCGATCAACCGGGCCCGTCCCGCGCGCAGTTGGCGTGCGGTGGCGTTGGGCCGGTAGCCCATCCGGCGCGCGGTCGCGATGGCCTTCTCGCGTACCGCCGGGGAGAGCCGTCCGGTTCCGTTGAGCGCCGCCGAGACGGTGGTCTTGGACAGGCCGGACTCCCGGGCCACGTCGACCAGCCGGACGCGCGGCAGGGTGGGCGGCGAGGTGTGCCCGCTGCTGGAAGCTTCCGTCATGGGGCCGATGCTGCCACCCCCTCAGGCTCTGCAAAACCGTTCCCGCAAAGCCTTGTGCGGGAACGTTCCCGCATCAATACTCGCTCCATCCCCAGCGCCCGTCACTACACCCGTGAAGGGGTGGTCTCCATGCGCTTGCGCCGAACCATCGCGCTCCTCCTGTCCACCGCCGCCGCGGCCACCGCCTGCGCGGGTGCCTCCGTCCCCGCCGCGAACGGCACCGGCTACCGGATCACCGCGCTCTCACCGCCGGCGAAGGGCGCCCTGGACTCCTTCACCTGGTCCCTCTACGCCGAGCCCTACACCCTCGACTACGCCCTGGCCTACGACTACCCGCCCAACACCGTGCTGGCCAACGTGTGCGAGCAACTGCTGCGGGTCACACCCGACTTGAAGATCGAACCCGGCCTCGCGGAGAAGTACACCCAGCCCGACCCCCGGACCCTGGTGTACACCCTGCGGCCGGGGGTGAGGTTCCACGACGGGGCCACCATGACCGCGGACGACGTGGTGGCCTCCCTCAGGCGCCACACCGAACCGGCCCTCGGCTCCCCCTGGGCCTCGGCCTTCAAGAACGTCCGGTCCATCGAGAAGACCGGGCCGCTGGAGGTGACGATCCGGCTCTCCAGGCCCGACGTCCTCTTCCACGAGTTGCTGGCCGCCTCCCCCGGCACCGTGGAGAGCGCCGCCTTCCTCGCCAAGGCCGGCAAGGACTACGGCGGACCCAAGGGCAAGGTGGACTGCACCGGCCCGTACGCCCTCACCGACTGGTCCCCGGGCGAGCGGATCACCCTCACCAGGAACACCGCCTACTGGGACAAGACGCTGGCCCCGAAGTCCGGCAAGGTCACCTTCACCTTCATCGAGGACGCCGCCGCCCGGGCCAACGCCTTCCGCTCCGGGACGGCCGACGGCGGTTACCTGGTGCCCTCCGCCTCCTTCGCCCGACTGCGCGACAGCGGCAGCGGCACCGTGCTGTTCGGCCCCAACACCGCCGCGGCCGACCTCGCCGTCCTCGACTTCCACGGCACCCTCGGCGACCTCAGGGTCCGCAAGGCCCTGTCCCTGGCGCTCGACCGGAAGAACCTCATCAAGGCCGCCGCCAGCGGCGTCGGCGTCCCGGCCAAGGCCCCCGCCGCGCGCGGCGCCTGGGGGCTGGCCCCCGAGAAGGCCGACGCCTACTTCAAGAGCCTGCCGGAGCCGGTGTACGACCCGGCCGCGGCGAAGAAGCTCATCCAGGAGGCCGGGGCCACGGGCAAGAAGGTCACCATGGTGACCAGCACCCTCGCGCCCGAGATCAGTGTGGTCGCCAACGCCGTGCAGGCGGCCGGCCGGCGGATCGGCCTCGACGTCCGACTGAAGGCCGTCGCCCCGGAGGCGTACAGCAGCATCTTCGTCGACCCGCACGCACGCCAGGGCCTCGACCTGGTCGTCACCAACGGGTACGACAACACCCCCGATCCGCTGGAGTTCTACCAGTACCTGCGCACCGGCGACTTCGGGAACTACGGCAGGTGGTCCGACACCGAGTACGACGCCGCCTTCGACAAGGCGAACGCGGAGCCCGACCCCGCCGCCCGCGCGGAGCTGACCGCCCGACTCCAGCGGATCGCACTGCGCGAGTTGCCGATCATCCCGCTGTACGAGGCTCCGTACTCGGTCTTCCTCGGCAAGCGGGTGACCGGCGCCCCCACCGGCATCGCCCAGCTGTACTACCCGTGGGCCGCCACGATCGGGGCGGCGGAGCGATGACCCGATTCCTCCTCGGGCGGCTCCTCGGTCTGGTCGCCGTGCTGTTCGCCACCTCGCTGCTGGTCTTCGGCTCGGTCCACCTGGCCCCGGGCGACCCGGTCTCCTTCCTGCTCCACGGCCGCCCCGCGACACCGGAGGCGGTGGCCGCGCTGCGCGACCAGTACCACCTGGACGACCCGCTGCCGGTGCAGTACGCCAAGTGGCTCGGCGGCGTGCTGCACGGCGACTTCGGCCGCTCCGCCCAGTACCACCAGGACGTGGGCGCGCTGATCGGCTCCCGGCTGCCGGGCACCGCCCTGCTCATCGGGTACGCGGCCCTGCTGGTCGCCGTCCTGGGCGTGACGGCCGGGGTGCTGGCCGCGCTGCGCCCCGGGCTGATCGACCGCGCGGTGCTCTTCGGCACCGGGGTGACCACGGCGACCCCCTCCTTCGTCAGCGCCATGGCGCTGGTCTCGCTGTTCTCCGTCCGGCTCGGTTGGTTCCCCGGACCGGGCGGCACCCCGCAGGGGTTCGGCGACCGGCTCTACCACCTGACGCTGCCGGCCCTCGCCCTGGCGCTGACCTTCGCCGGGCCGCTGGCCCGGGTGACCCGCTCGGCGATGCTCGACGAACTCGGGCGCGACCACGTCGAGGTGGCCCGCGCGCGCGGGGTCGCGGAGCGCTCCGTGGTCCGCCGGCATGTGCTGCGCAACGCGCTCGGCCCGGTGGTCACCGTCGGCGGCACCCTGCTCGCCGGACTGCTCATCAGCACCTCCATCGTCGAGACCGCCTTCGACGTCTCCGGCATCGGCTCCCTGCTCGTGCAGTCGGTGACGGCCAAGGACTTCGCCGTCGTCCAGGCGATCACGCTGCTCAGCGTGGCGGCCTTCGTGGTGGTGAACCTGGTCGTCGACATCCTCGTCCCGCTCATCGACCCCCGGTTGTCCCTCCACGGGGAAGGCCCCTCATGACCCTCATCGCACCTCCCGCGGCCGACGCGCCCGGCATGCCGCGGCGCCGCCCCGGTCTGCGCCTGCTCCGAGTCCTCGGCCAGGGCCCGCTGTTCACGGCGGCCGTCGTGCTGCTCGCCGCGCTCGTCCTGGTCGCCGCCCTGGCCCCGGTCCTCTCGCCGTACGATCCCGAGGCCCTCGATCTGGCGTCGAGCCTGGTCGGCACCACGGGGGACCACCTGCTGGGCACGGACCAGTCGGGGCGGGACATCCTGTCCCGGCTGATGCACGGCGCGCGGACCGGGCTGCTCGGGCCGCTGGTCGTGGTCGGTGTGTCCACCGTCCTGGGCACCGTGATCGGCATGGTGGCCGCCTGGCGGGGCGGCTGGGTGGACGCGGTGCTGTCCCGCTCGATGGACCTGGTCTTCGCGGTCCCCGGGCTGCTGCTCGCGATCATGCTGGTGTCGGTGGCGGGCCCCGGCATGACGGCGCCGGTGGTCGCGATGGCCGTGGCGTACACCCCGTACGCGGGCCGGCTGGTGCGCGGACTGGCACGGCAGGAGAAGGCCCGTCCGTATATCGAGTCCTACCGGGTCCAGGGCTGGTCCGGCCGGGCGATCTGCCTGCGGCACCTGCTGCCCAACATCGCCCCGACCATCTTCGCGCAGTCCGCGATGAACTTCGGGTACGCCCTGATGGACCTGGCGGCGCTCTCCTTCCTCGGCTTCGGCGTGCAGCCACCCACCGCGGACTGGGGCGCCATGATCAACGAGGGTCAGTCGGCGATCCAGCAGGGGGCGATGCTGCCCGCCCTCGCGCCCTCGGTGTGCATCGTGCTGGCCGTGGTGGCGTTCGGCATCGTCGGCGAGGGGCTCGCCGACCGGATCGCGAAGCGGGAGCGGTGAACCCCATGACCGAACGGAACACCCCGATGGGCGCCGGCTCTCCCCCACCGGCGGGTTCGCCGGCCCTGGAGATCGACGGTCTCGGCGTACGGCTGCCCGACGGCAAGGCGGCCCGGCCGATCCTGGACGGGATCGACCTGCGGGTGCTGCCCGGGGAGACGGTCGGGCTGGTCGGCGAGTCCGGCTCGGGCAAGTCGGTGGCCTGCCGGAGCGTCCTGGGGCTGCTGCCCGCGGGTGCCCGGACCACCGGCGCGGTCCGCATCGCCGGCCGCGACGTCCTCACCATGAGCCGCGCGGAGTTGGCCTCGGTGCGGACCCGGCAGGTCGCGATGGTCTTCCAGGACCCGCGGGCCTCCGTCAATCCGCTGCGCCGGGTGGGCGACTTCCTCACCGAAGGGCTGCGCGCGGCCGGCACCACCGCGGCCGAGGCCACCGCCCGGGCGGTGGAGCTGCTGGACGCCGTGGGCATCCGTGACGCGCCGGGGGCGCTGCGCCGCCGCCCGCACGAGTTCTCCGGCGGGATGCTGCAACGCGTGGTCATCGCCGCGGCCCTGGCGGCCGAACCCGCCCTGCTGGTCGCCGACGAGCCGACCACCGCCCTGGACGTCACCACCCAGGCCGAGATCATCGCGATCCTCACCCGGCTGCGGGCCGAGCGCGGTACCGGGCTGCTCTTCGTCACCCACGACCTCGAACTGGCCTCCGCGGTCTGCGACCGGGTGTACGTCATGTACGCGGGCCGGATCGTGGAGACCCGGGGCACCGACGAGCTCTTCGCCCGGCCCCGCCATCCGTACACCGCGGGGCTGCTCGCCTCCACCCCGCGCATCGAGGCGGGCGCGCCGGCCCCCCGGCCGATCCCGGGCCGTCCCGTCTCGCTCACCGAGGCACCGCCGGGTTGCGCCTTCGCCGCGCGCTGCCCCCACGCACAGCCGCGCTGCCGTGAGGAGGCCCCCGTACTGGCGCGGTACGGGGACGGCCTCGCCGCCTGCCACCGCGCCGACGAAGGGATCGAGCCGTGACCGGTACCGAGCGGGGACTGGTGGTCCAGGGGCTGTGCAAGCGGTACGGGGACCATGCCGCGGTCGACGGTGTGTCCTTCACCCTGGCGCCGGGATCCTCCCTGGCCGTGGTCGGCGAGTCCGGCAGCGGCAAGACGACCACGGTGCGGATGCTCGTCGGGCTGGAGCGCCCGGACGGCGGAAGCGTCCGCCTGGACGGCCGGGACCGTTCGGCCCGCCCCCGGAACCGGGCCGAACGGCTGGCCCGCGCCCGCGAGATCCAGATGGTCTTCCAGGATCCGTACCTCTCGCTGGACCCGAGGGTGCCGGTCGGTGCCTGCGTCGAGGAGGTGCTGCGGCTGCACACCCGGCTGGACGCGGCGGCCCGCCGCACCCGGGTCGCCGACCTGCTGAGCCGGGTCGGCCTCGGCGAGCGGGAGGCCGCGGCGCTGCCCCGGCGGCTCTCCGGCGGCCAGCGCCAGCGGGTGGCCATCGCCCGGGCCTTGGCGGTGGAGCCCCGGGTCCTGGTCCTCGACGAGGCGGTCGCCGCGCTCGATGTGTCCATCCAGGCGCAGATCCTCGACCTGCTCGCCACCATCCGGCGGGAGGCGGGCATCGGCTACCTGTTCGTCACCCATGACCTCGCGGTGGTCCGCCACATCGCCGAGCAGGTGATGGTGCTCAAGGCGGGCCGGGTCGTGGAGACCGGGCCGGTGGACCGGGTCCTGGACACCCCGGAGCACCCCTACACACGGCTGCTTCTCGACTCCGTACCCCGGCGCGGCTGGGACCCGGCCCTCGTGGCCCACAGCCGCCGCGCTCCGGCCTGACCGACCTCCGCGTCGGCGGCTCCCGGGACGGCCCGGCGCCGCGGCGCCACGCCGCCAGGATGCGGTGGCCGGGGGTGAGGGAGTGGGCGCCCGCTGGTGGCCCGGGCCGCCCCCGGCCGACCCGGCGTGGTCAGTCGCCGGAGTGCTTCCGGGCGCGCCGAGCCAGGGTGGTGGCGATGGCGGCGAAGGCGACCGCGTGACCGCGGGCGTTGGCGTGGACCCGGTCGCCGGCGTGGATGCCCGGGTCGGCGGCGAGCGGGTGGTGGTGGGTGTCGACATGGCTGCCGCCGAGTCCGCGTGCCAGGTCGGCGGGCGGGTCCTGGACGGGGGTCCGGGCCGGCTCGGAGGTCATCGCTGGCTTCCTTCGAGGGTGCGGGCGGCGGCCGGGGCCGCGGGTCGCGGCACGGGCGGGGGCGCGATGCGCAGGGCGAGACCGCCGACGGCGGCGGCCAGGTTGACGGCGGTGGCGAACCAGTACACCGCGGCGTACGGCTCCGTGCCCGTGCCCGAGACCTCCGCGATGATCACGGCCGTGGCGGCGATGCCGAGGCCGCCGCCGACCTGGCGGGCCGCCATGATCATGCCTGTCGCGGCCGCGAAGTGCCGGGGCGCGGCGGAGAAGGCGGCGGCGCTGGAGATGCCGACGGTGGCCATGCCGATGCCGACTCCCATCACCGTTCCGGCCGGCAGCCAGAGCGTCCAGAAGTGCGGCTCGGTGTCGATCAGCAGGGCCAGGGCGGCCGTCGAGGCGGCGATGAGGGCCGAGCCCGCCGCCACCATCGTGCGCGGGGCGAGGGTGGCGGGAAGCCGTCCGATGCCGATGCCGACCACGGCGGTGACGAGCGCGGCCGGGCTCATCGCGAGGCCGGCCTCCAGGGCGGAGTAGTTCCAGGCGTCGGTCATGAAGAGCACGCCGAGCAGCATCGTGGTGAACAGCGCGGCGCCGTACGCGAAGGAGACACCGCTTGCGACGGCGAAGGACCGGCTGCGGAGGAGGTCGAGTCGCAGCGCCGGCCGCTCATGCCGAAGCGCCCGCACCACGGTCGTCCCGCCCGAGAGCACGGTGACGCCGGAGGCGGCCAGCACGTACCCCGAGGGCCAGCCGTGCTCGGGGCCCTGCGTCAGGCCGTACACCGCCGAGCCGACGCAGAGGGCGAGCAGCAGGCCGCCCAGCAGGTCGGGCCCTTGGCCGGTGCGGACCTCGCCGGTCAGCAGCTTCCTTCCGGCGATCAGCACCCACAGGCCCACCGGCAGGTTGAGGCAGAACAGCGCCCGCCAGTCGAGCACCTCGACCATGACGCCGCCGAGCGCGGGTCCCGCCGCGGCGGCCAGGGCACCCGCCGCGCTCCACAGGCCGATCGCGGCCCGCCTGCGTTCGGCGGGGATCTCCGCGAGCACCAGCCCCAGCGAGGCGGGGACCAGCAGAGCCGCCCCCAGGCCCTGGACGGCACGGGCGCCGAGCAGCACCGGCAGGGTCGGGGCCACGGAGATCAGCAGCGAGGACGCCGTGAAGACGGCGACGCCGACCAGGAACAGGCGGGCACGGCCGACCGCGTCGGCCAGCGGCCCGGCCGGGGCGAGCAGGGCGGCGAAGGGGATCACATAGGCGGTGGCGACCCACGTGACGGTGGTCAGCGAGACGTCGAAGTCGCCGGCGATCGGCGGCACCGCCAGGTTGGTCACGGTGGCGTCGAGAAAGCTCAGGAAGGTGCCCGCGCAGGCGAGTGACAGGGCGAGGGAGGCTCGGCCCGTAGCGGCGGAAGGCGTCATGGCGAGGATTTAAGAGTACGATCGTTCGTACGTCAATGCCGTACGGTCGTTTGCTAAACTCTCGGGCATGACAGGACGTGCATCGGCTCAGGCAGCGCTCGAAACCCGGCGATCGGTACTGCGCGCCGCCGCCGAACTCGCCTCCGTCGAAGGCCTGGACAGCGTCACCATCGGTCGGCTCGCGGACCGGCTGGGGATGAGCAAGGCGGGCGTGATCGGCCAGTTCCGCAGCAAGGAGAAGCTGCAACTGGAGACGGTGGAGCTGGTTCTGGAGGACGTCCGCGCCCGGGTCTGGAAGCCGGTGTGCCACCTCGACGCGGGGCTGCCGCGGCTGTTGGCCGTCTGCGCGTCCTGGGTGCGCTACGCCGCCGACCCCGGCTACTCCGGGGGCTGCCTGCTCACCCAGGTCACGTACGACTACGACGGCCGCACCGGCGCCGTGCACGACCGGATCGCCGAGGGCCGCGCCCGCTGGCGGGAAGTCCTTCGCCGCGACATCGACACCGCCGTCGCCGCCGGGGACCTCCCACCCGGGACGGACGCGGCCCAGGTCGTCTACGGACTGGAGTCCCTGGCCGCCGGCATCACCCCGGCCAGGCTCCTGCACGGCGACGACCAGACGGAGGACTGGGCGCTGCGCGGCATGCACGCCATCCTCGGCGCGCCCTCGACGGGCTGATCCCCACACGGGAGGGTCCGGGCGGCACGGCCGCTCGCCTCGGGGGCGGCATCCTCACCGAAGGCCGCCCAGCACCGGATCGGACCATCGCCGAGGCGGTGCCGGATTCGACCTTGGCCTGCCATCGGGATGGGCGGCGACGGCGCGGCACACGGCTCTGCGTTCGAGTCTCGGCTGAGCGTCACTCGAGGGCCGCTCTCAGCAGGCACGTCCAGGGCCCCGCCCTCCGTCCACCGCGTTGCAGCCAGGGCGGGCCTGGGAAAGCCACTGATGGCACAGAACGCCGAACCATCAACGAAGGGTGTTCAACATGCGCAAAGCAGTCGCCTGGGGGGCCGCGTCACTCGGCCTCCTCGGAGCCTTCTCCATCACTCCCGTCGCATCCGCCGCACACCGACTCCCCAACAGCTGCACCGAAAACTGGACTCGTTCGTCAGGGGAGGGCGTGGCCAGCGGCAAGTGGTGCGACAACTACACGCGCGTGACGGGAACGGTCAAGGACACCAAGTCCGACGGCCGGTGCCCCTTCGTCCGGGGGCATCTCAACAACGGAAGGCACGTGGACAGCGAGTGGGCGGGGCCGAAGGGCGACACCTCGCCCGTCAACCTCTCCTCACCCACGGGAACGTACTTCTCGGACCTGTCGATGCAGTACATCAACTGCTGACCAGAGGCCTCTCCTTGATGGGAGGCTTCCACCACCCGCGTGACCGCGCCTGTTCCGGCGTGGATCGGTGTCCGGCTGGTGAGCCTCACCGGCCGGACCGTATACCGCTCCCCCCGATGGCCCGCCCCCAGCCAATGGCGGCGACCGGCCCGCGCGTGCCGACCCGAGGGCGGTCGGCGGCACCGACCGCTCCGCGCACGGCCCCATCGGTTCTGCCTGACCGGAGCCCGATCGGCCCGGCCACCCACACCCGCGCCGCCGGCTCCGAGCAGCGCGTTCCGCGAAGCTCGGTGCCGACGGCGCGGTGCGGACACCCTGCCCGTCGCAGCCGTATGCCGTACGGGCAGGGGGGTCGGAGGCCTACTCGGGGCGCCAGTCGAAGGGGAAGTGCTTGCTGGACCCGCCGCGGTAGGGGTGGGAGAAGTCGAAGCCGGTGGCGTGGTCGTCGCGTACGACGCCCCAGGTGGCTACCTGACCGGGGCCGACCTCGGCGCCGGGGGCGTTGATGAGCTGGACGCGGCGGTTGGGGTCGGCGGTGGGGCCGGTGAGGGCCTGGGCTCCGACCTTGACCTTGCCGGGGATCTCGGCTTCCCAGTACGCGAGGTCGGCCGCGGCCTCGAAGCGGATGGGGGCGTACTCGATACCGCGCAACTCACCGATGAGGGCGCCGAACGTGCCGGGCCAGCCGCCTTCCTTGCCGGTGAAGATGCGTTCCAGCGCATCGCGCTGGGCGGCGTCGGCCTTGGCGTCGATGTAGAACATCAGCGACATCATGGCGTTGGGGTCATCGATCCACATGTTGCCGGTGAACTCGCCGACGGCCACCACCCCGAGCCCGGACAGGTCCGTGTCACCGAAGTGCCCCTCGTGCACCTGCCAGGCCAGGGTGAACAGGCAGTCCCCGTGGGTGGGCGCCTGGGCGAAGGTACAGGGGCACGGGAGCCCGCAGCTGCACACGTCGAACCACTCCCCGCGGAGATGCCAGTCCCGCGTGGGCACCGCACCCGCACCGGCCCCCGCCTCGTCCACCGCCTCTAACACCGACTGCACCACGCCGTGTTCGCCGGTGGCCGCGTCTGTCGCGCCACTGGCCGAACTCCCCTTGGTGTCGCATCCGCAGGCTCCTCCGCACATGGCAATGCTCCTCTTCTGTGACGCGCATACCCCGGCGGGGTATGTTCGCGAGATCTAGGTTGCCATACCCCCTAGGGGTACACAAGAGGGCCGGCGGAACACACCGAGCCCGCGCGGCGAGCACCGGCGGTCATGGGGAATGGGAGCGCCGAGGGGAGCACGGGGGGCAGGAGTCGGCCGAACCGGGGCGTCCGGGCCGACGGGATGAGGCGCGTGCGGAGGGCAGACGAGGCACCTGACCATGGCCCGAACGGCTAGGATCCCCCACGTGGCTGACGGGATGATGGGAGCGATCGCCGGTCTCTTGCGGGGACGCAGGAGGGAGGCCGAGCTTGCCCGAGTCGGCCCGGCCTCCGCGCTTTCGCCGTCCTCATCACTCGCGCCTCCGGATCCCTATGAGACGTGGCCCGCGCACACGGGAGCGCGGCAGCGCTGGGAGAGCCGCGGCAGCACGGGGGTCCAGTTGGTCCGCCTCGACCCTCAGGGGCCCGCCTTGCTCGTGGTCCACCTGGAGCGGCCCGCGGGCTCCTGGGTCGAGCTGACCAGCCCGCCCGACGGCAACGGAGGGCCCCGGCAGATCCTCACGCACGGCTCCCCGCTGACGCGGGCGATCGTTCCGGTCGAGTCCGACGGCCGGGAGGCGATACGCCTCCAGATGCATACCAGGAGAAGGTGGCGCGTTTGGCTGCATCCCCCGGAGGAGATTCCGCTCTGGGACGGAGAGCTGGGATCGACCGGCTCCTACGTCCTACGGCATCCCGGCGGCCGGGTGCCCCTACGGATCACCCAGCGCGACGGGGCCGCCTTCTCGCTCCACGTGCTGCGCCCGGACTTCGGTCTCGGGTCGCTCCTTTACCAGGGGAACGGGTCGTTCACGGCACCGGCCGTCGCCCCGAGGAAAGCCGGCCTCCTGTACGTCCGATCACGCGGCTCCTGGAACATCGCGCCCAATGCTTCACCCATCCCCTCCCCCGTGCTCAAGCGACGGGACCGCGGCGGAGAGGTTTTACCCAACGGTCGACCAACGCTGCGCCGAGGTGTCGTAACGTCACCGCATCCCTTGAACGCGACCACGGACGCCTCCGACGGCTGATTCAGCCCGCTGGCGAGGCGGCCCGCCAGGAGGCATGCCATGAATGTTGTCGACATACGGAGCACGGCCGCCGAACTGCCGGACGCCTGGGCATCGTTCCTGCTCGGGCGCATGGGTACCACGGGGGTGAAGGTGCTGCGGATGGACGGACGCCCCCTGCCACCGGAATCCCATGACGCGGCGGAGGCCCTGCTGGTGGTGGACGGCACACTGCGGTTGGCGGCCGACGGCACCGAGGTCGACGTACGCGCCGGGGAGATGTACATCGTCGAAGCGGGCGTAGAGCATGCCGTGCGCCCCGGCAGCCGAGGCACGCTGGTCATCATCGACCACGTTTCCGACACGGCCCCGGCCTCATAAGTGACCTCTCGCCACCCCGCTCCCCCTGACAC
>NZ_SRID01000209.1 GCF_004684805.1 Streptomyces palmae
GCTGGGGCGGGCGCGGGAGGTCGGAGCCGGTGCCGCCGCCATGGTGCTCGGCGGATCCGGCCCCCGGGTACGCGGCACTTGCCTGCTCGGCTCCCGCGGTGCCGTAGCCGGTCCGCGGGTCGGGGATACCGGGCGAGGGGATCCCGCGCCCGGCGGTGTCGGGCCCCTGGTAGGCGCCGAACTGGCCCCCGGCGGACCCGTACTCCCCGGGCCCACCGGGCCCGTTCGGCACGGCGCCGACACCGGGGACGCCGGCGCCGGCCGTGTCGCCCTGGGCGGCCGGGAAGCCCGCGGCCCCCGGGTAGCCGCCGCCCGGGGCGCCCTGGCCCCCGGGGAAGCCGGTGCCGCCCGGCTCGTGGCCGGGCGCGGCGGGCCGCTGGGCCGGCGGCTGGGCGGCGGGCGTGCTGGGCGCGCCGGCCAGGATCCGCTGGTAGGCGCCGCTCAGCCGCTCGCCCGGGTCCACGCCCAACTCGTCGGCGAGCATGCGGCGGGTGCGGTGGTAGCACTCCAGCGCGTCGGACTGCCGTCCGGCGCGGTAGAGCGCCAGCATCAGCGCGGCCACCAGCCCCTCGCGCAGCGGATGGGCCGCGGCGTGCGGGGAGAGCACGGCGGTGGCCCGGTCGTGCTCGCCGAGCGCCCCGTACGCGGTGGCCAGCGCCTCCACGGCGGCCAGCCGCCGCTCTTCCAGGGCGTGTGCCGCGGCGGCGAACGGCGGGGAGGAGACGGTGCCGGTCAGCGCCGGGCCGCGCCACAGCGACAGCGCCTCGCGCAGCAGGTCGACCGCCTGCCCGGGGGCGCTCTCCGGGCGTGCCTGGGCGGCCAGTTCGCTGAACCGGTGGGCGTCCACCAGGGAGGCGGGCAGCCGCAGCAGATAGGCCGAGCCCTGGGTGGTCAGCTCCACGCCGTGCGGTGCCGCACCGCCCTCGGCGAGGGTGGCGCGGAGCTTGGAGACATGACCCTGGATCACGGTACGGGCGTGGGCGGGCGGTTCCTCTTCCCAGACCGAGTCGGTCAACTGGTCCACGGAGACCGTGGTGTTGGGTTGTAGCAGCAGCATGGCCAGCACGCTGCGCCGCTTGGGTGGGCCCAGTGGCAGTTCCCCGCCCTCGGCGGTGACGGTCACCGGGCCCAGCAGCGAAAATCTCACATCAACTCTCCAGGAAGGAGGCGATCGCGGTGGCCAGCAGGTGCGGGTCCTCGGCGCCGCACAGCTCGCGCGCGGAGTGCATGGACAGGATCGCGACGCCGATGTCGACGGTGGTGATGCCGTGACGGGCGGCGGTGATCGGACCGATCGTAGTGCCGCACGGCATGGAGTTGTTGGAGACGAAGCTCTGCCACGGTACGCCGGCGCGCTCGCAGGCCGCGGCGAAGATGGCCCGTCCCCGGCCGTCGGTGGCGTACCGCTGGTTGACGTTGACCTTGAGGATGGGGCCGCCGCCGGCCCGGGGGTGGTGGCCGGGCTCGTGGCGCTCGGCGTAGTTGGGGTGCACCGCGTGGCCGGTGTCGGAGGACAGGCAGACGGTGCCGGCGAAGGACCGGGCCCGGTCCTCGTAGTTCCCTCCGCGCGCGTAGATCGAACGCTCCAGGACGTTGCCGAGCAGCGGGCCCTGGGCGCCGGAGTCGGACTCGCTGCCGTTCTCCTCGTGGTCGAAGGCGGCCAGCACCGGGATGTGGTCGAGGTTGTCGCGGCCGACCACGGCGGTGAGGGCGGCGGTGGCGGCGTGCACGGACAGCAGGTTGTCCATCCGCGGGCCGGCCACCAGCTCGCGGTCCCGGCCGAGGTAGGCGGGCGCGTCCACGCTGTGGGTCATCAGGTCCCAGCCGGTGATGTCGGCGGCGTCCAGCCCGGTCTCCTCGGCGAGGAAGGCGATCAGGTCGCCCTCCGACGGGTCGCCCAGGCCCCAGATCGGCGTCATGTGCCGCTGCTTGTCGAGCTTGAGGCCCTCGGTGGTGACCGAGCGGTCCAGGTGGATGGCGAGCTGCGGCACCCGCAGCAGCGGCCGGTCGATGTTCACCAGCCGCTGTCCGCCGTCGCGCAGGGAGAGCCGCCCGGACAGGCCCAGGTCGCGGTCGAGCCAGGTGTTGAGCAGCGGTCCGCCGTAGATCTCGACGGCGACCTGCCGCCAGCCGTGCCCACCGGTGTCGGGGATCGGTTTGACGCGCAGATTGGGAGAGTCGGTGTGTGCGCCGACAATCCGGTACGGAGTGGACGGTCTGGCGCCCTCGGGCACGTACCAGGCGATGATCGCCCCGCTGCGCAGGACGTACCGTCCTCCGGCGCGGCCGTCCCAGGAGTCGGTCTCCTCGACCTGCTGGAAACCGGCCTTCTCCAGTCGTGCGGCGGTGTTGGCCACCGCGTGGTACGGCGAGGGGCTGGCCGCGAGGAAGGTGAGCAGGTCGTCGGTGTGGCCTCGGTCGAAGCGATACGGAGAGCTCATGACCTCAGGATAAGGAGCGGCCCCCGCCCGCTCGGGGAACTGGTCGGGCCTCGGCGGTAACTGTCCGGGACATGCCCTTGGCCATGGCTGTAAGCCGCTCCCGGAAGCGACCTGGCGCCGCGTTCCCCGGAGGCGGTCCGGTGCCGTTCCCGGGCGGGGCCGGGGCGTGTTCGACGGGACGGCTCGGGCCCGCTCCCGGTGGGGGGAGCGGGCCCGAGCGGCGGACGGCGTGCGGGACGCGGGCCGGGTGCCGGGAGGTGTGGAACCTCTTGTAGGCGGTCTCTTAGAAGGCGGCCTCGTCCAGCTCCATCAGGGACTGGTCCACGTTCTGGGCCAGGCGGCGCTGCAGCGTCACGCTCGGCAGGACCTCCTGGGCGAAGAACTTCGCCGCGGCGATCTTGCCCTGGTAGAACGCCTGGTCCTTCTCGGAGGCCTCGGGCAGCTTGCCGACGGCCACCGCGGCGCCCCGGAGCAGCAGGTAGCCGATGAACACGTCACCGGAGGCGAGCAGCAGGCGGGTGCCGTTGAGGCCGACCTTGTAGATGGACTTGACGTCCTGCTCGGTGGCGGCCAGGTCGGTCAGCATGGCGCCGACGATGGCCTCCAGCTCGACCGCGGCCTTGGCGAGCTGCTCGCGGGCGGCGGCCAGCTCCTCGCCGCCGGAGGCCTCGGCCAGGAACTTCTTGATCTCCTCGGAGATGACGGTCAGCGCCTTGCCCTGGTCGCGGACGATCTTCCGGAAGAAGAAGTCCTGGCCCTGGATGGCGGTGGTGCCCTCGTAGAGGGTGTCGATCTTGGCGTCCCGGATGTACTGCTCCAGCGGGTACTCCTGGAGGTAGCCGGAGCCGCCGATGGTCTGCAGGGACTGCGCCAGCTGCTCGTACGCCTTCTCCGAGCCGTAGCCCTTGACGATCGGCAGCAGCAGGTCGTTGAGGCCGTGGGCGGCGGAGGCGTCCTCGCCGGCCGCGGTCTTGATCTCGATCTCGTCCTGGACGCTGGCGGTGTACAGCACCAGGGCGCGCAGGCCCTCCGCGTACGCCTTCTGCGTCATCAGCGAGCGGCGCACGTCCGGGTGGTGGGTGATGGTGACGCGCGGGGCGGACTTGTCGGTGAAGTTGGCCAGGTCCGGGCCCTGCACGCGCTCCTTGGCGTACTCCAGCGCGTTGAGGTAGCCGGTGGACAGGGTGGCCATGGCCTTCGTGCCGACCATCATCCGGGCGAACTCGATGATCTTGAACATCTGGCGGATGCCCTCGTGCTTCTCGCCGAGCAGCCAGCCCTTGGCCGGCTGGTTGGCGCCGAAGGTCATCTCGCAGGTGTTGGAGGCCTTGAGGCCCATCTTGTGCTCGACGTTGGTGGCGTAGGCGCCGTTGCGCTCGCCGAGCTCGCCGGTCTCCCAGTCGAAGTCGTACTTCGGCACCAGGAACAGCGACAGGCCCTTGGTGCCCGGGCCGGCGCCCTCCGGCCGGGCCAGCACGAAGTGGATGATGTTGTCGGCGACGTCGTGCTCACCGGAGGTGATGAAGCGCTTCACACCCTCGATGTGCCAGGTGCCGTCCTCCTGCTGGATGGCCTTGGTGCGGCCGGCGCCCACGTCCGAGCCGGCGTCCGGCTCGGTGAGCACCATGGTGGAGCCCCACAGCTTCTCGGTCATCAGCCGCGCGATCTTCTGCTGCTCCTCGGTGCCCTCCTCGTGGATCACACCGGCGAAGGCGGGGCCGGAGGCGTACATCCAGATCGGGGTGTTGGCGCCCAGGATCTGCTCGGCGAAGCCCCAGAGCAGGGAGCGCGGGCAGGCGGTGCCGCCGAGGGCCTCCGGCACGCCCAGCCGCCACCACTCGGCGTCCATGAACGCCCGGTAGCTCTGCTTGAACGACTCGGGCAGCGGGGCGGTGTTGGTCTCCGGGTCGAAGACCGGCGGGTTGCGGTCGGCGTCCGCGTAGGACGCCGCCAGCTCGTTCTCCGCGAGACGGGAGATCTCGGAGAGAACGTCCTTGGCGGTCTCCACGTCCATCTCGGCGAACGGGCCGGTGCCGTACACCTTGTCGCGGCCGAGGACCTCGAAGAGGTTGAACTCGATGTCGCGAAGATTCGACTTGTAGTGCCCCATGGCGACGGCTCCGTTATGGCTCGGGAGGCGGGGACCTCTTAGGCATGTCTATCGGTGGTCTTTCATGATGCTACCCGTGGGTAATAAGAGGCAACCCTCCAGCCCTGAACTGTGACTCAGTACGCTTCGGGGCATGTACGGCTACGACCAGAACGCGAGCGCGGGGCAGGGTTACGGGGCGCCGCCGCCCCCGCCGCAGCAACAGGCGCAGCCCCCCGGCGGCTACGCCGAGCAGCCGCTGTACCCCGAGCCGTCACCGCCGTCGCTGGCCGACGCGGTGCGCGCCTTCACCACCGGCTCGATGTCCGCCGAGGACTTCCAGCAGATCTTCGCCACCTCCAAGGTCTACTGCCCGCGCGGTGACAACCCCGGCTTCCTGGCTCTGCACAACACCCAGCAGCCGGTCATCCCGATGTTCACCTCGCTCAAGGAGCTGCGGCGGTACGCGGGCAAGGAGTCCAAGTACTTCGTGATCACCGGGGCCGAGGTCATCGACCTGCTGCCCACCGGCTACGGCTTCGTCCTGGACATGGAGGGCGACCACCGGATGGTCTTCGACGCGAAGGCCGTGGAGCAGATGGTCGACTTCGCGATGCGCCGGATGTACGGCTGAGGGATCGGGCGCGGGGCGGGGCGGATGGTTGGTGGTCCGCCCCGTCGGCTGTGCGGGCGGTTCAGGCGGTGGTGGGGGGTCTGATGCCGTCCAGGACGGTGGTGACCAGGTCGTCCACCGTCTCCGGGGGGAGCGGGGCCGGGGTGCTGCCGCGCAGCATCAGGGAGAGGACGCTCTCGTGGCAGATCCCGATGATCAGCGCGGCGGCGGCGTCCACCCGGGCGTCGGGTGCCAGTCGGCCCAGCTCCCGTTCGGCGCGCAGATAGCCGGTGAGCCGGTCGCGCCACTCGCCGCCCGGCTCGGCCAGCCCGGCGAAACCGGCCAGCACCCCGGGCTGGGCCAGCAGCCCCGCGAAGGCGGGCAGGAGCGCCCGGTGCAGGGCCAGCCCGTGATCCAGGTGGATACGGAGGTTGTCCCGTACGGTGCCGGTGCCCGGCTCGGGCAGCGGGCCCAGCGTGGCCTCGGCGGTCCGCACATGGGCCCGCAGCGCCTGCGCCAGCAGTTCTTCCTTGTCGGCGAAGTGGTTGTAGAGCACCCCGTCGGCCACCCCCGCCGCCCGGGCGATCGCGCGCACGGTCAGTCCGGCGGTGCCCTGCTCGGCGATCAGGCGTTCGGCGGTGTCGATCAGATGCCGGCGCAGGTCCTGCCCGCCGTCCTGGCCTCGCAGCGCCGCGGCTTTTCTCGGTGACATCCTCGGCATCGTAGTGCGGGGCGGGCCGGGCCGGTCGGGACGGTCAGCGCTCCGGGTGCACCGCGGTGACCAGCCAGGCGGTGCTCCGGATACGGACCCCCTCGGGCCCGGTGAACGGCCGCAGCGCCTCGGTGAGGGCCGCCCGGGCGTTCGCGGCCACCTCCGGTCCGACCTGCCTCAGCTGGTGGGCGACCGGCCCGAAGTCGCCGAGGAAGGCCGCCGCGTCCGCCGCGTCCCGGCCCCAGACCTGGTCCGCGCTCACCTCGCGGACGGCGATCCGGCCGAAGCCGGCGGCGGTCAGCACCTCGTCGGTCCGGCCCGGGTCGGCGAAGGAGGTCGGTCCGGTGCCGTCCGGTCCGGTGGGCCAGGGCAGGTGCCTGGCCATCGCGGCGAAGACCTCGCCGAGCTCGGTGCCCGCCAGCCCGGTCATGGCGAGGAAGGCCAGTCGGCCGCCCGGCCGCAGCGCGCGCCGGATGTTGTCGAAGGCGGCGACGGGGTCGGCGAAGAACATGATCCCGAACCGGCTGAGCGCCAGGTCGAAGCCGCCCTCGGGGAAGGCCCGGGTCTGGGCGTCGTCCCGGACGTAGCGCACCCGCGACAGGCCCTCCGCCTCGGTGCGGGCGCGCGCGGTGGCGAGCATCGGGGCGGACAGGTCCACGCCGAGCGCATGGCCCTCGGGGGCGCGCCGGGCGGCCAGCCGGGTCAGCTGTCCGTTGCCGCAGCCGATGTCCAGGATGCGGTCCCGGGCCCCGATTCCGGCGGCGGTCAGCAGGGGCTCGTTGAACCCGCTGTTCACGGCGTCGTACCGGTCCGCGTGGGCGGCCCAGTGCTGCCCCTCGTAGCCGTTCCACGCCTCGGCCTGGTCGGTGTTGACGATGCGGGTCATCGTCGGCCTCCTCTGTCCCTGGTGCCTGGTGTGCTTGCCGGTCGGCGCGGTGTGTGCGGGCGCCGGACACCGCGTCCACGTGCATGGATGCGCGTGAACACACGTCTGTGAACATGCGTTCATGAACGAGTGTTCATCATGGTGCCGGGGCGTCCGGGGTGTCAATGCGCGGGGCTCGCGGTGGGGGGCGAAGGGGGGTGATCCGCCCGGTGGACGGGTTGCCGCAGCCGAGGTTCGGTGGCATGGGGGAACAAACACCCTCTTGCCGATGGTTCACTGTTCAACTAAGTTGAGAGCT
Organism: Streptomyces palmae; assembly: GCF_004684805.1. Taxonomy (GTDB): domain Bacteria; phylum Actinomycetota; class Actinomycetes; order Streptomycetales; family Streptomycetaceae; genus Streptomyces; species Streptomyces palmae. The sequence goes on from NZ_SRID01000209.1 coordinate 7,040, forward strand.
GAACGACCCGAGGAGGCCGTCATGCCAGCCGTAACCGTTGAAAACCCGCTGACCCTGCCGCGTGTCAGCGCATCGCCCGAGGCCCAGCAGCGACCGGTGCTCGCCGTCAGCACGGCGCCCGGTGGCTTCGAGGGCGAGGGATTCCCGGTCCGCCGGGCCTTCGCCGGGATCAACTACAAGTACCTCGACCCGTTCATCATGATGGATCAGATGGGCGAGGTGGAGTACTCGCCAGGTGAGGCGAAGGGGACCCCCTGGCACCCCCACCGGGGCTTCGAGACCGTCACGTACATCATCGACGGGATCTTCGACCACCAGGACAGCAACGGCGGTGGTGGGACCATCACCAACGGCGACACCCAGTGGATGACCGCCGGTGGCGGAATCCTCCACATCGAGGCGCCGCCGGAGCACCTCGTCGTGTCCGGAGGGCTCTTCCACGGGGTCCAGCTGTGGGTGAACCTGCCGGCCAAGGACAAGATGATGGCCCCCCGCTACCAGGACATCCGCGGTGGCCAGGTGCAGCTGCTGACCTCGTCGGACGGCGGCGCGCTGCTGCGCGTCATCGCCGGTGAGCTGGACGGGCACCAGGGCCCCGGCGTCACCCACACGCCGATCACCATGCTCCACGCGACGATCGCGCCGGGCGCGGAGGTCACCCTGCCGTGGCGGGAGGACTTCAACGGCCTCGCCTACGTCCTCGCGGGCCGCGGGGCGGTCGGTGCCGAGCGGCGGCCGATCCACCTCGGCCAGACCGCCGTCTTCGGGGCGGGGTCCGCGATCCAGGTCCGCGCGGACGAGACGCAGGACTCCCACACCCCGAACCTGGAGGTCGTCCTCCTCGGCGGACAGCCCATCCGTGAGCCCATGGCCCACTACGGCCCGTTCGTCATGAACACCCGCCAGGAACTCGAGGAGGCCTTCGAGGACTTCAAGAGGGGCCGGTTCGGGACCATCCCGGCCGTGCACGGGATGAGCGAGGAGGGCCCGCAGGACGGGCAGTGAGGACACGCTGCGGCCGCTCCGCCGAGTCCGTGATGCGGATGGTGGGGCCGGCCCCCGGCGGCACCCGCGCCGGTCATCGCGGTTCGCCGTGGCGCGGCTCCTGGTCCGCGAGTGCGCCGATCGTCCGGTAGCCGGACACCTCTCCCGGGTGGGCGAAGTAGCTGCCGCCGCAGGACGGCGGGAGCCTGGCCCTCCCGGGAGCGCCGCGGGTCCGGGAGGGGCGATCTCCCGGGGCCGGGAGCCGGTGGTCGGCACCCATTCCAGCGGCGGACGAGGGGATCGTCCCATCCGGCTTTCCCTGGCCGAGACTGGGGTCACCCCCTCACCGCTGACGTGGTCGGGTCGGGTCCGGGCCGTCCGCCCAACGGGCGGGGAACCCGGATCCGGTCCAGAACCTCGATCATCCGCGGGGCGTCACCCCACTGGCCCGGTGTGACGAGATGGGCCATGGCGGGGCAGCCGCCCTCACTAGTGCTGTGACCGAATAGGTTCGCCGGATTGGTAGTTGGAGCGGTTGGATGGGCGGTGACGTCCATTCCGACCGTTGGAGGTGTGGTGGCCGAGCCTGTGCGGGTGCGCAGACTGCACCCTGGCCAACTCAAACCACCCCAGCCACCCCGCGCAGACCCAGGCCCTACATGCCTATCTGCGCTGGCGCAACGCCAACGCCCGCCATCCCGACATCCTGGCCGCTCAACGCCGAGAAGGAGCCCGCATCCGCAGCGAGAAGAGCATTCGCTGGGGCGGGCGCCCGCTCACTGGCGCGGCCTGACAGCACTTCGTGTACATCGCCTCCGACCCATCGAAGGATCCACAGGTCACACCCGTGAGCATCCGTACGACGCATCGCGCTCTGCTGAGCCGTCTGCTGCCCGACGACAAACCGGACGACCTTGCCGTACGTCAGGGGCAATTCCACATCGTGGTCATTGGCACAGACCGCGTCGTGTGCCTGCCCCGCACCCGGGCAGCGGCCGCCCGGCTGCCCCAGCGGGCGGCCGCACTGGACGCACTCGCCGGCCTCGATCTCGGCTTCCGCACACCTGAGCCGCTGCTCCAGGGCGGCGCCCACGGCACCGACGAGCCACCGTTCCTGGTACTCAGCCGCATTCCTGGCGAACCGCTGGAGACCGACGCCCTCAGCGATGCCCAAGTGGTCGACACCGTGGCGGCGCAGTACGCCACGCTGCTGTCCGACCTGGCCCGTGCCGGCACCGACGAGACCGTACGATCAGTTCTCCCTCAGCCCCCAGAAGGCCAGTGGCGGCGGCTCGCGGAGAACGTGCGCGCGGAGCTGTTCCCGCTCATGTCCGACAGCGGACGCCTACGGGCCGAGCGGGAACTCACAGCACTCGACGGCCTTCCCCACCTCACCCGAGCAGTGGTGCATGGCGACCTCGGTGCCGAAAACGTCCTATGGGAGTGGGCGCACGGCCTGCCGCACCTCTCCGGAGTAATCGACTGGGACGATGTCACACTCAGCGACCCGGCCGAGGACCTCGCAGCCATCGGCGCCAGCTATGGCCCTGAGCTCCTGGAGCGAGTGCTCGCCCTGGGTAGCTGGTCACATCACCGACTCCTTACCCGCATCGCCGCGATCCGCGGCACATTCGCCCTGCAGCAAGCCCTCTACGCAATCCGCGACGGAGACGAAGAAGAACTGGCGGACGGCCTGGCCGACTACCGCTGAGGCACACCGGCACATCCGCATCATCGAGCACTTCACAGCGACAGCAACCCGGTGAACCTATGCGGTCACAGCACCAGCGAGGTGGATCTTGCAGGTCAGGCCGGACCGGGACCGTCCGAGTCCCTCGTCGGGGCGGTGGTGCCGGGGCGTCGTCCTCTTTTCGGGAGCCGCGGCCTGGCATTGTGGGCGCCGGCCGCGTGCTGATGGGCCCGGCAGGACGTCGAATCGACGCCGACCATCGACCAGTCGATCCGTCCGCGAGGTCGGCGTCGGCCTGGACCGCCTGCAGGATCCGGTCCCAGGTGCCGGTCCGCCGACCAGCGGCGATGCCTCTCGCAGACGGCTTCCACGAGCCGTAGCGTTCCGGAAGGTCACGCCACGGGACACCGGTTCCGATCCGGAACAGGATCCCGTTGACCACGGTTCGATGGTCGTTCCACCGGCCGCCCCGCCTGCCCGAAGGCGGCAGGTGCGGCTCCAGAGGAGACCACTCGCGATTCGGCAGATCCCCCCGACCCATGACCGAACCAACGAGCGGCCGGCCGGAAAGTCACATGATCCGCCGGACAGTGCCCAAGGCTGCCGGCCACGGGCGAGGAAAGGCGCGGGCCCCGGCCGCGTGGGCGGCCGGGGCCTTCTGCCGGGCGTCGCACCTGGCCGGGGCGGTGCCGGGTGCTGTTCGCGGGGCGGGAGTCGGTGCGCCGGTACGGCGTTACGTCAGGTGGCCTTGCACTCCACGCGGACCGGGGCCGCGGCGGCGTGCCGGTTGTCCGCGCCGCTGCCCCGGTTGTCCAGGACGACGGAGATCTTGTTGGCCGAGATCGGGAAGGTGCCGGCGGAGACCCACTGGCCCAGGTGGGCGGGCTGGTTGATCTCGAAGCTGCCCACCTTGTTGCTCGACGACTGGGCGAAGTACTTGTAGACGGTGTAGTGGGCCGGAGTGCCGCCGACATACGACAGGTCGCGGACGTTGGGGATGTAGACCTGCACCGAGCAGGTGCCCTTCTCCACCGAGCCGGTGGTGAACTTCCACTGCGCCCAGATGCCGTCCGAGTAGTTAGCGCCGGACATCGGCATGCTGTAGTAGAAGCCGCTGCACCCGTAGCCGGTGGTGCTCCCCCGGCTGCCGCGCCAGCCCTCGTCGCCGTCGGTGTACATGTCCCCGACGGCGAAGCCCGGGGTGTTGCAACCGGGCCCGATCAGATGCGAGTAGGTGACGGGTGCCTGGCCCTGCGCGGGCGGGGCCTTCTTGGTGGGGGAGGTGGGCTGGTCCTGCGCCGGAGCGTCGCTGCCGGTGGTCTTCTTGTCGCTCTCCTTGCCCGGATCCTTCTCCTTCGAGGAGCCGGTCCGGCTGCCGTCCTTTCCGCTGGTGGTGCCGGACTCATGAATGCCGCCCAGGTCGGAGCCGTCGTGCGCGGTGCCGGTGCCACCGGGGCCGCCGCCCTTCCCATGCCGCTGGCGCTCGCCCTTCTCCCCGCCCTTGCCCTTGGCCGGGCCGGTGGCCGCGACGCGCTGCTCGCCGGGGATCAGCCCGTCGCCGGAACCATCGGGGTTCAGCCGACTGCCGGCGGGGCGCTCGGTGGAGGAGTTCTGGGACTTGTGGTCCGGGCCGGAGACCAGGAAGGGCACCCCGACGAGGACCAGCCCGCCCAGCACGGCCGCGGCGATCATCGGCTTCTTGGGGCGGCCCAGCGGCAGCACGGCGGTCCGCCGGCCGGCCGGGGCGGAGTCGGCCGCGGCGGCGAGCCGCGCCTCCGCGGTGGACTCGGCCGCGGTGCGGGTGGCTTGGGCGGCCTCGGCGGCGGTCGCGGTCGCGGCTGCGGCTGCGGTACGGGCCTGGGGGGCGGCGGCGGGAGCGGTGCCGGTGGACGACGTCTTCGCGGGGGCGGCGGTCGCCGGTTCGGTGGCGGCGGTGGTCTCCGCGGAGGTGGGGGTGGTGCTTCCGGTGGTGGTCTCGGCCGGGGTGGTGGGGGTGGTCTTTCCGGTCGTGGTGCCAGCGGTGGCCGGGGTGGTCTTCCCCGTGGCGGTGTCGCCGGTGGCGGGGGTGGTCGCGGTGGCTGTCCCGGTCCCGCTCTTGGCGGACGCGGCCTTTCCGGCCACCGCGGTCGCGGGCTGTGCGGCGGCGGTCTCGGCGGTCTCCGAGGACTGGGGGGCC
>NZ_SRID01000020.1 GCF_004684805.1 Streptomyces palmae
GCTGGGGGTGGAGGATCCGGCGGTGGTCCTACTGGAGCAGGCCGGGAGACGAGAGGTGGACGAGGGACGTGTCCGGCATCAGGGCGGTGACCGGGACCCCGCCGAGCAGGCCCCGGCCTCCGCCGCCCAGCACGCCCTGGGCGTTCGGCAGCGACTGCCCGGTCGGCAGCCCCTGGACGGAGTTCTGCACCGAGCCCCTGTCGGGGGTGGCGTTCTGGAGGGTGTTGGTGACGGGGCCGACCACGCCTTCACCGTCGACATTGGCTCCGAGCGCGAAGGCGGAGCCCGAACCGGCGACGACCGCGGTGGCGCCGATGGTGAGGACACCGAGGGCCTTGATGGTTCCCTGCATCATATGAATTCTGTCCTTGGTATGGGGACTTGAGCGGCATCGCAAAATAGCCGCGTGATCAGTGCCCCCGCAAACAAAGGGAAGCGACCCGCGAGAGCCGCGGATTCCCTCGGAAAATCGCGCGACAGTTCTGGGAATTCCCACTCCCCTGGGAGAAAGCGCTGGTCATCGAAGCATTCGGGTCACGTCGCGGCATGTTCGGGCGTCCTGTGGAGGGGCTGCGGCCGTCCGTCGCGGCGGCGTTTTGGATTTCGGTATTCACCGCAAGGGTGTAATGCGCATTTCATCGCACTGGTGGGTGGTTCCCCCCTGCTTTCCCGCGGTGCTCGGGGGCGGCTGGTCAGGTGGCCCTGGCGGGCGGAGTGCCCTCGATCTCGAAGAGCAGTTCGTCCTGGTAGCACCACCACCAGCCCTCGCCGGGCTCGAACGAGCGGATGAGGGGGTGCCCCGAGGTGCGGAAATGAGCGGTGGCGTGCCGGTTCTTGGAGGAGTCGCAGCACCCCACATGGCCGCAGGTCTGGCACACCCGCAGATGGACCCAGCTGTCGCCGGCCGCCAGGCAGGCCGGGCAGCTGTCGGGGCTGGTCGGGTCCACCGGGCGCGCCTGGTCCAGATGGCCGCACTCGGGCGGGGTGCGCGGTCTGTCGGCGGCGGCCATGCTGGCCTCCCTCGGGCCGGGATCCTTGGACCGGTCCGGTGGCCCGGCCCATGGGATCCACGGTCGCACGCGACGGCCAGGTGTCAAAACGGTGTGCGGTGCCCCGGCCGGCGGCCTGCCGCGGCACGGCCCCGGAAGGCGGTGCCCGATGCCCTGGCCGGGGCCGCCGTCAGCGCTTGACGGCGCGCAGGATCACGAACTTCGGGTCGCTGGCGACCACCTCGCAGTTGCCGAACAGCCGGCGCAGCTTCACGTGGTAGCCCAGATGGCGGTTGCCGATGACCCACAGCTCGCCCCCGGGGCGCAGGGCCTTCCGGGAGCCGGTGAACATCCGCAGGGCCGTCGCCGCGGTGGTCGCCTGGTGGGAGTGGAAGGGCGGGTTGTTGAGCACCACGTCGACCGAGCCCGCGGTGATCTCCGACATCCCGTCCCCCACCAGGAACCGGGCCGCGCGGTCCGGCCCCAGATTGGCGCGGAAGGTGGCCTCGGCCGAGGCCACCGCGGCGTAGGACTCGTCGATGAAGGTCAGCTCCGCCTCCGGGGCGGCGAGCGCGGCGGCCATCCCCACCACGCCGTTGCCGCAGCCCAGGTCCACGATCCGGACCGGGCCCCGAGGGGCCGGCAGATGGCGCAGGAAGAACCGGGTGCCGATGTCCAGGCGATCGGCGCAGAAGATGCCCGCGTGGTTGGTCACCGTGCGGCCGGAGACCGCGCCGGTGTCGGCCGGCAGCGCGTAGCGCATCGGCCAGGGACCGGGCTGCCGGGGCAGGTCGGGGTCCGGGGTGCAGAAGATCAGCCGCGCCTTGCGCACCGCCAGCGAGGTGCGGGTCGGCCCGAGGATCCGCTCGAAGAGCCGCAGTGTGGAGGTGTGGATCTCGGTGACCATGCCGGTGCCCACCACCACCGTTCCCGCGTGCACGGCCGGAGCCAGCCGGTGCAGCTGGTCCTCCAGCAGCGCCAGGCTCTTGGGTACCCGCACCAGCAGGACGTCGATCCGCTCCGGCGGGGCGTCCAGCACCGAGTGCGACAGCACTCGGTCGGCGTCGATCCCGTTCCGCTCGAGGTTGGCCGAGGTCGCCCGCCGCCCCAGGTAGGAGTCGCCGATCTGGACCAGGGGCGGCGCCTGTGCCGAACGCGCTGCCGCGAGGGAGGTGGCCAGCGCGCCCCAGCGGTCGCCCAGGACGGTCACGGCGCCCGACACGTCCGTCGGCGCGGCGTCGTCGATGCCGGCCAGGTGCCGCAGCAGGTATTCGTCAGCCGCGTCCCAGGCGCGCAGGCGGTCGCGGGGGTCCTCGGGGAAGCGGCTGAGCTGGAAAGCGCCCCATGACGTCGTCAAACGGTTCATCGTGCCTTCAGGCTAGCCGAGCCCGGGGCCGGTCCCGGCCGATGGCCCCACCCCGGTATGCACCCCGTGTATACACCTCGCATAGTGTTCTCCCGGTGAGCGCGCCGTCCCGAGCCGCCGCGCCCGGGACGTATGCGCCCGGTCGCCCCGATCCGTGTCGAGCCCGTGCCTGACCACCGCCTGACCCGCGGGGCGCGGTGTCCGTCCGCCGCGGTCTCCGGTACGGGTCGCGCCGCGCATGTTCGTGCCTGAGGACTAGAGGAGTTGCGCCATGCCGAGGAAGAAGTCGGCGATCCGGGGGAGGGTTGCCGCCGCGGTGGCAGCCGTGTCGCTGGTTCTGACAGTGAGTGGCTGCACCACGCTGAACACCACCTCGCCGGAGTCCGCCCGCGCCCAGAAGGACGGCCCCAAGGGGAAGTTCGGGCCGGTGGACTGCCGCAAGGCCAAGTGCGTGGCGCTGACCTTCGACGCCGGCCCCGCCAAGGACACTCCGCACCTGCTGGACATCCTGAAGGAGAAGAAGGTGCACGCCACCTTCTTCCTGCTCGGCAAGAACCACGTGGTGAAGCACCCGGACCTGGTGCGCAGGATCGCCGACGAGGGCCACGAGGTGGCGAACCACACCTGGAGCCACCAGATCCTGACGGACAAGAACGAGTCCGAGATACGCGAGGAACTGTCCCGCACCCAGGACGCCATAGCGAAGATAACCGGCCGCAAGCCGATACTGATGCGCCCGCCGCAGGGGCGCACCGACGACGAGGTCACGAAGGTCAGCAAGGAACTGGGCCTGTCCCAGGTGCTGTGGAGCGTCACCGCCAAGGACTACTCCACCACCGACTCCGACCTCATCAAGAAGCGGGTGCTGGAGCAGGTCGACAGGGACGGCATCATCCTGCTGCACGACATCTACGACGGCACCGTGCCCGCCGTACCGGGCATCATCGACGCCCTGAAGAAGCGGGGCTACACCTTCGTCACCGTGCCGCAGCTGCTGGCCCCCGGAGTGCCGGAGCCGGGAACGGTCTACCGTCCCTGAGCCCCGGCCTCCCGGGGGACCCGTCCCGCCCTACGGTCGCGGCGGTCGGTAGAGGTACGGCGTGGTGGTGGTCAGCGCCTGGAAGCCCAGCCGGGCCAGGATGGGCCGGCTGTCGTCGGAGGCGTCGACCTGGAGGTAGCGGTAGCCGTGTGCCGCCGCGATCCGGGCCCGGTGGGCGACCAGGGCGCGGTAGATGCCCCGGCCGCGCCACTCGGGCGCGGTGCCACCGCCCCACAGGCTCGCGAAGTCCGTGCCGGGCTGCAGTTCCAGCCGCGCCGCGCACACCGGCTGCTCCCCGGCCATCGCGACATAGGCGAAGACCCGGTCCGGCTCCTGCGCGAGCTGGTCCAGCAGCCGCCGGCAGATCCACGAGCCATCGTCGCCGAAGGCCTGCTCGTGGGCGCGGCGGACCAGCTCCACACCGGCGGCGTCGGTCACCTCCAGCAGCTCCACGCCCTGGGGGAGCGCGGCGTCGGTGGGCAGCTCCGCGATCCGGCCGACCATCAGGGTCTCCGGTGGCTCGGCGTCGAACCCGGCGGCCTGGAGCCGCTCGGCCAGATCCGCGGGCCGGTCGTGGGCATAGAGCTTCCACTCGAACTCGCGGCCCAGGGCGGTGAAGTACCGCACCTGGGCCGCGATGGCCTCGTCCGCGCCGGCCTCGTCCAGGTCCGACCACAGCACGCCGTTCCAGGCGTGCTCGGGGCCCACCTGGCGGACGATGTCCGCCAGCCGCTCGACACGGCTCTCGGGCCCGTCCGCCGCCACCTGCCGCCTCATCTGGCGGTCGAAGTCCGCCAGTACCGTCTCATTCGTCACCGGCACACTCCAGCAGTGCCCGGGCCTTCCGGCAAACCGTTTTCCGGCTGCCGGACACGGCGGGCGGCGCGGTCGGAGCAGGCGGCTGGGCGCGGCCCGCGCCCGCGGCCCCGGCCCGCGCCATCCCCGCGGTCAGCCGCCGGTGTTCCCCATCATCTGGGCGAACGCGGTCGGGTCGGCGTCGAAGCCGCGCAGCACCTTGCGGAACCGCCACTCTCCGGAGGAGTCACGGCTCAGTTCACCGACGGTGGCCGCGGTGGCCTCCGGCACCCCGGAGAAGTCCTCGTGGCAGAGCTCCACATAGCCGTCCTTGACGCGGACGGCCGGGTCGGCGACCTCACCGAAGGTGAGCCGGCCCTCGCCCTGCTGGATGGCCACCCCGATGACCACCCGGGTGTACTCGGTGGACATCCGGTACAGCTCCAGGGTCATCACCTCGTCGGCGCCGAAGCCCTGGCCGGTCTTGCTGTCCCGGTTGAGGGTGATGGTGCCGTCAGGGGACCGGCTTCCGAAGTGCACCAGGTACACGGGCGGCCCCTGGGGAGCGGAGGCCGTGTAGGTGGCCGCCACGATGTCCAGGTCGTGGTGGGGCCGACCGGCAGGGCTCGGATCCCACTGAAGAGACACCACGAGCTTCTCGGGCCCCTTGTTGAGACTGCTCACCAACTACCCCTCCTCGCCAACGCAGGGATGACACCTGCTCATCCACGCCCATGGTAGTGCGCGCCACCGACCGCGCCTCCGTCATCACGGGCTGTCAGGCCGGTACGTGACGGACCCGCTGCCGCCACCTTCACCTGATGCCGTCATTCGCCGGTGTCGACGAACCGTCGGACGCGGGCCGCGAGGGCGTCGGTCGCGATGGGCGGCCCCAGCGGTTCCCGTCGCCGTCCCCACAGAGCTTGCGCAGGCAAGAGGTTCGCAAGGCATTCGACGACGTCGACGAAGTGGGCCAGCAGGCCCGAGCTGCTGTCCAGTTCAGGGCCGTAGTGCAGTCGCAGGCCGTCGAAGGGTCCCGGATGGTGGTGCACGACGGATCCCTGCGCCAGGGGATACAGCCAGATGACGGGCTCGTCCGTGCCTTCGTCAAGGATCGCGAAGTAGTCGTCGACCTGCTCGAATCGCAAATGGTCCAGCGATCCCCAACGGGGGTCCGCGGACGGGAAGTTCGGGTGGTCATCGCCGCAGAGACGGAAGACGTCACCGAAGCTGGGCCGCTGCGGCCCGGTGAACATGACATCGATCACGCACTCGTGCTCGACGTTGACGGGAGCCATGGGTTCAAGCCTTCCATTCCAAGACGGCAACCTTGTGCAGCCCGCACCATAACCACCGGCACCGACATCCCCGCTCCCCATCGCTTCCCGTGGCCCGGTCGGCCGCGGGCGCCCCGGGCCGGGTGGGCCAGGCGTGGCTGCGGGTGGTCTCGGCGATGCGCCGGCCCCTCAGCCCGGCACCGGTCCCGGCCCGCCCACCGGCCGTACCCGCAGGGGTGCCGCGTGTGTCTGGTGGCCGCCGCTGGCCAGCATCCGCACCTCGCCGCGGTCGGTGATCTCCGCCTGCACGATGCCCGTCTCGTCCGAGTACACCGGGTGCCCGCCCGGCCCCTTGCGGTCCGAACGGTGGACGATCAGCACATCCTCCGCCGGCTCCTCGGGCCGGTCCGCCTTCGCGAAGACCAGCTCGAACGCCTCGTACTCCACCACGCCGCGCCTCCCGCCACTGCCGGACCCCGGACCCGCCCGCGCGGGCGGCCGGAGCACACGGTGACCCCGTTCCCGGTCCGGAACCCATCCGGCCCGTCCCTGCATCGTGGGGCACCGGCCCGCCGCCCGCACCCGCAGCACCCCGACAGGTGTGGTTCCGCCGCCGCGGGTAACCAGGGGAGCATGACCCGGTCCAACGAGGACATCGCCGCGCTCCTCCAGGAGTACGCCGACCTGATCGCGATCACCGGCGGTGACGCCTTCAAGGCGCGCGCCTACGAGAAGGCCGCCCGGGCGATCGGCGGCCACCCTGTGGACGTGGCCACCCTCGACGCCAAGGGGCTCCAGGAGATCCCCAATGTGGGCCGGTCCATCGCCGACAAAATACGCGAGTACCTGGAGACCGGGCAGATCGCGCTGATCGAGGAGGTACGGGCCTCGATCCCGGCCGGCGTGCGGGAGCTGATGGCCATCCCCGCCCTGGGGCCCAAGAAGGCCCTCGCCCTCTACCAGGAGCTGGAGGTCTCCTCGGTCGACGGGCTGCTGGAGGCGATCCACCAGGAGCGGCTGCGCGATCTGCGCGGCTTCGGGCAGAAGACCGAGGAGAAGATCCTGCACGGCATCGAGCTGATGCAGAAGGCGGGCGGACGGATCCTGCTCAGTGCCGCCATGGACGTCGCCGACCAGGTCGTCGCCGACCTCTCCACCCTCGACGGCTGCGTGGCCTGCACCTATGCCGGCTCGCTGCGCCGGATGCGGGAGACCATCGGCGACATCGACATCCTGGTCGCCGCCGAGCACTCGACCCCCTTCATGGACGCCTTCAGGGAGCTGCCGTACACCGCCGAGGTGATCGCGCACGGGGCCAAGAAGACCTCCATCCGCACCACCAAGGGCCTCCAGGTCGACCTGCGGGTGCTGCCCCCGGACTCCTGGGGAGCCGGGCTCCAGTACTTCACCGGCTCCAAGGCGCACAACATCCGCGTCCGCGAGATGGCGGTACGGCACCGGCTGAAGCTCTCCGAGTACGGACTGTTCCACGCCAAGAGCGGCAGGAAGGTCACCTCCCGGCGGGAGGAGGACATCTACGCCCGGCTCGGCCTGCCCTGGATCCCGCCGACGCTGCGCGAGGACCGCGGCGAGATCGCCGCCGGGCTCCGGGACGAGCTCCCCGAACTCCTCACCGAGCGCGACATCCGCGGTGACCTGCACACCCACACCGACCTCACCGACGGCCTCGCCCCGCTGGAGGAGATGGTCGCCGCCGCGGCCCAGCGCGGATACGCGTACTACGCGGTCACCGACCACGCACCGGACCTGGTGATGCAGCGCATGACCGACGAGAAGATGCTGGCGCAGCGCGAGCGGGTGCGGGAACTCGACCGCAAGCACCGCGGAATGCGGCTGCTGCACGGTACCGAGCTCAACATCGGGCCCGAGGGGGAGGTGGACTGGCCGGCCGAGTTCCTGGCCGGATTCGACGTCTGCGTGGCCTCCGTCCACTCCCACTTCACCCAGAGCCGCGACCAGCTCACCCGGCGGCTCATCCGCGCCTGCGAGAACCCGTACGTGGCGGTCATCGGCCACCCCACCACTCGGCGCATCGGCAAACGGCCGGGCATCGACGCCGACTTCGACGCCGTGTACGCGGCCTGCGCCCGGACCGGCACCGCGCTGGAGGTCAACGGGCACCCGGAGCGCCTCGACCTGGGCGACGAGGAGATCCTGCGCGCCAAGCGGCACGGGGTGAAGTTCGCCGTGGACACCGATGCCCACTCCGTACCGGACCTGGCCCACATGCGCTACGGAGTGGGCACCGCCCAGCGCGCCTGGCTCACCGAGGACGATGTGATCAACGCCTGGCCGCTGCAACGGCTGCGCCGCTTCCTGCGCGAGGGGCGCGAGTGCTCCGGCGGCTGACCCGGCGGCCCTGGCGAGGGGATGGCCCTCGCCCGGACGATCCGCGATCATGGTCGGCGGCGGCGGGGGGTGTTCGGCGGCGACCGGCCGCCACCAGCCCACCGCCGCCAGGAAGTCGGTCGCCATGAGCAGCAACGTCCGGGACTTCGGCACACCCACCGCACCACCGCGCGTCGAGGAGGTCGGCGACGGCGTCTTCGCCTATGTGCAGCCCGACGGCACCTGGTGGGTCAACAACACCGGATTCCTGGTCGGCAGACGCGGCGTGATCAGTGTGGACGCCTGCTCCACCGAGCGGCGCACCCGCGCCTATCTGGAGGCCATCAAGACCACCACCCCGCAGCCGGTGCGCACCCTGGTCAACACCCACCACCACGGCGACCACACCTTCGGCAACCACCTCTTCCGCGGCGCCACCATCGTCGGCCACGAGGGGGTGCGGGACGGGATCCGCGCCTGGGGTCCGCCGCGCTCGGCCCCGTACTGGACCGAGGTCGAGTGGGGCGACTTCGAGCTGGAGCCGCCCTTCCTCACCTACACCGAGGGCGTCACCCTGTGGGTGGACGACCTGCGCTGCGAGGTCCGGCACGTGGGGACGGCCGCCCACACCACCAACGACTCCATCGTGTGGATCCCGGAACAGGGCGTGCTCTTCTGCGGCGACCTGCTGTTCAACGGCGGCACGCCCTTCCTGATGCAGGGCTCGATCGCCGGGGCCGTCACCGTGCTGGAGGAGGTCGTCGCACCGCTGGGCGCGACCACCATCGTCCCCGGGCACGGCCCGGTCGGCGGGCCGGAACTCGTCGACCAGGTGCTCGGCTACCTGCGCTTCGTCCAGCGGACCGCGCGCCGCGGACTGGAGGCCGGGCTGACCCCGCTGGAGACCGCCCGGGAGACCGACCTGGGACCGTACGCCGAACTCGCCGACAGCGAGCGGCTGGTCGGCAACCTGCACCGCGCCTACGCCGAGCTGCGGGGGGCGGGCCCGGGCGCGCCGATCGACTTCCTGGCCGCCATGGACGACATGATCAGCTACAACGGCGGCCGACCGCTGACCTGCCTGGCCTGAGACCGCGACCGGCCCCGGCCGGCGCCCGGTTCAGCGGCGCTCCGGCCGGCGGCCCGGCGGCTGCTGGGGCTCCGGCAGGGCCGGCGGCGGAGGCACCGGCAGCCGCTGCGGGCTCCGGGCGGAGAGGGTCAGCGCCCGCCCGTAGTGGCGGATCTCCAGCGGCGGGCCCTCCAGCAGCGCGTACTCCACGACCGAGCCGGAGATCTCCACCCGCAGCCGGCGGCCCGTCATCTGCACCCTGAACGCCAGCCGGGCCAGCTTCTCCGGCAGCCTGGGCGCGAAGTGCAGCACGCCCTGCTGCTGCCGCATCCCGCCGAGCCCCGTGACCAGGGCCAGCCAGGTGCCGGCCAGCGAGGCGATGTGCAGGCCGTCGCGGGTGTTCTTCTCCAGGTCCTGGAGGTCCATCAGCGCCGCCTCGCCGACGTAGTCGTAGGCCAGCCGCAGATGCCCGACCTCGGCGGCGACCATGGCCTGGCAGCAGGCGGAGAGCGAGGAGTCCCGGACCGTCAGCGCCTCGTAGTAGGCGAAGTTGCGGGCCTTCTGCTCCGGGGAGAATGCGTCGCCGCGCAGGACCATGGCCAGCACCAGGTCCGCCTGCTTGATCACCTGCCGGCGGTACAGGTCGAAGTAGGGGAAGTTGAGCATCAGGGGGTACTGGTCCGGGCGGGTGCCGGCGAAGTCCCAGACCTGGTGGCTGGTGAAGCCCCGGGACTGCTCGTGCACCCCCAGCGCCGAGTTGACGTGGACGGTCATCGCCTCGGCCGCGTCCCGCCAGGCCGCCGCCTCCTCGTCGTCCACCCCCAGCGCCGCGGCCTGCCGCGGAAACCGCTCCGCGAGATCCGCCGCCTCCCGCAGATTCGCCTGCGCCATCAGATTGGTGTACGCGTTGTCGTCCGCCAGCGCGCTGTACTCGTCCGGACCGGTCACCCCGTCGATGTGGAACCGGCCGTGGTGGTCGTGGTGGCCCAGCGAGCGCCACAGCCGGGCGATCTCCACCAGCAGCTCCACTCCGGTGTCCCGGGCGAAGTCGGTGTCGCCGGTGGTCTCCACGTAGCGCACCACCGCATGGGCGATGGCGGCGTTCACATGGAAGGCGGCGGCGCCGGCCGGCCAGTATCCGGAGCACTCGGCGCCGTCGATGGTCCGCCAGGGGAACGCGGCACCCTGGTGCCCCAGCTGCCGGGCCCGCTCCCGGGCGGCCGGCAGTGTGGCGTGCCGCCAGCGCAGCGCCTCGGCCACCGATTGCGGCGCGGTGTACGTCAGCACCGGCAGGACGAACATCTCGGTGTCCCAGAACGAGTGCCCGTCATAACCGGAGCCGGTGAGCC
The DNA here is from genome assembly GCF_004684805.1 of Streptomyces palmae. Classification (GTDB taxonomy): domain Bacteria; phylum Actinomycetota; class Actinomycetes; order Streptomycetales; family Streptomycetaceae; genus Streptomyces; species Streptomyces palmae. Next base: position 10,234 of record NZ_SRID01000020.1, read on the forward strand.
CCTTCGCCGGGATCGCCCGCTCCTCGCTTCGGGCCCCGGCCTGGAGCACGTGGAACAGTCCGAAGCGGACCGCCTGCTGGATCTCGGCGTCCCCCTCCACCTCGACGTCCGCACGGCTCCAGAAGTCGTCCAGATAGGCGCGCTGCTGGTCCAGCAGCCCCTGCCACCCGGTGCTGCGGGCGCCGGCCAGCGCCGCGTCCACCTGGTCCCGCACCGCGGGCAGCGAACGGGTGGCGGACCAGCCGTAGGCGACCAGCTTCTCCAGGCGCAGCGTCTGCCCCTTCTCCAACACCGTGGTCACGGTCAGCCGGCCCAGGTCGTCCCCGCTCTCCGCGGAGGTGCTCACCGGTCCGGGGGCCCGCACCAGGTGCTCGGCGGCGGTGGCGATCCGCAGCCCGCTGCGCCGGGTGCGGTGCACCAGCCGCAGCCGGGTGCCCTCCACCGCGTGCTCCTCCGGCTCCAGCGGCGACTCCAGGGCCGCGGCCACCCGCGGATCGCCGCCCGCACTCGGCAGCTGCTCGTTGGCGACCAGCTCGGACTGCACCACCAGCCGCACCTGGGCGTCCACCGGTTCCACCTCGTAGGCGATGCCGGCCACCGCGCGCTGGGTGAAGGAGACCAGCCGGGTCGAGCGCACCCGGACGGTGCGGCCGGCCGGGGAGGTCCACTCGCAGCTGCGGCGCAGCACCCCGGCCCGCAGGTCGAGCACCCGCTCGTGGTGGAGCAGCCGGCCGTAGCGCAGATCGAAGGGTTCGTCGTCCACCAGCAGCCGGATCAGCTTGCCGTTGCTGACGTCGATCACGGTCTGCCCGGACTCGGGATTGCCGTAGCCCGCCTCCGCGTACGGCATCGGGCGCAGCTCGTACACTCCGTTGAGGTAGGAGCCGGGCAGGCCGTGCGGCTCGCCCTCGTCGAGGTTGCCGCGCCAGCCGACATGGCCGTTGGAGAGCGCGAACAGCGACTCGCTCTGCGGCAGCACGTCCAGGTGCAGCTCGGTCTCGCGCAGGCACCAGGGTTCGACGGGGTAGGCGTCATGGCTGATCATGCCCGCTCCTCCAGCAGCTCGGCGAGATCCTCGACGACGATGTCCGCGCCGTGGAGCCGCAGCTGGTCGGCCTGGCCGACCCGGTCCACGCCGACCACGTATCCGAAGTGGCCGGCCCGCCCGGCGTCCATCCCGGCCAGCGCGTCCTCGAAGACGGCCGCCTGGGACGGTGCCGCCTCCAGCCGGCGGGCCGCCTCCAGGAAGGTGTCCGGGCGCGGCTTGCCCGGCAGCCCCAGTTCGGCGGCGACGACCCCGTCCACCCGTACCTCCAGCCAGTCCGTCAGGCCGGCCGAGGCGACCACGTCCCGGCAGTTGGCGCTGGAGGACACCACCGCGGTGCGCAGCCCGGCCTCCCGCACCGCCCGCAGGTAGCGCACCGAGCCCGGGTACGCCGCCACCCCCTCCCGGCGGATCTTCTCCAGCAGCAGGGCGTTCTTGCGATTGCCGACCCCCCACACGGTGTCCCGGTCCGGCGGGTCGTCGGGCAGGCCCTCGGGCAGTTCGATGCCGCGGGAGGCCAGGAAGGTGCGGACCCCGTCGGCGCGCGGCCGGCCGTCCACGTACTCGTCGTAGTCGTGCACCGGGTCGAACGGCAGGAAGCCGGGTCCGTCCCGCCGGCGCAGAAAGGCGTCGAAGGTCTCCCGCCAGGCGGCGGCGTGCACCACCGCGGTCTGCGTCAGCACACCGTCGAGGTCGAACAGGCAGGTGGTGATCGCGGCCGGCAGCCCGAGCGTGGACGTGGTCATGCGTCGCTTGTCCCCAGGCACCCCCGCGGGCATTCCTCAGCCGGGGAGATCTCGCACGGCTGGCCGTCCGATCCCCGGGGGCGAGCGGGCGGCCGCGCCTCGGCTACCGGCCCGGTCGGTCCCGGTCAGCCCGGTCCGCCGCGCCGACCGGGGAGGCCGCCGGACGGTACGGGGCCGCCCAGTCCGCGTGGCAGGTCCATGCGCGGAGCGTGCGGCGGCTGGTGAAGCGGTGCTCCGCGCCGGTCACCGGATCGGTGAACTCCAACACCTTGGCCAGCAACTGCAGGGGCCGCCCGAAATCCCCCGGGGCCGGGTCGGTGACCCGCGGATACACCGGGTCGCCCAGGATCGGCACCCCCAGGCCGGACATGTGCAGCCGCAGCTGGTGGGTCCGCCCGGTGAGCGGCAGCAGCCGGTAGCGGCCCAGGCCGGCCCGGTGCTCCACCAGCTCGATCCGGCTCTCGCTGTTGGGCGCGCCGGGCACCTCGCGCGCCGCGATCACCCCGCGCTCCTTGACGATGCGGCTGCGCACCGAGCACGGCAGGGCCAGCCCCGGCCGGTGGGGGGCGACGGCCTCGTACTCCTTGCGCACCCGCCGGTCCTGGAAGAGCGACTGGTACGCGCTGCGGTGCTCGGGCCTGGCCACGAACATCACCACGCCCGCGGTCAGCCGGTCCAGCCGGTGCGCCGGGCTGAGCGCGGGCAGCCCGAGCTGGCGGCGCAGCCGGACCAGCGCGGTCTCGGCCACATGGCTGCCGCGCGGGGTGGTGGCCAGGAAGTGCGGCTTGTCCACCACGACCAGGGACTCGTCGCGGTAGAGGATCTCCAGCTCGAAGGGGACCGGCAGCTCCGGCTCCAGCGGCCGGTAGAACCACAGGTACGTCCCGGGGGCGAAGGGCGCGTCCGGGGCGATCGGCCCGTCCGTCCCGACGATCCCGCCCTCCTGGAAGAGCGCGTCGATCAGCCCGGCGGCCACCGGCAGCCGCTGGACCAGGTGGTCCCGGACGGTCGGCCAGGGGCCCTCGGCGGGCAGCCGCAGCCGGACCGGGTCGATGCCGTCCCGTTGTGGCAGTGGAGCTGGGGGAACCGGTGTTCTGCGTCTCATCTCCAGCCAGCGTATCCCGGCCCGGTCCCTCGCGGTCCCGCCCTCCCCGGGGAGCCCGGGGAGCCTCGAGGACACGGGGGTGCCGCGCCCGGCGCGGGCGCCGGGCGCGGCAGGAGGTTCCCGGTGCCGGGATCAGATGACGTTGACCGCCTTCCAGGCCGCCGCCACCGTGGCGTACTCGGCGCTGGTGCTGCCGTACAGGTCGGCCGCGGCCTTCAGCGACGCGGCCCGGGCGCCCTTGAAGTCCGTGGTGGAGGTCATGTAGACGGTCAGCGCGCGGTACCAGATCTTGGCGACCTTCTGGTTGCCGATGCCGGTGACCGTGGAGTTGTCGTAGGTCGGGCTGTTGTACTGGACACCGTTGACGGTCTTGGTGCCGCTGCCCTCACTGGCCAGGTAGAACCAGTGGTTGGCCACGCCCGAGGAGTTGTGCACGTCGAGCTGGCCCACCTTGCGCGACCAGTAGTCGGCCGACCGGCCGTCCAGCGAGGGCTTGTCGAAGCGCCGCAGCCACGGCGGGGTGGACTGGTCGCTGAACAGGTAGTCGGGGGTGTCGACGGGGTTGTTCGCGTACCACTCGACCATGGTGCCGAAGATGTCGCTGGTGGCCTCGTTGAGGCCGCCGGACTCGCCGCTGTAGCGCAGGTTGGCGGTGGCGCTGGTGACGCCGTGGGTCATCTCGTGGCCCATGGTGTCCAGGTCGACCTGCTCGGGGTCGGTGACCCCGTCGCCGTCGCCGGTCATCATGCAGAAGCAGGAGTCCGACCACTGGGCGTTGTCCCAGTTGGTGCCCACGTGCACGAAGACGGTGGCGCCCTTGCCGTCGTTCTTGATGCCGCTGCGGCCGAAGGTGTTCTTGTAGTAGTCGTACGTCCAGGCGGTGTTGGCGTGGGCGTCGACGGCCGCGGTGGCGCGGTCGGTGGAGAACTTCTTCCCGTCGCCCCAGATGTTGTCCGCGTCGGTGAACAAGGTGCCCGAGGAGGCGTTGAGCGAGCTGCTGGACACGTTGTGCGCGTCCTTGGTGATGGTGCCGCGCAGCGGGTCCTTGAGGGCGTAACCGCCGTCCGTCTGCTGGGTGGTGTCGATCGGCACATCGCCGGTGTACTCGGAGTGGCCGGTGCCGCTCGCCTGGCGCTCGGAGTCGTAGGACTCGATCGTCTTGCCGTCGGCCGCGTCGGTGACCACCACCTGGCCGGCCGGCTCGCCGTGCGCGCCGGTGCCCTGCACGGTGGTCTGCCAGGCGAGCCGCGGGGTGCCGTCGGCGGCCCAGACGACCAGCTTCGGGGAGGACTTGGCGTGCCGCACGCCCTCCGCGCTCTTCAGCGCGGTGGCCGCGGTGCGCTGCGGCGAGACCGCGGGAGTGATGATCTTCACCGCCACCTCGTGGGCTCTGGCCCGGCTGAGCCCCTGGTACCTGCCGTCGGAGCTCTGGTGCACCACCAGGTCGCCGCCGATGACGGGCAGTCCGCGGTAGGTGCGGTCGAAGCGGACGTGCTGGGTGCCGTCCGCGTCGATGATGACGTCCTTGACCTTCAGGGCCTGGCCGGCGCCGAAGCCGAAGGTGTCGGCGTGCCGGGTCACGTTGGCCTTGGCCTGCGCGATCACGCTCGCACGACCGGGCTGGGCGGCGGCGGGGGTGCTGACCTGGAGTCCGGCGGCGACCAGGGCCGAGGCGGCGGCGAGGGTCGCGGCGGCTATCCGGCGCCGATGTGCAGGGGTCGATATCACACTGGCTCCTCAGAGTGGGGGAGAGACCGAATGTCGTTGAGAGCATGACAATGACGATCAGAAAATGCGATAACTTGATCATTTTTTGCTCAAAGATTGCAGATTCTGATCGTGTGACTCCGGGCAACGGAATTGCGCCCATCGCTTCCTGGCGTCACGTCAGGTGAATCGAGGCGGCGGGTGGTCCGGCCCTTCGGTGGGCCTCCTCGGTGCCGGTGCCGGAATCGCGAACGCCCCGCACCCTTGCCGGGTGAGGGGCGTTCGCGGGGGCTGCCTGCCGGTGCCCTGCCTACGGCTGAGGCTCCCAGGCGTAGGGCGCCAGCGGCTCGTCCAGCGGTGCCCCGGTCAGCCGGTTGGCCAGGGTGGACAGGGTGTAGGTGCCGATGCCCAGCACCACTTCGAGTGCCTGCCTCGGGGTGTGGCCGTGGTCCAGGAAGGCGCGCAGCTCCTCCTGCGGTACCGCGCCCGCGGTCGCCAGGGCCCGCAGGGTGAACTGCCGCACCGCCTCCAGGCGTGCGTCCGGCAGGGGCTGCCCGGCGCGCAGCGCCTCGACCAGCTCCGGTGCCGCGGCGAGCGCGGTGAGCTTCTTGGTGTGCATGGCGACGCAGAGGTGGCAGGCGTTGCGGGTGGCCATCGTCATGACGACCACCTCGCGCGCCAGCGGGTCGAGCGAGGTGGTCTCGAACAGGGCGCTCAGTCGCAGGAAGCCGTCCAGGAGTTGCGGGGACTCGGCCAACAGGCCCACCGCGGCCGGGAGGTATCCCATGCGCCGCTCGGTGGCCTCCAGGGTGCCGCGCGCGGCGGGGGGAGCGGTGTCGAGGGTGTGCTGGGTGAAGGGCTGCCAGGTCATGGTGGAACTCCGGTGTGAGGGTACGGCGCGGCGCGGCGCGCACGGCTGGGGCCGCGGCCCGTAAGATGGACAACGTGGTTGACCAAAAAGTAAACCAGGTTGTCGAGGTGCGCAATGGGTGACTCCCCGCCGCAGGGTGCCGAGCGGGCCGGCCATGGCTTCGAGCTGCCGTTGCTGCTCTTCGCCGGCTTCCGCTCGCTCATCGACCAACTCCACGCGGAACTGGCCCGCGAGGGCCACCCGGACCTCCGTCCCGCCTTCGGCTTCGCCATGCAGGCCATCGGGCCGGACGGCACCACCGCCAGCGAACTCGGCCGCCGGCTGGGCGTCTCCAAGCAGGCGGCGGGCAAGACGGCGGACCGCCTGGAGGCCCTCGGCTATGTGGAGCGGGCCGGCGACATCAGGGACGCGCGGCGCAAGGTGATCCGGCTGACCCCGCGCGGCGTGGAGGCGCTGGTCCGGTCGGCCGCCGTCTTCGACCAGCTGCGCGCCCAGTGGGCCCAGGCGCTGGGAGAACGCAGACTGGCCGAACTCGAGGCGGATCTGCGCAGGATGGCACCCGCGACGGCGCTGCGGGTGGATGTGGCGGGCTGGTTCGGAACCTGAGGCGGCCCGCGGCGCCTGGCGGTGGGTGGCGTCGGCGTGGGGTGCGGCGGGCTGTTCGGACGCCGAGACGTCCCGCGGCCCTCGCCGGTAGGAGGCGCCGGCGCGGGGCGCGGCGGGCTGGTTCGGAAGCCCAGACGGCCCGCGGCGCCTGCCGGAAGGCGGAGGCGGCGCGGGCGCGGCGACTCCTCGGCCGCGGCGTTGACCCTCCGCTCCCGGCCCGCGGCGGACTGTCCTCCCACGGCCGAGGGGTGCCGGCGGGGCTGCCGCTAGGGCACGTTCCAGCCGGAGAGGCACGGCTGGCCGTCCTCGGTGGCCAGGAAACCGAGGGTGCCGGGATGCGGGTGGCCGAGCAGTCGGGCGGCCGACGCCTCAAGGCCGAGCCAGCGCACGGCCAGGATGCGCGCGAGGTGGCCGTGCGCGACGACGGCCACGTCGCCGTCGGCCAGCAGCGGACGGATCCGGCCCAGCACCGCGTCCGTGCGCGCGGCCACCTGGGAGAGCAGCTCGCCGGGACGGTCGGCACCCCCGGGCGCGACGCCGTCCCGCCACAGGTCCCAGCCCGGCCTCAGCTCCTGGATCCGCGCGGCGGTCAGACCCTCATAGGCGCCGTAGTCCCACTCCACCAGATCGGGATCGGCCGTGGCACCGGTCAACCCCGCCAGCTCGGCCGTCCGTACGGCGCGACTCAGCGGACTGCTGAACACCGCGACCAGCCGGCGTCGGGCCAGCTTCGGGCCGAGCGCCCTGGCCGCCGCCTCGCCCGCCGCGGTCAGTGGGACGTCGGTGCGGCCGGCGTGCCGGCCGGACAGGCTCCACTCGGTCTGGCCATGCCTGATCACTATCAGTTCACCCATGGCCCGCACCGTATCCGAGGTGTGGGCTCCGCCCTCCGATGTCGACCGCACGCCCCCGGGCCCCGGTCCGGCCGGAACCGGACCACCGGCCGGGTCGGCCAAGCGGCCCGGGAGCACGAGGAATTAGGGTCACGGAGAGATCACCGGAGGCGGCGGGCCCACGGGGTCGACGCAGTCGACGGTTACGACGGAAACGCCCGGGACGACGGGGAGAGCGGCATGGGCATGGGTGAGCGGGGCGGGGGCGCGCTGCTGCGACTGCGTGGGGTGAGCCGTACCTACGGGGAGCGGCAGGCGCTGCGTCCCCTGGATCTGGACCTGGCGGCCGGCGGATGCACGGTGCTGTTCGGGCACAACGGCTCGGGCAAGTCCACCCTGCTGCGCATCGCCGCCGGCCGGGACACCCCGACCGGCGGCACCGCGCTCTTCGACGGGCGGCCGGTCAGCGAGGACGATCCCGAGGTACGGGCCCGGGTCGCGGTGGTCGGCGACATGGCGGCCTGCTACCCGGACCTGACCGTCCGGGAGCATCTGGAACTCGTCGCCGTGGCGCACGCGGTGGCCGACGCGGACGACTGGATCGACCAGGTGCTGGCCGACCGGCGGCTGGCCGACCACGCGCACGCGCTGCCGGCCTCGCTCTCCTCCGGCCAGATGCAGTCGATGCTGCTGGCCGCCGCCCTGGTGCGCCCCCGCGACCTGCTCATCCTCGACGAACCCGAGCAGCGGCTGGACCCGGACGCCCGCCGGCGGCTCGCTCGACTGCTGCTCGCCGAGCGGGCGGACGGTGTGGCGGTGCTGCTCGCCACCCACCAGGCCGAACTGGCCGTGGAGGTCGCGGACCGGATGGTGGCGCTGGAGGACGGCCGGGTGATCGCCGAGGGCGCCCCGACCGAGGTCCTGGAGCAGTTGGGACACCGTTCGTGACCGCCGCGGCGGACACCGGCCAGAGCACTCTGCCGGCCGAACCGGACGGCTGGGACCCGGTCGAGGACGACCGCACCGCCGAGGTCCGGCGGCTGCTGCGCGCCAAGCGCCGAGCCCACCGGCGGCAGCGGAACCGCGACCTCGCCGTGCTGGTCTACGCCCTGGTGCTGATGGCGGTCGGGTACGGCGGCGGCTACACCTACCACTTCCTGCGGCAGGTGCGGATCGGCGCCGACCACGGCGGACTGGGCCAGGACATCCAGCACGCCCTGCCCGCCGCGTTCACCCTGCTCACCCTGGCGGCCGGGCTGCTGGCGGCGCGGGACGCGCGATGGCGCGGGCCGGTGGTGGTCCCCGGGCCCACGGTGGGCTGGCTGCTGGCCCAGCCGGTGCGCCGCGCCGCGGTGCTGCGCCCCTGGCTGTGGCTGTCGGCCGGGCTCTCGGTGCTCGCCGCGCTGCTGCCGGCCGCCGCCCTGGTGGCGCTGCTGCGGGCCACCCGGCTGGCGGGGTCGGGCGAGGCGGCGCTCGCCGTACTGCCGGCCGCGGTGTGCCTGCCGCTGCTCGCGGTGGCGCTGGCGATGGCGGTGGAGAGCCGCCCCGGCTGGGCCGAGCGGGTGGGCCGCTGGACACCCCTGGCCGTGGCCCTGCTCGGGCTGCTTGCCGTGCAGGGGTGGCTGGCGGTCACCGGGCGGCGCAGCGGGGTGCTGGAGCGGGTGGAACTGTGGTCCGGGCCATGGGGCTGGGCGGCGCAGCCCGTGCTGCGGGCGACCGGCGAGCGGGCCGCCGGCTGGCCGGCCGCCATCGCCGCCCTGCTGCTGACCACCGCCGCCGCCATGGTGGCAGCCCACCGGGCGGTGCCGCGGCTCTCCCACGCCCAGCTGCGGCGGCGGGCCGCGACGGTCTCCGTGGTCCGGGCCGGGCTGTGGACCATGGAGCCGCGCACCGCCGGCCTGGCGATATCCGAGGCCGCGGGCGGTACGGTCCGCCGCCAGGTGCGGCTGCGCCCACCGCGTGGCCGCCGGACGGTCGTCCTCTGGCGGGACACGCTGGCCCTGCTGCGTACACCGGGCCGGCTGGGCAGGGCAGCCGTCTGGGCGGCCTGCGCCTCGGCGGCGGCCGGGGGTGCGGGTTCGGCCGGCGGCCAGGGGGGCGTCATCCTGCTGGTCCTGGCCCTCGCCCTGGGCTACGCGGCGGTCTCGGCACTGGCCGAGCCGGCCCGGCTGGAGACCGACGACCTGCGCCGCTCGGCCTGGTCGCCGCTGCGGCTGCGTACCCTGATGCGCTGGCACACGGTGCTGCCGGCAGCCCTCGGCACCCTGCTGGCGCTGCTGGCCGCGGTGCCCTGGGCGCTGGCCGGCCGGCCTCAGGCGCTGCTGCTGATGCCGCTGTGCGCGCCGCCGCTGGCGGCGGCGGCCGTGGTGGGTGCCTGCCGCGGCCCGGTCCGTACCGAGCTGCTGTTCACCGGTATCGCGACGCCGGCCGGTGACCCGGGTCCGGCGCTGTTCGTGCTCTGGTACCTGGCGGCGCCGCTGATCTCGATCGGCTCGCTGGCGTTCGCCCTGCACGGCGCGCCGGCCGGCACGGTGGACGCGGTGACCGCCGGCCGGGTGCTGGCCGCCGCCGCGGCGCTGACCGGAGGGCTGCTGCTGCGCGCGGCCCGTGGCGCCGACCGGCTGGTGGGCCGGGGCCGATGAGGCCGGGCGCGCGGCGGTCAGACGAACAGCTTGTCCAGGAAGGCGAAGAGATGGCTCCGGGTGCGGGCGATCTGCTCCTCCACCGAGAGCGACTCCTCCATGCGGGCCCCGGCCGCCTCCGGCACCCGCTTGCCGCGCACATAGAGCGAGCAGGCCAGGTCGGTGCAGATGTACAGGCCCGCCGAGTTGCCCTGCCGGCCGGCGGCGCCCGCCTTGCGGGCGGTCATCAGCGAGACGCCGTTGCCCGGATGGGTGGTCAGGCACAGGGAGCAGAGGTTGCGGTGGAGGTAGCTGCGCTGCCGGCCCGGGTAGCGCAGCGCCACGCCGATCAGCCGGTCCTCGCGTTCGGCGACCAGATAGCTGCGGTCCGGGGCGCCGGGCTCGCGCCAGCCCAGGAAGTCCAGGTCATCCCAGGGCGAATCGGCCAGGTCCCGGGGGACCGTCAGTCGGCCGGCCTCGCCCTTGGAACAATTGACGAAGGATGTGCGGATGTCCCGCTCGGTGAGTGACCTCATGAGCGGAACGCTAGTTTGCCTAGGAACCCTAGGCAAATGATTAATGGTTTTAGTTGGAGTGAGGGAGACTGCCCATGGCGCGAGCCGGACTGACCGCCGCCCGGGTGACACAGGCGGCGGCGGACCTGGCGGACGAGGCCGGGTTCGACAAGGTCACCGTGTCCGCGGTGGCGCGGGTCTGCGGAGTCCGGGACGCCAGCCTCTACTCCCATGTCAAGAGCCTCCAGGACCTGCGGACCCGGATCGCCCTGCTGGCCGGGGAGGAGCTGGCGGACCGGGTCGCGGCGGCCGTGGCGGGACGCTCCGGCCGGGACGCGCTGACCGCCTTCGCCGACGCCTACCGGGACTACGCCCGCGCCCACCCGGGCCGGTACGCCGCCACCCAGATCCGGATCGACCCGGCGGCCCTGGCCGACTCGCCCAAGGCGCTGCGCAAGATCGATACCACCTACGCCATGCTGCGCGGCTACGGCCTGGAGGAGCCGGACCTCACCGACGCGGTGCGGCTGCTGCGCAGCACCTTCCACGGCTACGTCAGCCTGGAGGCCGGCGGCGGCTTCAACCACTCGCGCGACGTCCAGGCCTCCTGGGAGCGCGCGGTGGAGGCCCTCCATGTGCTGCTGGAGCACTGGCCCGCCGCCGCGGCCCCGACCGCCGCGGACGCACGGGACCGCTGAGCGGACGGGGCCGCGGGACGGTCGGCCTCAGCCGGCCGCGACCTCGGTGCCCTCGGCGTCCTCCTCCCGCGCCGGCAGGCTGTCCATGAAGGAACTCACCGAGAACACCGCACGGCCCGGCCCGGGCGGGCCGTAGCCGGGCGGGGAGCTGAGCCCGAACTCCTCCAGCGTCGCCCGGTAGGCGTCCAGCAGCCGGATGTGGTACTCCAGCGGCGCGCCCTGCGGATTCGCCTTGCCCAGCGGGGTGGTGGGCTCCGGGCACCAGGTGGTGAACCTAGGGGTGATCCCGCGGGACATGAAGAACCGCAGCCCCTCGGTGGTGGAGTCGATCGCCTCGCGCACCGTGGTGAACCCGAAGGGCTCGGCCATCTCCACGCCCGCCACGAAGTTCGGGATCACATTGCGCGGACCGAAGACCTCGGCCGAGTCCAGAACGCGCCGGTGCCACTCGTCGCGGCCCACGTAGCGCTCCTTGCCCGGGCAGTACAGCTCGAACAGCCGCCGGTCCCACACCTCGTAGTTGGGGTGGTAGATCCGCACCCCGTAGTCGTGGAAGCGCTGCACGTCCGCCTTCGGCAGCGCCTGCGCCACCACCTTGCCGATCCACCGGCCCGGGAAGCGCTCCTCGATGGCCTGCGCGTAGTGGCCGTAGAAGTCGGCCTCGTCGCGGCCCGCCACCTTCGAGGTGATCGCGCCACCGGTGAGCGTGTAGGCGGTGGAGGTACGGGCCGTGTCGTAGCGGTCGATGATCTCCAGCGCCTCCAGCACCTCCTCCACCGGCTTCACCCCGGTGTAGGGGCGCCCGGCGGCCTTGTGCTGGCGCCAGTTGTGGTTGATGTCGCAGTACTGGCACTCCTCCTTGGCGCCGAAGTACTGGCAGACCCGGAACACCGTCAGATAGATGAGGTAACCCCACTGGATGGTGGGCGCCACCTCCATCACCGACTTGCCGCTGGAGAGCGTGTGCCGGTAGTACTCCGGCATCGGCGGCAGCCCCACGTCGGCGATCCGCGCCCCGTCCAGATACAGCCCCAGCGCCCCGTCCTCACCCGGCTTCACCCGGTACGGGGACTCCGGATTGACCCGCACCGAGACCACCGTGCGGCGCAGCCCGTAGGGCCCGCCGGTGAGCACGATCTCCTCCGGCGGCCGCCGCAGCGCCGCCGCGCCGAGCTCCGGCAGCGTCCGGTGGTCGAAGGAGAAGATGAAGTACGACTTCGGCTTGACGTCCCCGTCCTCGTTGCCGCTGAGCGCGGACTCGTCGAACGCGATCCCGCCCCGCAGCAGATCCTCCTTGATCACCGCTTCCCGGGGCACGTGCGGGAAGCGCTCCATCAGATCCTCGACCAGTGCGGTACGGCTCTCCATGCGCGGCTCCTGCTCTCGTCCACTGCTGCTCATGGGTCCACTCTCGCCGACCCCCGATCGCCGCCGGCAACCGGGTGACCCTATCCGCGCCCCCGCCGCTCCGGTACGCACCGCCTCGGGACGTCCGCCGGCGGCTCCCGGCGTCCGGGTGCGCCGGGGCCGGTGTGCCCGAGCCGTGCCGGTCCACCCCGGTCACCGAGGGGGCGCGGTGTCGGGAGGGGAGCTGGACCCCGCCTTCGTACGGCGGCCTTCGGACTGAGGGCCGTACCAGTCCAGGCACAGCACCGTGGCGTCGTCCTCCAGATGGCCGTGGCAGGCATCGGAGACCGCGTCCGTCATGGCGCGCACCACCTCGCGGGGGTGGTCGGCGGCGGTCTCGCACAGGAGGCGGGACAGGTCGACGGTCTCGGCCTGGCGCTCCTGCATGCCATCGGTGTAGAGGACCAGGCGGTCGCCGGGGCGCAGATCCAGGTCCTGGACGCGCTCCGGTCCGGGGGCGGGGACCCCGAAGGGCATGTCGATCCCCAGGTGGACCTCGCTGACGGTGCCCTCGCGCAGCCGCAGCGGCCAGGGGTGTCCGGCGTTGACCAACTGGGCGCCGCTGCCGTCCAGGGCGATGCGCAGCAACTGGCCGGTGGCCATCGCGCCGCGGCCGTGCTGGAGGATGGCCTGGTGGGTGCGGCGGGCCTGCTCGGCCAGACCCACTCCGGCGCGGCGAGCCCCGCGGGAGGCGTTGACCAGCAAGGTCGCCAGGAGAGAGGCGTCGACGTCATGGCCCTGGGCGTCGGTGACCGACAGATGCAGGGTGTCGCGGTCGAGCGCGTAGTCGTAGCTGTCCCCGGCGATGGAGTCGGCCGGCACCAGGGCCCCGGCGACGGAGAACTCGGCCGCTTCGCAGCACGCGGCCGACGGCAGGAGCTGGCGCTGGATCTCGGCGGCCAGGCTCAGCTGGGTGGTGCGCCCACCCCAGTGGTAGAGGTCGGTGAAGCGGCGGTCGGTCACGATGATGTACGCCAGCGCGTGCGCTGCCTCCTCGACCTGCTCCAGTACCCGATCGGTGGGATCGGGGAGGGTGAGCTCCAGCACGCCGAGGGTGTCGCCGCGGTTGGTGACCGGCGCGACCACCCGCTGCCCCCGCTCGCCACTGGGGGCCCTGACCGGCGTCTGGGTCCGCAGGACCTCCTCGTAGACGCTGTCGGGCAGGGGGATCTGTTCGGCGCGGCGGCCCTCCTGGCAGTCGGCCTCCTCGCTGACCCGCACCATCTGCCGACCGAGGACATCGACGAACAGGAACGACACGGAGCGCGCGTCGAACCGCTCGGCCAGATTCCGCGCCACCACGTCCAAGGACGCCACCGGTGACGCGTCCTCCGCCGCGGCCAGCACCTCGGCCAGACCGAACCGGTCCGGTGCCACAACAGCCTCCCCTGCGGTAGACGGTCTCATCGTCGCCGGGGCACCGCAGACACCACCACGACACCCGACGCACACCCCCCATACTCCCGCCGCGGCACCGCGATCGACGATCCACGACACACGCCAGGGCCACGAGGAACGAACCTGTCAGTACGGCACCACCTCCGGCGGCCCGCGCAGCCCGCGCCAGACCGGAGCGCGCAGCCGGCCGCCGCGGGTCCACTCCAGGAACTCCACCTCGCCGACCAGCACCGGACGCACCCAGCGCACCGGTTGCTCCACCTCGATGCCGCCGCTGTCCTCGAAGGGCGGAGCCGGGGTGTCCAACGGGCGCAGCAGTTCGGCGAGCAGGGCGCTCTCCCGTTCGGAGAAGCCGGTCCCCACCGACCCGGCATAGCGCAGCCCCACCGCGCCCGCCACCCCGACCAGCAGGGAGCGCAACGCACGCTCCCCCTCGTCCCGCGGTACCCAGCCGCCGATCCGCACCTCCACGGTGCGCACATGCTTGGTCTTGATCCACTCGCGGGAGCGCCGACCCGGCTCGTAGCGGGAGCCGACGCGCTTGGCGACCACCCCTTCGAGACCGCGGTCCAGCGTCCAGTCCATCGCCACCCGCCCCAGACCGGGCGGCCAGTACGGCGGAACCGCCGCCTGCGGGACATCCACCGGCAGCCTCTCCAGCAGCTCCCGGCGCTCCGTGTACGGCAGCCCGGTGGTGTCCCGCCCGCCCAGCCGCAGGACGTCGAAGAGCATCAACGTCACCGGATAGGCGCGGGCGGCGGCCCGTACCGCCGCCGGACGGGTGAGCCCCATCCGCTGCTGCATCCGGCCGAAGTCCGGGCGGCCGGTCTCGTCCAGGGCCACGATCTCCCCGTCCAGCACCGCCGCCAGCCCGGGGACGGCGAGCGCGCCCAGCTCCGGATAGCTGTCGGTCACCAGCCGTCCGGTACGGCTGGTGAGCAGCACCCCGCCGTCCCCGGGCAGATGCACCAGAGCCCGGGCGCCGTCCCACTTGACCTCGTACGCCCAGTCGCCGCCGGTGGGCAGCGGGCCGGGCGTGGCCAGCATCGGCCGCAGCCCGGACGGCGCGGGGCCCGGTGCGGACCCGGGCTCGGACGGACGGGAGGCCATAGGCCGATCAAAACCCGGAATCCGCGCCGCCGCAGGCCGGCGGCCGCCCGGTGTCCCGCCTCGCCGCCGGCCGGCCCTTCGGGGCGGCGGTGGCACACGGCGCCCGGTGCCGCCGTCAGGCCGCCCGGTACGCGGCGGCCTGAAGGGTGAACATCTGCGCGTACTCACCCCCGAGCGCCATCAGCTCGGCATGGGTGCCGGACTCGGCCACCCGGCCGTCCTGGAAGACGTAGATGCGATCGCACTCCACCACGCTCGCCAGCCGGTGGGAGATCAGCACGGTGATCCGCTCCGGATTCCGGCGGCCGTGCAGCACCGAGGAGTAGACGGCGTGCTCGGCACGCGGATCCATGTTGGCGGTGGGCTCGTCCAGGATCAGCAGCGAGGCGTCCTTGTAGAGGCCGCGGGCCACCGCGAACTTCGCCCAGTTGCCGCCGGACAGCTCGCTGCCCTCCCGGAACCGCTTGGACAGCGGGGTCGTCCAGCCGTGCGGCAGCCCGGCGATCACCCGGTCGGCGCCCGAGTCCACCGCGGCGTCCCTGGCCCGCTCGGGGTCGGCGGCGGTGATGGTGCCGGCCGAGACGGTGATGTTGGCGAGCGCCGACAGCGGCCACTTCACCGGGTCCTGGAGGACCATCGCCACCCGGCCGTGCACCGTCTCGTTGTCCAACTCCCGCAGGTCCACGCCGTCCCAGCGGATGGCCCCCGCGTCGGCCTCGTACAACCCGGCCAGCAGCTTGGACATGGTCGACTTGCCGGAGCCGTTGGCACCCACGAAGGCCACCGTGGAGCCGGCGTGCAGGGTCATCGACACCCCGCGCAGCGCCGGGGCCCCGGCGTCCGGATAGGCGTACACCAGATCCTCGACGCTGATGGTCTTCACCCGCTCCGGAGCCGGGCGACCGGTGCGGCGCGGACGCAGCGCCCGGCACCGGTCCTGGAACTCCAGCAGGTCGTCCACCCACAGCGCGTGCTCATAGACGTAGTGCAGGGCCAGCACGATCCGGGACAGGGTGCTCTGGCCGGTACGGATGGCCAGCACCGCGCCGCCGCCGGCGGCCAGCGGCAGCCAGCCCCCCATGGTCATCCAGATCAGCGTGGCGTAGGTCAGCGCGGTGGCCGCCCCGCCCAGGGCCCGCCCCAGCAGCCCGGTGGCCGCCTCCTGGCGGCCGAGCCGGCCGTCCTCGGTCTCGATCAGCCGGGCGATCCGCTCGTGTTCGCCGAGCAGCGCCGACTGGGCCCTGCAGGACCGCAGTTCGGCGGCCGAACTGCGGTCCAGCAGCAGCCAGCTGAACATCCGGATGCGCCGTTGCAGGGTGCTGTGGCGGACCTGGGACAGGAACCGGGCGCGCGCCGAGCGGACCGCGGCGAGCCCCTGCGGCAGCACCGAGGCCAGCAGCAGCGGCAGCAGCAGGGGGTGGAGCAGCGTCAGCACCCCGGCCGCCCCCACCAGGCTCAGCAGCGCCGAGGCCAACTGGATGAGCTGGCCGATCGACTCCCGGGTGTAGTACAGGCCGCGGTCGAAGGCGCGGTAGGAGTCGTCGGACCAGTGGGCGTCGTCCACCGCCTCCAGCCGCACATGGGCGGTCAGCCGCAGGAACTCCGTCTCCGCGGTGCGGCGCACCCGGGGGACCAGCCGGGCCTGGCCCAGCGCCACCACGGCGTCCAGCACGGCGCGCACCATCAGCAGCCCGGCCACCAGGACCAGCGAGGGAAGCGCCGAGCGCACCCGGTCGGCGGTGGCGCCCTGCGCGAACAGCGCCTGCAGCACCCCCACCGACGCCCAGAGCCCGAACGCGCCCATGACCGCCGACAGCAGCTGCGCCACGACCACTCCGGCGGTGGCGCGCGGATCGGCGTCCCAGGCCAGCCGCAGCACCCG
Organism: Streptomyces palmae; assembly: GCF_004684805.1. Taxonomy (GTDB): domain Bacteria; phylum Actinomycetota; class Actinomycetes; order Streptomycetales; family Streptomycetaceae; genus Streptomyces; species Streptomyces palmae. The sequence goes on from NZ_SRID01000020.1 coordinate 26,778, forward strand.
CCGGCTGATGGCGGGCAGTCTGCCCAGCATGTGCCGCAGACTCGTGCGGGACGCGGCTCCGTCCCAGGTGACCCAGTACGCGTCGGTCAGTTCGTCGCCCAGCGCGGCGCCGGTCGGCGCGGCCTGGGCCGTGGCCGGGGGAAGCGGCAGCGTCACCGCGCCGCGCGCACCCCTTGCCCGGCCCGCCGTCTTCCGCTGCGGGCATGTCGTGACATCGTCCATCTCCGCCCCCTCCACACCGGCCGGGCCCGCCAGCCGGTACGACGTGAACCAGCCAGCCCATCTGACGAAATGACGGGCTGATGGGTGAACGACGCCGCCGACCGCTCCGACACGGTCCAGCGGCACGTGCCTGGAGCGGATGCCCCCGCGGCGCTCGCGCCGGTGTGCGACGTTTCAGGGGGCGCGCGCGCCGCACATTCGGTGGCGCGGGGCGAGCGCCTCGCCGCGCCCCGTGCGCCGGGGCGCCATGGGGCGCCCGGCGGACGGGACCGGTGGGGCGCGGTCAGCCGTTCGGCACCTGCCATTCACCCAGGCCCGGAAGGAGGAGTTCGGGCCGCACCGGCAGGTCCCGCACCCGTACGCCCGTGGCGTGCCATACCGCACTGGTGACGGCTGCCGCGGTGCCGACGATGCCGATCTCGCCGATGCCCTTGGAGCCCATGGGATTGAGCTGTTCGTCCGGTTCGTCGATCCAGTACGCGCTCACCTCGGGCACGTCGGCGCACACCGCCAGGTGGTAGGAGGCCAGATCGCGCTCGGCGTGGTCACCGAAGCGCGGGTCCATGGTGCTGTGCTCCAGCAGCGCCATCGAACCGCCCATGATCATCCCGCCGACCAGTTGGGAGCGCGCGGTGCGCGGGTTGAGGACCCGGCCCACCGCGAAGACGCCCAGCAGCCGCCGAAGCCGGGTCTCCCCGGTGTCCATGTCCACCGCCACCTCGGCGAACTGGGCCCCGAAGGCGTGCCGGGCGTACCGCTGCGACCTGTCCGCCACGTCCTGCGCGGTGTCCGCCCGCACCGAGAGCCCGGTCTCCGGCAGCGGACCGCCCAGCTCCGCCAGCTCCTTGGCGAGCGCCTGTGCCGCCTTGTGGACGGCCCAGCCCCAGGAGGCCGTACCGGAGGAGCCGCCGGCCACCGGGGCCGGCGGCAGATCGCTGCACCCGATCTCGATGTCCACCAGCTGCGACGGGACTCCCAGCGCCTCGGCGGCGATCTGCGTCAGTACGGTCCGCGCCCCGGTGCCGATGTCGGTGGCGTTGGTCCGCACCCGGAAGCGTCCGGACGCCTCGGCGACCGCCTCGGCCTGCGAGGGGGCGACCTGTGCCGGATAGCAGGAGGCCGCCATCCCGGTGCCGGTCAGCCAGCGGCCCTCGGACCGCACCCCGGGCCGCGGGTCGCGGCCCGCCCAGCCGAAGCGGCGGGCACCGTCCCGCAGACAGGCGGCGAGCCCGCGGCTGCTGAAGGGGTGTCCGGAGTCCGGTTCGGTATCGGTGTCATTGCGCAGCCGCAGCTCCACCGGGTCGATCCGGCAGGCGACGGCCAGCTCGTCCATCGCCGCCTCCAGCGCGAACATCCCGGAGCACTCGCCGGGCGCCCGCATCCAGGAGGGCGAGGGCACGTCGAGTCGGGTGACCCGGTGCGTGGTGCGGCTGTGCGGACTGGCGTACATGATGCGGGCCGGGACAGCCGCCTGCTCGACGAACTCGCGGAGAGTGGAGCTGTAGGTGTACACCTCGTGCGCCAGCGCGGAGATCCGCCCCTCGGCGTCCGCGCCGATCCGCACCCGCTGCTCGGTCGCCGCCCGGTGTCCCGTCACGGCGGCCATCTGCGGCCGGGGCACGGCGAGTTTGACCGGGCGCCCGGTGTGCCGGGCCGCCATGACGGCGAGGACCACCTGGGGGCGCGGCGTGCCCTTGGAGCCGAACCCGCCGCCCACGTGCTCGCAGCTGACGGTGACCTGCTCCTCCGGGAGCGCGAACAGGGCGGCCAGCGTCTCCCGCACCCAGTCGGCGCCCTGGGTGGATTCGTACACGCGCAGCCGGTCGCCCGCCCAGACGGCGGTGGTGGCATGCGGCTCCATGGGGTGGTTGTGGAGCGCCGGTGTCCGGTAGACCTCGTCGACGCACACCGCCGAGTCCGCGTAGGCGGCGTCGAAGTCCCCGCGCTCCCGGTCGGTGGCGTAGAGCCCGTTCACCTTGTCGGGCTTGTACATGCCGGGGTGGTCCGCTCTGAGCACCACGTCGTGCGGCTCGGCGCGGTAGTCCACCCGTACCGCCCCGGCACCGGCCCGGGCCGCCTCCAGGGAGTCCGCCACGGCGAGCGCGACGTACTGCCCGCGGTGCGCCACCCGCGGTGACTGGAGCACCAGCAAGGTGGCGTCGTCCACCTCGCCGAGGCGCGGCGCGTTCTCATGGGTGAGGACCGCCAGTACCCCGGGCTCGGCGAGCGCCGCGGCGCAGTCGATCGAGGTGATCTCGCCCTTGGCGATCGTCGCGGGCACCGGCCAGGCGTAGCAGCAGCCGTCCACCGGGTGGTCGACCGCGTACCGGGCGGTGCCGGTGACCTTCTCCCGGCCCTCCAGCCGCGCCAACGGCTCCCCGAGTCCACCGCCGTTCACCGCTCCTCCTCACCGGGTGTCGGGCCGCCCGACCGGGCGAGCCGGGCCAGGGTGCGCACCGCCGTGTTCCGCAGCATCGGGACCTTGAACGCGTTGTCGTGCAGCGGTTCGGCCGGGGCGAGTTCGGCTTCCAGCGCGGTGGTGAACGCGGCCTCGGTGGCCGGGCCGCCCAGCAGCCGCTCCTCCGCCGTGTAGGCGCGCCAGGGTTTGGCGGCCACCCCGCCGAAGGCCAGCCGCACCCGGCTGACGGTGCCGTCCAGCACCTCCAGCGCTGCCGCCACGGAGACCAGCGCGAAGGAGTAGGAGGCGCGGTCGCGTACCTTGCGATAGGCGGAGTTCACCGCCTCCGGCACCGGGCCCAGTTCGACGTGGGTGATCAGATCGCCGTGCGCCAGCACCGTGTCCCGCTCCGGATGCTCCCCGGGCAGCCGGTGCAACTCGGTGACCGGCACCGTACGCTGCCCGTCCGGCCCCAGCACATGGACCTCGGCGTCCAGCGCGGCCAGCGCCACCGCCATGTCGGAGGGGTGGGTGGCCACGCAGTGCGGCGAGGCGCCCAGCACCGCCAGCTCCCGGTGCACCCCGGTACGGGCCGGGCAGCCGGTGCCCGGCTCGCGTTTGTTGCACGGTTTGCCGATGTCCTGGAAGTACAGGCAGCGGGTGCGCTGGAGCAGGTTCCCGCCGATGGTGGCGGCGTTGCGCAGCTGCGGTGAGGCGCCGGCCAGCAGCGCCTGGGAGAGCACGGGGTAGCGCTCGCGCACCACCGGCTCGGCGGCCAGCTCGCTGTTGCGTACCGCGGCTCCGATCATCAGCCCGCCGGACGCGGTACGGTCCACCGTGCCGTGCGGCAGCCGACTCACGTCCACCAGCAGTTCGGGGCGCTCCACCCCCAGCTTCATCAGGTCGACCAGGTTGGTGCCGCCGCCCAGGTAGCAGGCGCCGGGCGTGGCGGCCAGCGCGGCCACGGCGTCCTGCGCCCGCTGGGCGCGCTGGTAGCCGAAGGACTTCATCGGGCTTCTTCCTGAGGGAGGGATCCGGCCGTCTCGGACCGGGGCAGCCGGCCGCCGGCGACCTCGCACACCGCGCGGACGATGTTCGGATAGGCGCTGCAGCGGCAGAGGTTGCCGCTCAGCCGCTCCCGCACCTCGGCCTCGGTGGCCGGCACCGGGTCCGGGGAGCGGTGGTCCGGGGCGGTGACCGCGCTGGGCCGGCCGGCCGCCATCTCGGCCAGCGCCCCCACCGCCGAGCAGATCTGGCCCGGGGTGCAGTAGCCGCACTGGAAGCCGTCATGGGACAAGAAGGCCTCCTGGAGCGGGTGCAGCCGGGTCCCGTCCGCCGGCAGGCCCTCCACGGTGGTGATCCGCGCACCGTCCTGGGCCACCGCCAGCAGCAGGCAGCCGCACATCCGGGCGCCGTCGACGAGCACCGTGCAGGCTCCGCACTGGCCGTGGTCGCAGCCCTTCTTGGCACCGGTCAGATCCAGCCGCTCGCGCAGGACGTCCAGCACGGTGCTGCGGTGGTCGACCACCAGCGTGCGCGGAATGGCGTTCACCTCCAGGGTGATCCGGGACGTGTGCCGTTCCGCGGCCATGCCTACCTCCTCGCCGGGGCGCTCCGCCGGGCCGGGGCAGCGCGGGGCTGTCCGGACCGGCCATCTCTTCGGTAACCGGAAGTGGTCATTCCGAAACGGCGCCGGTGCGGTGTCACCCGGCGGCGGGCGACCGCCCGAGGCGATTGGCACGGGCCTGCCGGGGAACCCGGGCAGACGGGGAGCGGCACATCGAGCCGAGGCGGTGCTGATCATGCGCTACGAGGAGCTCACCGGGCGGATCCAGGCCCGCGCGCAACTGTCGGACCGGCAGTCCGCCGAACGGGTCACCCGCGCCACGCTGGAGACCCTCGCCGAACGCGTTCCGGACGGCCTGGCCGGCCATCTGGCCGACCAGTTGCCCATCGAGGCGGCCGAGCCGATGCGGCGGGTCGCGGCGAGCCACGAGGGCTCCCCCGAGGAGCGCGCCTACCGGCGGGCGCACGGCGAGCGGTTCGACCTGACCGGTTTCGCGGGCCGGGTGGCGTGGCGCGCCGGCACCACCGAGGACATCGCGCTGCGCGACGCGGCCGCCCTGTTCGAGGTGCTGGACTCCGCGGTGAGCCCGGAGCTGATGGAGCGCCTGTACGTGGCGCTGCCCCGGGACATCAGGCAGCTGCTCCCCGAGGCGCGGGCCGTCCTCGACCAGTCCGGCGCCGCCGAGTCGGCCGGGGTCGGGGGCGCCGGCGGGGCCGGCCGCACGGGGTAGCCCGCACGGGGGTGTCGACAGGGTGGCGGCGGGCACCCCGCACTCCCTTTTGGGTAGCTTCGTCGGACAGCTTCATCACCGTTGTCGGTGGGCCGGCGACGGCGCCGGACCGCCGTCGGTCCGGATCGAGGAAGGGCACTCCATGGCCGGTAACGAACTGGGAAGCCTCCTCAGCGGACTGCTCGGACGCGGTCAGGACGCCACCTCCGAGCATCTGCTGGGCACGCTCCTCGGCGACCTCGGCAGCGGCAGCGGGAGCGGAGGCAACGCGCTGAACGGGCTGCTGGAGCAGCTCCAGGACGGCGGTCTCGCCGAGCAGGCCCGCTCTTGGGTGGGCACCGGCGCCAACACGCCCGTCACGGGGCCGGAGCTGGCCCAGGCCCTGCCGTACCAGACCCTGAACCATGTCGCGGGGCAGGCCGGAGTGGCCCCCGAGGAGGCCGCCGACCGGCTCGCCGTGCTGCTGCCCGAGGTCGTGGACCGGCTCACCCCGGAGGGACAGGTGCCGCAGGGCTCGCTGGAGGAAGTGATCGAGCGCCACCGCGGCGGATGACGGCCCCACCGCCCCTGCGTGCGCTCCCCGTGCGGGATCGTCGCGACGCCCCGCGTTCACCGTGCCGTACCACCGTCCGCCGAGCCCGCGCCGCCTACGGTTGCCGCCGAACGGCAGCCAGTCCCCGTGTTCACCGTGCCGTGCAGCCGTGCCGTCGGCGCGCGCTCCCCGTGCCGGACAACCGTCCGCCCGAGCCCGCGCGGCCCACGGTGACGCCGAACGGCAGCCGCGGCGCCCTCCTGCTCACCGTGCCGCACACCGCCGCGCACCCGCCGTGCCGTGCCGGGTCGCCCTCAGCCCGTGAGGAGCGAGAACAGTCCGCCGTCCGGGTCGCGCAGGGTGGCCTCCCGCCCCAGCCGGGAGACATGCGGATGCTGGGTCACCACCCCGCCCCGGCTCTGCGCCGCCTCGATGGCCGCGTCCAGGTCGGGCGTCCTGAAGTACACGTGCCAGCGTGGACGGACATGCGGGTCCGGCGCTGACTCGACGGCTCCGCCGCTGATCCCCGCGACCTCGTGCGAGGAGTCGCGGACGATCACCTGGTCGCTCTTGTAGACCACATCGCAACCGCCCTCGCCCTCGGTGGCCCACCGCAGCACCCCGGCGTAGAAGATGGCCGCCGCGAAGGTGTCCCGGGTCCGCAGCTCGAGCCAGGCGGGGGCGCTGCCGCGCCCCACCGACCAGTGCGGGCGGTGCCCCTGCCAGATGCCGAACACCGCGCCGTCCTGGTCCGAGGCGAGCGCCGCCCGCCCCCGGCCGAAGGGGATCGGCCCCACCGCCACGGTGGCGCTCCGCTCCCGGATCCGCGCGGCCGCCTCGTCCGCGTCGTCCACCGCGAAGTACGGCGTCCAGGACACGGCCACCCGATAGGTGCGGGCGACCGCGCCGATACCGGCGACCGGGGCGCCACCGGCGACGGCGATGCTGAACCCCTCCTCGCGGCTGGAGCGGAAGGTCCAGCCGAGGACCGAGCCGTAGAAGTCCTGTGTGGTGCCCAGGTCGCGGGACATCAGGCTCACCCAGCACGGGGCTCCCGTCACTCCTTCTGGTGCGGCGGACATCAGTTTCGCCCTGCTCCTCTCCCGGACCCATCCGGACCAGGCCGCCGGTGAGGACCGGATACGGCCGAGATGGCGACGATCGGGCTACGGGTTCCCCGCCGGCACCGGATCCAACCGTTCCCCCTGGCGCGATCACCGCCCCGGTTTGCCCGCTGCGCGCCCGGGTAACCCGAAAGGCCCCCAGGAGAGGGACCGCAAACGAGGCGAAGGGGTGAAGGGATGACCAGTCTGACCCCCGGGGAACCCGGCCCGCTGAAAGTGGTGGTCGTGGGAGCCACCGGCAACATCGGCACCAGCCTGGTGAGATCGCTGGTGGGCGACCCGCAGGTGGGTTCCATCACGGGGATCGCCCGGCGCACGCCGAGCTGGTCGCCGCCCAAGACCACCTGGATCAGCACGGACGTCGGCGCCGACGGGCCGGACGACCTGACCGGCTACGTCCAGGGCGCGGACGCGGTGGTCCACCTGGCCTGGCTCTTCCAGCCCACCCACGATCCCCTCACCACCTGGCGCACCAATGTCGAGGGCAGCATCCGGGTCTTCGAGGCCGTGGTCGCCGCCGGGGTGCCGGCACTGGTCGTCTCCTCTTCGGTGGGGGCCTACTCGCCGGGCCCCAAGGACCGCCGGGTGGACGAGTCCTGGCCCACCCACGGCTGGCCGGAGGCCGCCTACGCACGCGAGAAGGCATATGTGGAGCGGGTGCTGGACGTCTTCGAGCGCGACCATCCGGGCGTCCGGGTGGTCCGGATGCGGCCCGGCTTCGTCTTCCAGCGGGGGGCGGCGGTGGAACAGCGCAAGCTCTTCGCGGGCCCGTTCGTACCGGGCCGCCTGGTACGCCCGGGACTGGTCCCACTGGTGCCGGACCTGCCCGGGCTGCGGTTCCAGGCGCTGCACGCCCAGGACGCCGCGGAGGCGTTCCACCAGGCGGTGGTGCGCCCGGTGCGCGGCGCCTTCAACCTGGCCGCCGAGCCGGTGGTCGACGCCCGCGAGCTGGCCGACCTGCTGAACGCCCGGGTCTTCCCGGTGCCCGCCGGGGCGGCCGAGGCCGCGCTCGCCACGCTCTGGCATCTGCGCGTGGTACCCGCCACGCCGGCGCTGCTGCGCACCGTGCTGCGGTTGCCACTCATGGACACCGCCCGAGCCGTCGACGAACTCGGCTGGCAGCCGCGGTACAGCTCCGCGAATGCGCTGGGGGAGTTCCTGCGCGGATTGCGGGAGGCCACCGGAGGCCGTACGCCGCCCCTGAGCGGGCGCCGGTCGGGTGGCCGGATCACCGAACCCCGGGCCGGGGTCGGCGGACGGCTGCTGTGAGGCTGTCCAGGCTCACCGACGGGTCGACGGGTCGGCGGTGGCCGAGGGTGCCGAGGGTTTGGCGGGAGGCTTGGCGGCCGCATTGGCGGCCGGCGGAGGGGGTTCGGCCAGGATCTGGTCCCGGAGCGCGGTGCAGGTCCGGGACAGCAGCCGTGAGACGTGCATCTGGGAGATCCCGAGCTCCTCGGCTATCCGGTTCTGCGACAGTCCTCCGAAGAAGCGCAGGTAGAGGATCTGCCGTTCGCGGTAGGGCAGGCTGCGCAGCCGCGGCTTGAGCGCCTCGCGGTCCACCACGCGGTCGTATCCGGGTTCGAGGTCTCCGAGCGTCTCGGTCAGCGAGTAGCCGTCGTCGGTGCCGGGCAGCTCCGCGTCCAGGGAGAGGGGCGCGTAGCTGTTCATGGCCTCCATCCCCAGCCGCACCTCCTGATCGCTCAGCTGGGCCCGCTCGGCGATCTCCCGGACGCTGGGGCCGCGCTGGTCGAGCGAGTGGGACAGCTCGCGCTCGGCGACACGCACCCGGTTGCGCAGCTCCTGGACCCGGCGGGGCACGTGGGTACCCCAGGTGTGGTCCCGGAAGTGCCGCTTTATCTCGCCCACCACGGTGGGTACGGCGAAGGAGGCGAAGGTGTTCCCGCGGGCCGGGTCGTACCGGGCCACAGCCTTGACCAGGCCCAGCGCGGCTATCTGCTGGAGGTCCTCAAGGGACTCGCCGCGATTGCGGAACTGCCGGGCGAGCCGCTCGGCCATCGGCATCCAGGCGCGCACCACCTCCTGCCGCAGCGCGGTGCGCTCCGGCCCCTCGGGCAGGGCCGCGATCTCGGCGAAGGCGGCGTCCGTGTCCGGGGCGTCGTCGTGCGGGTGCCGCGCCGACGGCCGTCTGGTCTGCGTTCGTGCGCTCATCTGGGACAGCTCCAGGATCGGTGGTGGCGGGGGCGCCGCCGCGGGAGCGAGCAGCCGGAGCCGACGGAACCGTCCGTCCGCGAAGCCGCCCCTGCGGTGGGCTCCCGGCCCGAAGCACTGGCGTGAACATCACCCGTATCGCATGGACTAAACCCGAAGAATCCGGGACATCTCTTCCACCCTAGCCATCGCCCTGGAGCGCCGCATCCGGCTCTCCGCCGGGCCGTACGGCCACCCGGCGGGCCCGGGGAGCCGCCCCCGCTCCCGCGGGGCGCCGGGCGAGGGACCAGGGCCGGGCGGGCCGCCCGGCGCCGCGCTGACGTGCGGCGGAACGGGCGCGCTCGGCCGGGGCGCGTTTGAACCGGGCGGGACGGGTCACCCGAGCACGATGAACAGTCCGCAGAGTTCGTCAGCCCGGGTGGGTGTCTGTGTATCCGGCACCCGGGACGACGCCTACCGCGTCTTCGAGGTGCTCAAGACCACCTTCCCGGCGACCGAGGACACGGCGGAGCATCGGCCGGACGCCACCCCGCCGGACCCCTCCCTCGGCCATATGGTGTGGTCGCTGGTGATCGACACCACCGGCCGGGGCGCCACCGTGCCGCGGTCCACCCTGGAGGAGGCCGTCTCGGTGGACCTCTACGGCACCGACCCCGAGCTCGGCTGGGTGCGCGACGTCCTGGAGAGCGCCTTCGGCATCGCCGGCGAGCAGCATGTCTCCGGCGAGCACGAGATGGAACTCAGACTCCGCCTGGCGGCCTGAGTCCGGTACTCCGTCAGCAGCGGCCGGACTCAGGCCGATTCCGTAGTGGCGCGGAACACATACGGCCCATCGCACCGCTCGTCCCGCCGTGCCGGACCGGTGCATTCCAGCCCGATTTGCCGGGGACATGGGGGATGAATTCGGTCAACACCAGACAGTGGACCGGTACCGTGAACCCACCCCGCGCGGCGGTCCGGCAAACGTGCCCGCGCGGAGAGGCAGCCTCCGGCGACGCCACCGCGTCTTTCTGGATAGAACGAGAAGGGAGGGTCCGCCGTGAACTGCACCCAGTGCGGAGCCCCGGTCATCCAGGGACCGAGCGGTGGTTGGAGCTGCAACAACTGCGGAGCCGCAGGGTGAGGGCTTCCCCGCTGCTGCGGGGAAGCCCTCCTGAGACATAGTCGGAGTCCTGCCCGGGCGCTGCCGTCAGTCGGCGACAGCGCCCCCCAAGGCGTACCCGGACCGCACCGAAGCGGTTCCCCGGCCGGTCACGCTTCCCCGGACCGGCACCGACTTTCCCGGACCGGCACCGACGCGGCTCAGCCGCGCAGGAACGCCGCCTCCACCTCCGGATCCAGCCCGACCTTCGGACGGTCCGGGCGCTGGGGCGCCACCCCGCCCAGCGACCGCAACCACGACCAGGTGTCGGCGACCGTCTCCGCGACCGGCCGGCAACGCAGCCCCTCCGCCAGCGCCTTGGACACGTCCCCGGCGTGCAGGGTGTCGTACAGCTCACCCGGTGGCGTCCAGATCGGCAGCTGCGTCCAGGGCTCGATACCGGCCGCGGTGATCGCCTCCGGCTCGGCCCAGCGCGGCTCGGCCCGCCCGCCGGTGACCCGGACGCACTCGGAGAGCAACTCGCCCATGGTGGTGTGCCCCTGCGGGCTGATCAGGTTGTACGCGCCACCCAGCCGCCGCTCGGCCGCGTCCAGCACCCAGCGCGCCAGGTCACGGGCGTCGATGTACTGCAAGGCCAGCTCCCGCGGGCCGGGGGCGAGCACCGGGCCGCCGCGCGCCATCCGCAGGAGCCACCACGGGAGCCGCCCGATGTTCTCCCAGGGGCCCAGGATCAGCCCCGCGCGCGCCAGCAGTGCCCGGTCGCCGAAGGCCTCCAGCGCGGCCAGTTCGCCGCCCCGCTTGGACCGGGCGTAGTCGACCTCGCCGTCGTCCGGTGAGCCGTCCACCACCGGATGGTCCTCGGCATGCCCCGCGGCGGACGGATAGCTGTACACCGATCCACTGGAGATGTACGCGTAGTGTCCGACCCGGTCGGCCAGCAGCCGGGTCGCGTCCCGTACCGCACGGGGCGCCGCGGACCAGGTGTCCACCACCGCGTCCCATTCGCCGGTGGTGAGCGCCGCCAGCCCGTCCGGCCGACCGCGGTCACCGTGCAGCGCCGTCACGCCCGGCGGCGGCTGGTGCCGACCGCGGTGGAAGACCGTCACCTCCCAACCGCGGGCCAGCGCCTCCTCGCTGACCGCCCGTCCGACGAACTCCGTCCCACCCAGTATCAGTAGCCTCATACGGCCGACTCTGCCGCCCGGACCAGCCCGTTCGTAACCGGGGCATGCCGAGAGCGAATTCGCTGACAGCGGAATCCGGGCGCGCGGCGCACGGGGTCAGTCGGTGATGACCCCGTCCACGTACACCCAGGCCCCGTCCACCCGGGTGAAGCGGCTGTTCTCGTGCAGGGCGCCCGGCCGGCCGTGGACCGTGTAGTGGGCGCGGAACTCCACGGTGCCCTCATTGCGGAAGACGCCGCCGTCGGTGCTGCCCAGGATCTCCAGCCGCCCCCACCGCAGTTCGGGGTCGAAGTCGATGCCCGGAGGCCGGGTGTCGGGGTGCCAGCTGCGCAGCAGGTACCCCTCGTCGCCCACCACGAAGGCGCTGAACCGGGAGCGCATCAGCTCCTCCGGAGTGGCCGCCGCGGCCTCGCCGCGGTGCAGCCGCCCGCAGCACGCGGCGTAGTCGGCGGGCAGCCCGCACGGACAGGCGGCACGGTCGGGCGCCGCGGGACGGTCGGCCGGGCGGGGGCGTCGGGTACGTCGGGACATGGATCCATTGTGACCACCCGCGCCCCCGCGCCGACGCGCACCCCCGGCCGCGACCGCCCGCGGGAACGGTCGCGCAGTCAGCGGAAGCGCACCCCGCGAGGGTCGATCGCGCGGACGGTCAGTGCTCCGGCGACTCCGCGACCTCGGCGGCGCGGCGGGCCGCCTCCAGGCTTCCGCGCAGCCGGTCGAGATCCCGTCGGTCGCGCTTGGTCGGCCGACCCGTGCCGCGGTCCCGGACGGCGACCTGCACGACCTCCTCGCGCGGCGGGGGCGGCGGGCTGTTGTCGACGTAGCACTCGGCCGCGATCGGCGCCCCGACCCGCTTGCGGATCAGGCGCGACACCACGACGATCCGCTCCCGCCCGGCGAGCCGCAGCCGCACCTCGTCACCGACCCGCAGGGCCTGTGCCGCCTTGACCCGCTCACCGTTCACCCGCACATGCCCAGCGCGGCATGCCGTCGCGGCCAACGACCGCGTTTTCGTCAGTCGTACGGACCAGATCCAGCTGTCGACCCGCACGGTCCCCTCGTCTGAAGCCACGCACCCGAGTCTAGGCCGAGGCACCCCCGTACCGCCCGCAATATCGCGCCGGGGTGAAGGCCGTCGGGACAGGCGCCGCCGCGACCGCACCGCGGTGGGCCCCGGGTAGGGACACCGCATGAGCCGTCCCCGCCC
>NZ_SRID01000210.1 GCF_004684805.1 Streptomyces palmae
GCCCCCTTTCCCCCTTTTCTCTGGTTCCCCTTCTTACTTCCTTACTTCCATACTTCCGAACGGAGTACCGCCATGCCTCGCACCGTCCGCGGAATCGACGAGATCAAGGCCCAGGCCGGGGCCGACCTCGGGCACAGCTCCTGGGTGGAGATCACCCAGCCGCGAGTCGACACCTTCGCCGACGCCACCGACGACCACCAGTGGATCCACGTGGACGTGGCGCGCGCCGCGGCCGGGCCGTTCGGCGGCACCATCGCCCACGGCTACCTCACGCTCTCGCTGCTCATCCCGATGTGGAGCGAGCTGCTCCGGGTCGAAGGGGTGTCGATGGCGGTCAACTACGGGCTGAACAAGGTGCGTTTCCCCGCCCCCGTCCCGGTCGGCGCCAAGGTCCGGGCACACGGCCGGGTGGTGTCCGCGGAGGACGTCGCGGGCGGGGTGGAGGTCGTGGTCGACCTGACCGTGGAGATCGACGGCGTGCGGAAGCCCGCGTGCGTCGCCCAGGCGGTGTACCGCTTCTTCGCCTGATCCGCCCCATGGCCCCGGAAGGGGGCGGTCGCAGCACGCGACCGCCCCCTTCCGGGGCTTGGGGTGCCCTCAGTCCTCCGTGAATCCCACGTAGTTCTCGGCGAGCGAGGCGGAGGCCGCCGCCGAGGAGGCGAGGTAGCGCAGCTGGGAGAGGCGCAGCGCCCGGTCGAAGGCGGTCTCCGCGGGGTCGGCGTGGAGCAGGGTCGTCATCGTGTACGAGAAGTGCTCGGCCCGCCAGACGCGGCGCAGCGCGGTCTCCGAGTAGGCGTCCAGCCCGGACTCGTCCCCGTGCGCCTGGTGGCGGGTGAGCGCCTGGGCGAGCAGGGTGACGTCGGCGACGGCGAGGTTGAGGCCCTTGGCCCCGGTGGGCGGGACGATGTGGGCGGCGTCGCCGGCCAGGAAGAGCCGCCCGTGGCGCATGGGTTCGCTGACGAAGCTGCGCATCGGGGTGATGCTCTTCTCGGTGATCGGGCCTCGTCGCAGTGTCCAGTCGCCGTCGATGGCGAGGCGGGTCTCCAGTTCGCCCCAGATCCGCTCGTCCGGCCAGTCCCCGGTGGTGTCCTCGGGATCGACCTGGAGGTAGAGCCGGCTGACCCGGGGCGAGCGCATGCTGTGCAGGGCGAACCCCCGCTCGTGGTGGGCGTAGATCAACTCCTCGCAGGAGGGCGGGACATCGGCGAGGATGCCCAGCCAGGAGAAGGGGTAGTCGCGTTCCACCACGGTCAGCCCGCCCTCCGGTACGGACCGGCGGCCGATGCCGTGGAAGCCGTCGCAGGCCACCACGTACGCGCAGTCCAGGGTGTGCTCGGCGCCCTGGTGGCGGTAGCGGATGCTCGGGTGCTCGGTCCGGGCGCCGTCCACCGACAGTGCCTCCGCCTCGAACAGCACCGTCCCGCCGTCCTGCCGACGCAGCGCGATCAGGTCCTTGACCACCTCGGTCTGGGCGTAGACCATGACCGACCGGCCTCCGGCGCGGGAGGGGAAGTCGATGCGGTGCGAGCGCCGGTCGAAGCGCAGCTCGATGCCGTGGTGCTCCAGTCCCTGCCGGTCCATCCGGGCGGCGGCCCCGGAGGCGCGCAGCACGTCGACGGTGCCCTGTTCGAGGATGCCGGCGCGCTGGCGGTGCTCGACGTGGTCGCGGCTGCGCCGTTCGAGGACGGTGCTGTCGATGCCCTGCCGGTGCAGCAGGTGGGAGAGCAGGAGTCCGGCGGGTCCGGCTCCGATGATGCCTACGGTGGTGCGCGGCATGGAGGCTCCGTATGCGGTGGAAGGCGGGGTGGTGTCGGTGGTGCGGGGCGGTCAGGAGGAGGGGGCTCCGTCCTCGTCCAGGACGCGCTGGGCGGTGGCGAAGGCGGAGTTGGCGGCCGGCACCCCGCAGTAGACGGCGGAGTGCAGCAGGACTTCCTTGATGTCGTCGGGGGTGAGCCCGTTGCGCAGCGCCGCCCGCAGGTGCATGGCGAGCTCCTCCAGGTGCCCGTGGGCGATCAGGGCCGTCAGGGTCAGGCAGCTGCGGGTGCGCCGGTCGAGGCCGGGACGGGTCCAGACCTCGCCCCAGGCGCAACGGGTGATGTAGTCCTGGAAGTCGGCGGTGAACGCGGTGGTGCGGGCGGTGGCCCGGTCCACGTGGGCGTCGCCGAGGACCGCGCGGCGCACCGCCATCCCCGCCGTGTACCGGCCGCCGTCGCCGGCCGGGGCGGCGAAGTGGCCGAGGAGCGCGTCGAGTACGGCCTGCGGACGCTCGGCCGGCGCCAGGTGCGAGGCGCCGGGGAGTTCGAGCAGGGTCGCCCGGGGGATGCCGTCGGCGAGTCCGCGGGCGTGGGCGGGCGGGGTGGCGGGGTCCGCGCGTCCGGCGACGACCAGGGTCGGCGTGGTGATCCGGTGGAGTTCGGAGCGCAGGTCGCAGTCGGCGAGGGCGTCGCAGCAGGCCGCGTATCCGGTGGGGTCGGCGGTGCGCAGGTCGTCCACGAGACGGCCGGCCGTCCGGGTCGAGGCGAAGTCCGGGGTGAACCAGCGTCCGGGTGCGGTGTCGGCCAGCGGCCCGGTGCCCTGTGCGCGGACCAGGGCGGCCCGTTCGCGCCAGGCGGCGGGGTCGCCGAAGCGGGCCGAGGAGCAGACCAGGGCGAGTCGGGTGATCCGCTCCGGGTGGTGGGCCGCGAGGTGGGCGCCGACCGCCCCGCCCAGCGAGATGCCCGCGTAGCCGAAGCGGGGCGCGCCCAGCCGGTCGGCGAGGTCCAGCACCAGGTCGGCGAGGCCGGCGACGGTGGTGGCGCCGGGGGCCGGGTCGCGCAGGGCCGAGGTCGGGCTGCCACCGTGTCCCGGCAGGTCCCATCGGATCACCCGGTGGTGGCGGGCGAGGGCGGCGGCCTGGGCTTCCCAGACCGCGAGCGAGGTCCCCAGGGAGGGGGCGAGGATGAGGGCGGGGGCATCGGGTGGTCCGTCGATCCGGTGGTGGAGCACGGGTGTCATGGGTGGTCTTCCGGTGCGGCGGAGGGCTTCCTCCGCAGGGCGTGGTCGACGAGCAGCGGCGCGCAGCCGGTGCCGGTGGCCGGGTCGCCGAGCGCGCGCAGCCGCTCGGGGGCGACCCGGCCGGCGAGGGCGGGGGCCTTCGCGAGGACGTCGGTCAGATCGCGCCGTTCCTCGGCGGCCGTCCGGGTGGCGCGGTCGAGCAGGTCGCGGGCCGCCGTACGGCCGATGGCACGGGACAGTTCGGCGGCCAGCCGCTCGGCGGCGATCAGTCCCCGGGTGCGGTGCAGGTTGTCGAGCATCCGGTCGGGGAAGACCCGCAGCCGCTCGGCGAGGGCCGCGGTGTGCGCGGCGGATCCGCCGGCCAGCCGGAGCAGCTCGCGCAGGGTCTGCCACTCGGCGTGCCAGGCACCGGCGGGCCGCTCGTCCTCGGCCACGAGCGAGCCCAGGAGCGTGGTGGCGAGCGCGGGCGCCTGCCGGGCGGCGGCGGCGATGAGGGTGGCGTGGACCGGGTTGCTCTTGTGCGGCATCGCGGAGGATCCGCCGCCGCTGCCCTCGGCGGCCTCGCCGGTCTCGGTACGGGTGAGCAGCAGCAGGTCGGCGGCCGGTTTGCCGAGCGCGGCCGTCGCGAAGGCGAGCGCGGTGCCCAGGTCGGCGACCGGGGTGCGCAGGGTGTGCCAGGGCAGCGCGGGCGCGGCCAGGCCCAGTTCGGCCGCGTACGCCCGGACCAGCGCGGGGCCGCTGCCGGGCGCGTCGGCCAGGTACTCGAAGGCTGCCAGGGTGCCTGCCGCGCCGCCCAGTTGGGCGGGCGGGCGCAGGGCGGCGAGCCGGTCGGCGGCGTCCAGGACGAGGCTGCGCCAGCCGGCCGCCTTGAGGCCGAAGGTGGTGGGTACGGCGTGCTGGCTGAGGGTGCGGCCGGCCATCGGGGTGGCGCGGTGTCCGGCGGCCAGCCGCTCGAAGGCGGCGGCCGCGCGGTGGAGTCCGGAGACGATCGGGGGCAGGGTGCGGGCCGCGACCAGCATGGCGGCCGTGTCCAGGATGTCCTGGCTGGTGGCGCCCCGGTGCACATAGGGCGCGGCGTCCTCGGGCACGGCGGCGGTGAGGTCGGCGACCAGCGGGATGACCGGGTTGCCGCCCCGGCGGGCGCGCAGCGCCAGGTCGCGTGTGTCATACCGGTCGGCGCGGGCGGCGGCCGTCACGGCCTCCGCGGCCCGCGCCGGGGCGTGTCCGAGGGCGGCCTGGGCCCGGGTGAGGGCGGCCTCGGCGTCCAGCATCGCCTGGAGGAAGGCGCGGTCGCCGGTGGTCGCCTCGGCCCGTGATCCCGCCCGGACGGGGGCCAGGAGCCCGGTGTCGTACACGTCCGCGGCGCCGGTTCCGGTGGGCGGGTCGGCGGACGTCTCAGGGGAAGTCAAGGAACACCGTCTCTCCTGGGCCCTGGAGGCGGATGTCGAAGCGCAGGGTGCGCGGTCCGTGCTCGGCGGCGAGCAGGGTGGCGCGGCGCTCCGGCGCCAGCGAGGCGAGCAGCGGGTCGCCGTCGGTCTCCGGGCCCGGCAGGTAGATCCGGGTGAAGAGGTGGTGCAGCAGGCCGCGGGCGAAGACGCAGACGGAGAGGTACGGCAGGTCGCCGGGTGGCAGGGTGCGCACCGCCCAGTTGCCGTCCGCGTCGGTGGCGATCCGGCCGAAGCCGGTGAAGACGACTCCGTCACGGCCGGCGTGTCCACCGGTGGCGGGGTCCCGCCGCATGGATCCGGGGGCGCCGGACCGGCTGCCGTCCGGGCCGGGCTGCCAGATCTCCAGCAGCGCGTCGGGGACGGGGGCGCCCTCGCCGTCGTACACCCGGCCGTGCACGGTGAGCGTACCGGGGTGCCCGGCGGGGGCGATCTGGGGGCCGCCGGGAAACGGCAGGGCGTATCCGTAGAAGGGGCCCACGGTCTGCGCGGGGGTGGGGAGTTCGCTCATCGGTCCTCTTCCGTCCAGGTCGCGGCGGGGCCGTCGAGGACGATGTCCCAGCGGTAGCCGAGCGACCACGCGGGTACGGACAGCTCGTGGTCGTAGGCGGCGACCAGCCGGGCGCGGGCGGCGTCGTCGGTGACCGACTGCAGGATGGGGTCGTAGCCGAGGAGCGGGTCGCCCGGGAAGTACAGCTGGGTGACGAGCCGCTGGGTGAACGCGGTGCCGAACAGCGAGAAGTGGATGTGGGCGGGCCGCCAGGCGTTGGTGTGGTTGGGCCAGGGGTAGGCGCCGGGTCTCACGGTGGTGAAGCGGTACCTCCCCTGGTCGTCGGTCAGGCAGCGTCCGGTGCCGGTGAAGTGGGGGTCGAGCGGGGCGGGGTGCCGGTCGTGCTGGTGGGCGTACCGGCCGGCGGCGTTGGCCTGCCAGATCTCGACCAGCTGGCCGCGGACGGGTCGGCCGTCCCGGTCCAGGACGCGGCCGGTGACGGTGATCCGTTCGCCGATGGGTTCGCCGGTGTGTCCGAGGGTGAGGTCGGCGTCCAGTTCGGTGACGTCGGTGGCGCCGAAGACCGGGCCGGACAGCTCGGCGGCCTCCGGGTCGTGCACGGCCACCAGGGGCTCGCGGGGGTGGCGCAGCGCGCTGCCGCGGTACGGGGGGTAGTCGCGTGGGGGATGGTGCCGGACCTCCCCGGCCCCGAGGTACGCCGCGCGCCGCGCGGCGATCTCCGCCGATATCTCCTGCTGGGTCGGTGTCATGCCGGTGTGCTGCCTTTCCGGTTGGCGGGCGGGATGCCGCGGCTCGACGCCGCCGGCGGCCGGGTCGGCGGTGCGGGGTGAGCGTTTCGCGGTCATCGGAGCCCACCCGTCCTCAGCGGCGCACCGGTCCGGCGCGCGATCTCCTCGGCGGTGACGCCGGGGGCGGTCTCGGCGAGCAGCAGTCCGTCCTCGGTGACGTCGAGCACGCCGAGGTCGGTGATGACCCGGTGGACGCAGGCCCGTCCGGTCAGCGGCAGGGTGCAGCGGTCCACGATCTTGGGGGTGCCGTCCTTGGCGGTGTGCTCCGTCAGGACGATCACCCGGCGGGCGCCGTGCACCAGGTCCATCGCGCCGCCCATGCCCTTGACCAGGCGGCCGGGGACGGCCCAGTTGGCGAGGTCGCCGTGGGCGGAGACCTGCATGGCGCCCAGGATCGCGGTGTCGATGTGGCCGCCGCGGATCATGCCGAAGGAGAGCGCGGAGTCGAAGCAGGCGGCGCCCGGCACCACGGTCACCGTCTCCTTGCCCGCGTTGATCAGATCGGGGTCCACCTCCTCCTCGTAGGGGTACGGGCCGACGCCGAGGAGTCCGTTCTCGGAGTGGAGGACGACGTCCACGCCCTCGGGGAGGAAACCGGGGACCCGGGTGGGCAGCCCGATGCCGAGGTTGACATACGAGCCGTCGGTGAGCTCCCGGGCGGCGCGGGCCGCCATCTCGTCCCTGGTCCAGCTCATCGGGGGCGTACCGTCCTTCGTTCGATTCCCTTGGCGGCGGCCTGTTCGGCGGTCAGCGCCAGCACCCGCTGCACGAACACGCCGGGCAGGTGCACCTGGTCGGGGTCCAGCTCGCCGGGTTCCACCAGCTCCTCGACCTCGGCCACGGTGATCCGGCCGGCCATCGCGGCCGGCGGGTTGAAGTTGCGGGCGGCCCGGGCGAAGACGAGGTTGCCGTGGCGGTCGCCCCGGGCCGCGCGGACCAGGGCGAAGTCGGTGGTGATGCCGCGTTCCAGGACGTAGGCGCGGCCGTCGTACTCGCGCACCTCCTTGGGCGGGGAGGCGACCGCGACGGCGCCGTCGGGCGCGTACCGCCAGGGCAGTCCTCCCTCGGCGGTCTGGGTGCCGACGCCTGCCGGGGTGAAGAAGGCGGGGATGCCGCTGCCGCCGGCGCGCAGCCGCTCGGCCAGGGTGCCCTGCGGGGTGAGTTCCAGTTCGAGTTCGCCGGCCAGGTAGCGGCGGGCGAACTCCTTGTTGTCGCCGATGTAGGAGCCGGTGACCCGGCTGATACGGCCGGCGGCGAGCAGGATGCCCAGGCCGCCGCCGTCCACGCCGCAGTTGTTGGAGACCACGCTCAGCCGGCCGCAGCCGCGGGCGTGCAGGGCGCGGATCAGGGTGTCCGGCACTCCGCTCAGCCCGAATCCGCCGACGGCCAGCGATGCGCCGTCTTCGATGTCCGCCACCGCTTCGGCGGCGGACGCCACCACTTTGTCCATGTCATGACCTGGTTTCACGGAGGAAGCACAGCAGGATGTTCGCCTGGTGAACTTTCGTTCAGTCACGCCGGCCGAGTGTCCGCCCGTCCTGCGGGCCGTGTCAACGGCGGCGGGTACGGTTTCCGCCGTGATCGACCCGCGACCGCTTCCAGGAGGCCAGCCGATGCCGCAGTCCACCGAGGTGCCGGCGGCACCGGGCGAGGCGGTGGGACCGCTGGAACGCGGACTCGCCGTGCTGCGCGCGGTGGCCGGCGCTCCGCGGGTCCGCCACCGCCCTGGCGACCTGGCCCGCGCCACCGGCCTGGCCCGCTCCACCGTCGACCGGGTGGCCACCACGCTGCTCCGCCTCGGGTTCCTGCGGGCCGAGGGCCGTGATCTGCTGCTCGCCCCCCGGTCGGCGGAGCCGGGCAACGCCTATCTGGCCTCCTGCGGCCTGCCCGGGGCGCTGACCGCGCAGGCCCTGGCCCTCGCCGACCGGCTGGACGAGTCGATGTCGCTGGCCGTGCCCGACCGCGACGGGGTGCGCTTCATCGCCCAGGCCGCCCGCCGCCGCGCCACGGCGATCTCGTTCCGGGTCGGCGATCTGCTGCCGGCCGAACGCTGCGCCCCCGGGGCGCTGTTCGCCGCCGACTGGGACGCGGACCGGTACGCGGCCTGGCGGGACCGCCGCCGGCACGACCCGCTGGACGCCGGGTTCCCCGCGGTTCCGCCCCGGGCGGCAGGGGACCTGTCCACCCCCGAAGAGGCCGAGTCGGCCTTCCGGGACCGGGTGCGAGCGGCCCGGGCGGACGGCTGGGCGGTGGACGACCAGCTGATCGAGCCCGGATTGGTCGCCGTCGCGCTCCCCGTCCGCGACCCGGCGGGCACGGTCGTCTGCGCGGCCAGCGTGGTCAGCCACACCAGCCGGCACAGCGCCCGGTCGCTGGCCGAGCAGGCGCTTCCCCCGCTGCGCGAGACCGTCGCGGCCATGGAGTCGGCACTGCGCACCCCGCCGCCCGGCCGGCCCGGCGACGCCCTCCCGGCCCGGGTCCCGGCGGCGGAGTCCGGTGGCGCGCTCAAGGAGGAGCTGGGCTCCGGCTTCCTCCAGTCGCTCGCCCGGGGCCTGGAGGTGCTGTGCGCCTTCGGCGCGGTCCGCGGCCCGATCCGGCTGGCCGACCTCGCCCGGCTGACCGGGCTCCCCAGGGCGACCGCCCGCCGCTCGCTGATCACCCTGCGGCACCTGGGGTACGTGGCGGAGGAGGCGGACGGCTTCCGGGTGCTGCCCCGGGTCCTGGAGCTGGGGTACGCCCGGGTCGCGGGACTGTCCCTGGCCGAGATCGCCACCCCCCACCTGGCCGAACTGGTGGACCGGGTGCACGAGTCGGCCTCCGTCGCCGTGCTCGACGGCGACGACATCCGCTATGTCGCCCGGGTCGCCGGCACCCGGATCATGCGCGTCGACATCACGGTGGGCACGCGTCTGCCCGCGTACGCGGCCTCCATGGGCCGGGTGCTGCTGGCGGCCCTGCCCGAGGCCGAGCGCGCGGCACGGCTGGCCCGGGTGGTGCCCCAGGCGCTGACCCCGCGCACGCTCACCGATCCCGAGGCGCTCGCCGAGGCCGTGGCGGACACCGCCCGGCGCGGCTACGGCTGGGTGGAGCAGGAACTGGAGGAGGGGCTGCGCTCGCTCGCGGCGCCGATCACGGACAGCGCCGGCCGGGTGGTGGCCGCGGTCAACGTGGCGCTGCACGCCGGCCGCGCTCCCGCCGAGGAGAGCCTGGCCGCGCTGCTGCCCCCGCTGCTGGAGACCGCGGCGCGGATCAGCGCCGACCTCGCCGCGGTGGACCGGTTCTCCCCGGTGCCCGCCGGCTGAACGTCCCGGCCCGGGGTGCTACCGGGCGGCGGGCAGGCGGGCCGCGATCGCGTCCAGCAGCAGCTCCAGCGCGAAGGGGTAGCCGCTGCCGCGCATGTCGGCGGCGAGCAGCGGGAAGGTCGCCGCGACATTCGGGTGGGTGTCGGCCGGCAGTCTGCCGTACGCCTGGTGCCAGACCTCCGCGTCCGCCTCCTGGGCGGCCGCCGGAAGGGCGAGGGCGGCGGCGTCCTGGGCGGCGAAGGCGAGGGCCTGGTCGACGAAGGCGTGGTACACCCGCACCGCGAGGGGGTCGGGGAAGCCCGCCGAGCGCAGTATCCCGAGGATCGTCTCGACCGCCCGGGTCTCGTGGACCCGCCCGGTCGTGCGGTGCGCCGCGAGCAGGGCGGCCTGCGGGTTCGACTGGTACGAGGCGTGGATCCGCAGACCGATGGCGCGCAGGTCGGCACGCCAGTCGCCGGTGGGCCGCCAGCCTTCCTGGGCGCGGCCGATGAGCTCGTCGGCCAGGGCGAGCAGCAGGGCGTCGGTGTTGCGGAAGTACCGGTAGAGGGCGCTGGGGTCGGCGCCCAGCGCGGCACCCAGCCGCCGTACCGACAGCGCCTCCGCGCCATGCTGCGCGACCAGCCGCAACGCCGTCTCCACGATCAGCCGCTCGGAGAGCACGGCGCCCTGCTTGGTCGGCCTGCGGCGCTGCCGCCTCTCCTCCGGAACCACGCGTTCGACCATGCCCCGAGCTTACGACAACACCATTGACGTGTCATGCGCGGTCCGGCTTCCATGGCGCTCCCCGCACCCCTCACCGTCTGGAGCCCCCCATGCCCAAGGCCGATCTGGTCTTCACCCAAGGCCCCGTCTTCACCGCCGACCCGGCCCGGACCCGGGCCACCTCGCTCGCGGTCACCGGCGACCGGATCACCGCCGTCGGCCACGACGAGGTGCGCGACCTCGTCGGCCCCGGCACCGAGGTCGTCGATCTGACCGGCAAACTGCTGCTCCCCGGGTTCCAGGACGCCCATGTCCACGCGGTGTACGGGGGGACGGAGCTGGCCGAGTGCGACCTCACCGACGCCCTCGGCGCCGGGGTCTACCTGGCCCGGATCCGGGCGTACGCGGACGCCCACCCCGAGCGGCCGTGGATCACCGGCGGCGGCTGGTCGATGGAGAGCTTCCCGGGCGGCCTGCCCACCCGCCAGATGCTGGACTCCGTCGTCCCGGACCGGCCGGTGCTGCTGTCCAACCGCGACCACCACGGCGCCTGGGCCAACACCAGGGCCCTGGAGATGGCCGGACTCACCGCCGGCACGCCCGATCCGGCCGACGGGCGGATCGAACGCGAGCCGGACGGCACCCCGTCGGGGATGCTCCAGGAGGGCGCCACGGCGCTGGTCTCCCGCCTGGTGCCGGCGAGCACCCCGGCGGACCGGCTGGCCGGACTGCTCCGGGCCCAGCGGCTGCTGCACTCCTACGGCATCACCGCCTGGCAGGACGCGCTGCTCGGCACCTTCGGCGGCCGACCCGACCCTTCGGACGCGTATCTGACGGCCGCCCGCGACGGCTCGCTCACCGCCCGGGTGAGCGGCGCACTGTGGTGGGACCGGGAGCGGGGTGCCGAGCAGATCGACGAACTGGTCGCGCTGCGCGAGGAGTCGCGCCACGGCCGGTTCCGGGCCGGCGCGGTGAAGATCATGCAGGACGGCATCGCGGAGAACTTCACCGCCGCGATGACCGCCCCCTACCTCGACGCCTGCGGCCACGCCACCGCCAACACCGGCCTCAGCTTCGTCGACCCCCTCGCCCTGCGCGAGCACGTCACCCGGCTCGACGCCCTCGACTTCCAGGTGCACTTCCACGCCCTGGGCGACCGGGCCGTCCGCGAGGCCCTGGACGCGGTGGAAGCCGCCCGGCGGGCCAACGGCATGCGCGGCAACCGCCACCACCTCGCCCACCTCCAGGTCGTCCACCCCGACGACATCACCCGCTTCGCGCGGTTGGGCGCCATCGCCAACATCCAGCCGCTGTGGGCCGCCCACGAACCGCAGATGGACGAGCTGACCATCCCCTTCCTCGGCCCCGAACGCGCCGCCTGGCAGTACCCGTTCGGCGACCTGCTGCGGGCCGGCGCCACGCTCGCCGCCGGCAGCGACTGGCCGGTCAGCAGTCCCAACCCCGTCGAAGGCATCCATGTCGCCGTCAACCGCCAGGAGCCCGGGGCCACCGACGGACGGGTCTTCCTGCCCGAACAGCGCCTGGACACGGCGGCCGCCATCGCCGCCTACACGGCCGGCTCCGCCCACGTCAACGGCCTGGACGAGACCGGCACCCTGCGCCCCGGCCACCTCGCCGACCTGATCGTCCTGGACCGGGACATCCTCACCGCGCCGCCGGAGGAGATCGCCGAGGCGCGGGTGGAGCGGACCTATGTCGGCGGCGAACTGGTGCATTCCGCGTGAGCCGCCGCGCGGGCCGGGCCCGCACGGGGGGCGGACCCGGCCCGCACCGCTCAGTCCCGCGGCCTCCGCAGCGAGGAGCCCCGTACGTCGAGACGGGTGGGCACCAGCACCCCGGCCGACTCCGCCAGGCCCTGTTCCAGGACGCCCACCAGGAGTTCGACACCGGCCTTCGCCACCTCCTCGGGCCGCAGGCTCAGGGTGGTCACCGGCGGCTCGGTGTGGGTGGCCGTCACATCCTCGCTCACGCAGACCAGCAGCAGATCGCCGGGCACCCGGTAGCCGTGGCGGCGCGCCGCGTCCAGGATCAGCGGCGGACTCGCCTCGGCCACCACGAGCAGGGCGTCGGGCCGCCCACCCGCCGACCC
>NZ_SRID01000211.1 GCF_004684805.1 Streptomyces palmae
CGCCAAGCCCCCCGCCACCACCTCCCCTTCGGCCGATTCACCGGGCCCTGAGGGTCCGGCACCTGGCGGCCCGGCCGCAGGCGGATTCGTCGCCCCGGTGGACAACCACACCATGGGCACCCCGTACCGCAAGGCCGGTAGCGCCTGGTCCTCCGGCTACCACACCGGCGTGGACTTCCCGGTCCCGGCCGGTACCGCCGTGAAGGCCATCGGCGGGGGCAAGGTCGTCTCGGCAGGCTGGGGCGGTGCCTACGGCAACCAGGTCGTGATCCGCCACGCCGACGGCAAGTACAGCCAGTACGCCCATCTGTCCTCGCTGTCCGTCTCGGCCGGCCAGACCGTCACCCCGGGCCAGCAGCTGGGCCTGTCCGGCGCCACCGGCAACGCCTTCGGCCCCCACCTGCACTTCGAGGTCCGCACCGGCCCGGGCTACGGCTCCGACATCGATCCGCTCGGCTATCTCCACGCCCACGGCGCGAACATCTGAGGCGGACGGACCCGAGGTGCCGCGCGACACGGGAGCCGGCCGGCGCTCTTCGGCCCCGGGCGGACGGCCGCGGATCCCCGGGAGGCCGGCTTCCCCCGGTGCATCGGTGCCGCCCAGTGCCGGAGCTGCTCGACCGATGTCAGCCACTGCCGACCGCCGCCGTGGACCGGCCGGAGGGGCGGGGGAGCGGTCGGCCCCCGCGCGGGCCCGGAACTCGGGGCCGGCCGCGGACTGGCGCGGGCGGACGGTGGCCGGACGCCCCACCCCGTGGGGCGGTTCACTCGCGAGGCCCCCCATGACGTGGTGGCTGCCCGATGGGGCAGCCCGGACTGCACCTGAGTCGGCACGCTCAGATACGGGTCCCGCCTCTCACTCCCCGCATCCTGGCGGACATGTTGGGGTGTACGGCCAGGTCGAGCACGTATGAGCGTGTGGCGCCAGTAGCGGCCGGGACGGTCGAGTAACGCGGTGAAGGCCACGGGGGACAAGCCCGCCAAGTCCGCGGGCTCGGCACGTTCCGGTACCTCGGCTGCCCAGGACACCCGACACCGACCGGAGCCGGTCGGCTCCTCGGAACCCGCGGTGACCGCGCAGACCACCACGGACACCACCCCAGCGGCCTCGGCCGCCACCGCGCCCGGTTCCCCGGCCCTGGGTGCGCGTGATCTGCGGATACTGCAGGGTGCGGTCGGCAACCGTGCGGTGTCCCGTCTGGTCGCGCAGCGCTACACCGCTCCGGTGAAGACGCCGGCGGCTCAGGCGCCGGGTTTCCGCAGGGTGAAGTCGGATGTGGCGGCGAAGAAGCAGAAGGTCGCACAGCATCCGCCGGCGGTGGCCGAGTCCAAGGCCGCGCAGGACGCGGCTGTCGCGCCGCCGGATGACAAGGAGGCGCAGGGCAAGGCGGCGAACGCGGAGAAGATGAACGCGGCCAAGCCGGGTGCGTTCGACAAGGCCGCGTTCGTCAAGGCGGTCAACGAGGCGATCGAGAAGCAGGCTCCCAAGAACCTGGACGACGCGGAGAAGTTTTCTAAGTCAGGGAAGGCCGAGCAGGTCAAGGAGCAGGTCGACGGCAAGGTCGGTGAGGGGAAGAAGTCCTCGGCCAAGGACATCGAGACCACCACCAAGGCGCCGCCGGACCTGTCCAAGGCCAAGGACAAGCCGGTCACCCCGCTCACGCCCGATCAGCCGCCCGCCAACCCGGGCGCCCCCAACGCGGCCGATGCCGTGCCCGACAAGCAGCCGGCCTCGGTCACCGACTTCTCGCAGGGCCCCAAGGCCAACGATCAGGCGATGGCGGAGGCGGATGTCACCGAGGAGCAGCTGAAGAAGGGCAATGAGCCGGCGTTCGACCAGGCGTTGTCGGAGAAGAAGAAGTCCGAGGAGCATTCGGCCAAGGCCCCCGCCCAGGCCCGGGGCGCCGAGGCTCAGCAGTTGTCGGCGGCGAAGTCCGGTGCGGCCGCCTCCGGCGCGCAGGCCATGACCGCACTCACCGCCACCCGCGCGGCGGCCGGCAAACAGATCGATGGCGGCAAGGGTCAGGCCAAGTCGAAGGACGAGGAGAAGCGGCAGCAGGTCACGTCGAAGTTGCAGAAGGTCTTCGATGCGACGAAGAAGGATGTCGAGCAGATCCTTGCGGGCCTGGACACCAAGGTGGACCAGCAGTTCACCGCGGGGGAGAAGGCGGCCCGGGACGCGTTCATGGCCGACCAGGCCCGCCGGATCGATGCCTACAAGAAGAAGCGGTACTCGGGTTTCACCGGCAAACTCCGCTGGGTCAAGGACAAGTTCAAGGGTCTGCCCGCGGAGGCGAACCAGCTCTACCAGGAGTCGCGGAAGCTGTATGTGACCCGGATGCAGGGCGTGATCTCCTCGATCGCCGACACCATCGGCGTGGAGTTGGGCAAGGCGAAGGCCCGTATCGCCACCGGCCGCAACGAGCTGAAGGCCGAGGTCGACAAACTCCCCGCCGATCTGAAGAAGTTCGGGCAGGAGGCGGCGAAGGATTTCGCGGGGAAGTTCGATGACCTCGATTCCCAGGTCAACGAGAAGTCCCAGCAACTGGTCCAGGATCTGGCGACGAAGTACACCCAGGCGTTGAACAAGATCGATGAGGAGATCAAGAAGCTTCAGGAGGCCAACAAGGGGCTGATCGACAAGGCCAAGGACGCCATTGTCGGGGTCATCAAGACCATCAACGAGCTGAAGAACCTGTTGATGGGCATCCTGGCCAAGGCCGCCGGCGCCATCGTGAAGATCATCAAGGACCCGATCGGCTTCCTGGGCAACCTCGTCAGGGCGGTCGGCGCGGGCCTGCAGCAGTTCATCACCAACATCGCCGACCACCTGAAGAAGGGCCTGGTCTCCTGGCTGCTGGGCACCGCGGTCAAGGCAGGTCTTGACCTACCGGCCAAGTTCGACCTCAAGGGCATCATCCAGCTCATCGCCTCCCTACTCGGCCTGACCTGGGCGAACATCCGCGCCCGAGTCACCCGCAAGGGCGTCCCCGACCAGGCCATGAGCACGGTGGAGTCCTCCGTCCCCATCGCCCAGGCCCTGGTCCGCGAGGGGCCGGCCGGCGCGGTCAAGGAGATCTCCGCCGAGGTCGGCGACCTCAAGTCGACCATCCTGTCCAAGCTCACCACCTATCTGATCCCCACCGTCATCATCGCGGGCATCACCTGGATCCTCTCCCTGCTCAACCCCGCCTCCGCCTTCGTCCGCGCCGTCAAGGGCATCATCGACATCGTCACCTTCGTGGTGAACCAAGGCGCCCAGATCATCGACTTCGTCAACGCGGTACTCGACGCGGTCGTCGCCATTGCGGGTGGTGGCGCCGCAGGCGTCCCCAAGATGGTCGAAGGCGCCCTCGCCGCCAGCATCCCCCTCCTCATCGGCTTCCTCGCCTCCCTGCTCGGCATCGGCAACCTCGCCGCCAAGGTCAAAAGCGTCTTCCACGCCGTCTCCCGCCCCGTCAACCGCGCCATCGACAAAGTCGTCGACTTCATCGCCAAGACGGGCAAGAAGCTGTGGGCCAAGCTCAAGGGCAGGGGCAAGAACAAGGGCACGGACGGGAGTGCGAAGGATCCGGCTAAGGAACGTGCTGCCATCGCCGACGCCGACCGCATGCTTGCCACCAGCCCACAGCACAAGGCCGCCGTTCGGCAGCTGTCCTCGCTGTCGCAACGGCACGGCGTACCCATGCGCCTGGTCACCGAGTCGACGGATGTGAAGGGCGAACACGTACACGTCCAAACCATGAAGTCGGATTCGCACGTACTGCCAGCGATCGACCCGACACAGCAGCAGGAACTGAACAAGCTAAAAGCGGAGTTCGTGGAGCTGGCGACCAGCCTCGGGTGCGACGGCGGCAAGGCTGCGGCCGTCGCGACGTTCCAGCAGGGGCGCGGCTCGGCCGACGACTTCATTCGGGAGTTGGAGGGCCGTGCCATCAAGGTGGTGCGGACGGCTCGCAATGCCCCACAGGCCGTCAAGGCGGACCTGCAGAAGCTCGGAATGGACTTCGCCTTGCGCCGGCAAGGAACTGCAGGGGCGCCTGGCGAATTTGCAAATGTGTTCGAATATTATATGACCCTGTGGGCTGACAAGCGCGCCGCTGCAGCGAAGAAGATGCAGGCGGATTTCGCTGCCGGGCTCCGGGATCAGCCGACGAAGCGAGAGTTGAAGGAGGAGACGGCGCGCCTTGCCCTGGCCGAGTTGCAGGGGTCGCCTCACGGTGCCGAGAGCGCCCTCTACCGCGACCGGGCTAAGGTGGAGGGTCTCAACAGAGGGGGTGTCACGGCCGACCCAACCCTCAGCGAGGACCAGCTTGTCGCGCACATCAGGGCGCAGGCCGGCCAGCTCAAGTTCGGCTCGACGACCGGTGCTGCCTACCATTCCCGGGCGCACCGGGGCGAGATTCCGGAGAGCCGACGAGAGGCGCGGTCGTTCATCGCGAACTACCATGCCGCGGCGGAGACGGTGGTTAAAGAGGGCCGGGCTCAGTTCTACCCCGTGCCAGGCGGTGGTACGAGGCAGGTGCGGTTCATCGCGGAGACGACGGACGACGCGGGCGGGCCGGTTACGCTCACCGTCATGATCTATGCGCGAGCCGACGGTCGCGTAGTGATGGCGACCTTCGGGTCCTTCCTGAAGAACTGAACGGGAGCCGTGGACCTTGGTGCGATACGACTTTCCCCGTTCCGGCGCAGACAGCTACTTCGCCGGGTTCGACCGGGCTATCGGTGTTCTCGCTACGACGCACGGTGGCGACCGAGCGCGGGCCGCTACACTGGGTGATGCGCTGGCCACTGTGCTGGCGTTGTGGCTGCTGCGTCGGCAGGATCCGTCGGCGGAGTGGGCAGGGCAGCGGCTTGCCGCGTTCTACGGCCGTGTCCGTGAAGTGCTCGAACATCATGGCGGCGACTTCGCTGTGTACCTCGCCGAGCTCGACTTCGCCCTCGAGAGCGAGACGCCCATCGGCTGGTACAACGCGTGCTTCGCCCGCAGTGTGGTCGAGGTCCTGTTGCAGGATGCTGCCCTGCCTCCGACGGCACTCGTCGCGTCCGACTGGGCGGAGGCGACGGACGAGGAGATGCGCGACGTCGCGACGAGGGTAGCGCCCCTGCCAGTCGATGCGATCCCGCGAAGCATGCCAGAGGAGCACTGGTGGTGGTTCGTCGCATCCGGGACGCCCGAGGAGATCACATATGACTACTGACGCAGGTCGAGTTCGGCGACGGTGGTGAACGTGCCCTCTTCGGTCGTGGCCAGCCGGGGCCGGTGAGTTCTATGGCTTGGGGGTCGAGGCGCGTTCTCATGTGGAGCGCACCGAGTTGAGGTGCCGGCTCGCGGAACGGAACGGGGGTAGCTGATGGGGGCTGGGAGCCCTGACACGGTCCGGGCGTGTATGGCGTGTGATCTCATCGCCGGTCGTGTGCCGCTGCCCGGTGGGGTGTTGGCGCGGACCGGGCACTGGGTGGTCGAGCATTGCGTGGGACCGCTGGGGTTGGGGGCCGTGGTGGTCAAGCCCGTGCGGCATGTGGTGCACCTCGCGGAGTTGACCGCGGAGGAGGCCGCCGAGCTCGGGCCGCTGCTCCAGCGCACCAGTGCGGCCGTCAGCTCGGTGGTGCGCCCGGAGCAGGTGTACGCCTGCCTGTGGTCCCACGCGGGTGGGGTGCCTGGGCATATCCACTTCGTGGTGCAGCCGGTACGCCGGGAGGATCTGGACCGGCACGGCGCCTATGGGCCCACCCTACAGGCGGCGATGTTCGCCGAGGGCGACCGGCCGAGCGAGGTTGAGGTGGAGCGGATGTGCGGGCGTCTGCGAGCGGCGCTCGGAGGAGACGGAGTGCGCCGGTCGACGTAGGATCCGCGGGCGGTTGCGCCCCCGCGCCCTACACCATGGGTGAGTGGGACGCAAGCCGAGCCCATCCGCCGGGTCAGCCGGCCAGGGTGGTTCTCAGACGGTCCAGGAAGGTGCGCTGTCCGGCCACGACGCGTTCGTACGCCGCCGTCAGCGGCCACCAGGCGAACCGGTCGATCTCCGGGAAGCGCTGGATGCGGCCGGAGCCCCGGGGCCACTCCATCTCGAAGGTGCCGGGCGCCGCCTTTTCCGGGTCCAGGTCGCCCGCCAGGGCCCAGGCGGTCACCACCTTGCCGCTGCGCTGCCGTACCGAGCCCAGGGGCAGCAGCTCACCCGGCGGCACCGGCAGACCGAGTTCCTCCGTGAACTCCCGGCGGGCCGCGGCCTCGGGTTCCTCCTCCGGTGCGTACTCGCCCTTCGGCAGCGACCAGGCGCGGGCGTCCTTCCCGGTCCAGTACGGCCCGCCCATGTGCCCGAGCAGCACCTCCGGTTCCGGCTCCGCGGTCCGGCGGAACAGCAGGATCCCGGCACTGCGCTTTCCCGTCACGGTGTCAAGTGTGCGCCCCCTGAACCGCCACCGCAGCGGCGGGCGGTATCTGCTGATTTCGTGGGGATCGGGGTGGATACTGGTCTTGAGTCGTTGCAGCGCTCCGCCGTCGATGCCACCGAAGGAACGAGGCGAGACGAGGACAGGACATGAGTGAGATGGGCGACGAGGTCTACCAGCCGGACGATTCCGAGGTGCAGGACGACGCCGGTGTGCTGGAGCCGGAGGACACCCTCGTGGACCGCGGTCTGGAGTCCGCGATGGACGAGGGCTACTCGCCTCCGGAGCGGCCCCTGGCGGTGGAGCGCTGGGGCACCACCGCGGCCGAGCAGCACGCTCGGGAGTCCCTGGAGCGGCGGCTGGCCAAGGAGCTGCCGGACGTCGTGCCGGGCGAGGGTGACGGCATCGGTGACCAGCCGCAGGGGGACGGCGAGCCGTTCGACGACGAGGTCGGCACGGCACGGGCCGGGCGCCTGGTCGCCCCGGACGAGGGGGCCCACTCCGACACCGAGAAGGACCTCATAGGCCGGGACGTGGGCATCGACGGCGCCGCCGCGTCGGCCGAGGAAGCGGCCGTCCACATCGTCGAGGAGCCGGAGGGCGACTGACGTGCCGACGTGGACGCGCCAGGCCGGAACTGCCCCGGGTGTCCAAGGCTCCCGGTGACGTGCCTTCGCGGCCAGGAACCCCTGGCACCCGTGTTACCCGCCCGGCGCCGGCCAAACTCCCGTACGGTCCTCCTCCGGTGGCCGTGACGATCGGAGCCGGGTCGGGGGCCGGCCGCCGCACACCTCGCCCCGATCGCCAGGCGCGTACGTCGCCCGCCCCGCTCCGTACCGGGTGCCGCCGTGCGGCCGTGACGACCTGCCGCCGGCCAAGGCGGTCTCGCCGGCCCCGCGCGGCGTTCACTGCTTGCGGTACTCGTACGCCTCCTGCGCCGCCTGGGCCACCGCCGCCGCGTCGGCCCCGGCCGACGCGGTGACCACGGCGGCCACCGCGCCCTCCAGGAACGGGGCGTCCACCAGCAGGGAACCCGGCGGCAGTTCGTCCTCCTCGGCGAGCAGCGTCTTCACCGTGAGGACCGCGCTGCCCAGGTCGGTCAGGATGGCCACGCCGGCCCCCTGGTCCACCTGGTGCGCCGCCGCGGCGATCAGCTCGGAGCTGGTGCCGAGACCGCCGTCCGGGGTGCCGCCCGCGGCGGCCACCGGAGCGGTCGCCCCGCCGCCGGCGAGGCCGGACGCCAGCTCGGCGACCGCGGTCGCCACCGCCGCGCTGTGCGAGACCAGCACGATGCCGACCAGCGGCCGCCCGCCGTTCGCCGCGTTCATGCCGCCGCCTCGGCCAGGGCGGCGATCAGCAGCGCCGAGGAGGTCGCGCCCGGGTCCTGGTGGCCGATGCTGCGCTCCCCGAGGTAGCTGGCCCGGCCCTTGCGCGCCTGGAGCGGCACGGTCGCCAGAGCGCCCTGCTCGGCCGCGTCGCTCGCCGCGCCGAACGACTCGGCCAGCGCGTCCACCGCCGGCACCAGGGCGTCCAGCATGGTCTTGTCGCCGACCGCCGACCCGCCCAGCTTGGCCACCGCCTCGACGCCGGTGCGCAGCCCGTCCCGCAGCTGCCCGGCGTCCACCTGCTCCGCCTCGCCGAGCGTCTTCCCCGTACGCCGCAGGAGGGTCCCGTACAGCGGGCCGGAGGCCCCGCCCACCGTGGAGATCAGGGTGCGGCCGGCCAGCACCAGCACCTGCCCCGGGTTCTTCGGGGCCTCCTCGGCCAGCGCCGTGGTCACCGCGCGGAAGCCGCGCTGCAGATTGCTGCCGTGGTCCGCGTCGCCGATCGCCGCGTCCAGCTCGGTGAGCCGACCGGCCTCGCGCTCCACCGCGGTGGCCACCAGGGCCATCCAGCGGAGGAAGAACGCGGTGTCGTAGGCGCCCGTCGCGGCGGTTTCACTGTCGGTCACAAAGATCCTCCTCGCTCGGTCGATGTCCGCCCGCGCACCGCTCAGCAGCCCCAGCGCAGTGCCGGGGTGTTCACCGGGGCGTCCCACAGCCGCAGCAGCTCCTCGTCGGCCCGGCACACCGTGACCGAGGCGCCGGCCATGTCCAGGGAGGTGACGTAGTTGCCGACGAGGGTGCGCACCGCCGGGACACCGCGTTCCGACAGCACCCGGTGCACCTCCGCGGTGAAGCCGTACAGCTCCAGCAGCGGGGTCGCGCCCATGCCGTTGACCAGCAGCAGGACCGGACTGTCCGGCTGGAGGTCGTCCAGCACCGCATGGACCGCGGCGTCCGCGATCTCTCCTGAGGTCATCATCGCGCGCCGCTCCCGGCCCGGCTCGCCGTGGATGCCGATTCCCAGCTCCAGCTCGCCCGGCGGCAGCTCGAAGGTGGGTCCGCCCTTGGCGGGGGTACTGCACGCGCTGAGCGCGACGCCGAAGCTGCGCGAGGACTCGTTGACCCGGCGCGCGAGGGCCTCCACCCGCTCCAGCGGCGCACCCTCCTCGGCCGCCGCACCGGCCAGCTTCTCCACGAAGAGGGTCCCGCCGGTGCCCCGGCGGCCGGCCGTGTACAGGCTGTCGGTCACCGCCACGTCGTCGTCGACCAGCACCTTCGCTATCTGTATGCCCTCGTCCTCGGCCAGCTCGGCGGCCATGTCGAAGTTGAGCACGTCGCCGGTGTAGTTCTTGACCACCAGCAGCACGCCCGCACCGCTGTCCACCGCGGCGGCCGCGCGGACCATCTGGTCGGGCACCGGTGAGGTGAAGACCTCGCCCGGACAGGCGGCGTCCAGCATGCCGCGCCCCACGAAGCCGCTGTGCAGCGGCTCGTGCCCGGAGCCGCCGCCGGAGACCAGCGCCACCTTCCCGGAGACCGGGGCGTCCCGCCGTACGACCACTCGGTTCGCCACGTCCACGGTCAGCTCCGGATGGGCCGCCGCCAGCCCGCGCAGTGCGTCGGGGACGACGGTCTCGGCCACATTGATGAGCATTCTCACGGGAACCTCCTGGTGAGCGCGGCTCCTGGGGACATTTTCCCAGGACAGCGGGGACTCGGCCACTAAATGACCTTGGAGTTCGGTGATCTGCGGGTGCGCGGCGGCAGCCGCCAGGGCGGTTGCCGCTGGCCAGTATCACCGGGATCCGGGCGCCGGTCACGGTGCCGGAGGCGGATCCCTCGCCTGGGCCGCGTTTCCCCCTGCCGGCGGTATCCGTACTCCATCCGCCGGCCGTATCCCTGCACCGCCGCGCCGGCTGTATCCGCGCGCCCCTGCCGGCCGTATCCCTGCACCGACCCGCCGGCCGTATACGTACAGCGCCTCACCCGCCGTACCCCGTACACCCCTGGTGCGGCATCGCCAGGACGCGTGCGGCCGCCACGGGGCCTCGACGGAGACCATGACGCGCAATCACGACAGAAGGTGTCCGGTATCCCCGCCACCATGGCGCCATGACCACGATCCGGAACGCCTGGTCGGACTTCCAGGCGGCAGAGCCCGACCTCGCCCGCACCGTCGAGGAGCGCTTCGGCGCCTTTCGGCACCACGTCCTGGCCACGCTGCGACGGGACGGCTCGCCGCGCCTGTCCGGCCTGGAAGCGGAGTTCCGCGAGGGGGAGCTCTGGCTCGGCATGATGCACCACTCCCGCAAGGCGCTGGACCTGCGGCGCGACCCCCGGTTCGCGCTGCACGCCAATCCGGGTCCCGGGCAGGAGATGAACGGCGGTGACGTACGGATCGACGGCCGGGCGGTGGAGGTGACCGACCCCGCGGTCTTGGCGCGGTACGCCGAGGACAGCGGGCAACCCGGACCGCTCCATCTCTTCCGCGCGGAGATCCGCGAGGTGATGCGGATCCGGGTGGAGGGCAACGCGCTGGTCATCCAGTCATGGGCGCCGGGCCGCGGCCTGCGCACCATGAGCCCGGGGAGCGGTGACGCCCCGCCGCCGAAGGACGTCTGACGAGGGTGGGGCTCCGGAAGGCGAGGGCATCCGGGGCCTGCCCGCACCGGACCCGCGGCGGACCGCCCCGGCACGACCCTTCCGTATTTCTGTAACGCGTTCTACTGTGCCCCTCGATCCCAGGCCGTCGTCGCGGCGGACGCGAGACTCCAGGAGGGGCCGTGCACCTCGCCTACACGCCCGAGCAGCAGCAACTCCGCGCCGAACTGCGCGCCTACTTCGCGGGCCTCGCCCCGGACGGCGGCGCCGCGACGGACGACCGGGCCGCGGGGAAACGCCACTACCGGGCCACCATCCGCCGGCTGGGCATGGACCGGTGGCTCGGCGTGGGCTGGCCCGAGGAGTACGGCGGGCGGGGCCTGGGCCCGATGGAGCAGTTCGTCTTCTTCGACGAGGCCGCCCAGGCGGGGGTGCCGCTGCCGCTGATGGCCCTCAACACCGTGGGCCCCACCCTGATGCGGTACGGCACCGAGGAGCAGAAGGCGTACTTCCTGCCGCGCATCCTCTCCGGCGAGATCGACTTCGCCATCGGCTACAGCGAGCCCGAGGCCGGCACCGACCTGGCCTCGCTCACCACCCGCGCGGTACGCGAGGGCGACCCGGAGACCGGCCACTACGTCGTCAACGGCCAGAAGACCTGGACCACCAACGGCGACACCGCCGACTGGGTCTGGCTGGCCGTACGCACCGACCCCAAGGCCCCGCCGCACCGCGGCATCAGCATCCTGCTGGTGCCGACCAGCGACCCCGGCTACTCCTGCACCCCGATCACCACCCTGGCCTCGCACGACACCACCTCGAGTCACTACCAGGACATCACCGTCCCCGCCCACCGCCGGGTCGGCGCGGAGAACGAGGGCTGGCGGATGATCACCACTCAGCTCAACTACGAACGGGTCACCCTCGCCGCCCACGGCTCCACCGCCATCCGGGCCCTGCGCGGCGTCCAGGGCTGGGCCGCGGACACCAAGCTCAGCGACGGGCGCCGGGTCATCGACCTGGGCTGGGTCCGCGGTCGGCTCGCCCGGGCCCACGCCCGGCTGGACGCCATGAAGGTGATGAACTGGCAGATGGTCGACGCCCTGCAGCGGGACACCCTCACCCCGCAGGACGCCTCCGCCGTCAAGGTGTACGGCTCCGAGGCGCGGCGCGACGCCTACGCCTGGCTGCTGGAGGTGCTGGGCGCGGCGGGCCCGCTCCAGGACGGTTCGGCCGGCGCGGTGCTGCGCGGGGAGTTGGAACGCGGCTACCGCAGCAGCGTGGTGTTCACCTTCGGCGGCGGCAACAACGAGGTGCAACGGGAGATCATCTCCTGGATCGGCCTGGGCATGCCGCGCGTCCGCCGCTGAGTGGATCCCGCTCCCGCGCCGTTCGCGCCCGCACACCCGCCCCCGCCCCGCGAC
>NZ_SRID01000212.1 GCF_004684805.1 Streptomyces palmae
CAGGGGCATCGCCGAGACGGCCGGAAACCGGGACCTGCGCGTCGCCCACCTCCACCTCGCCGACCCGGCCTCGGCGACCGCCTTCGCCGAGCTGAGCCGCGATCCCGCGGCCAGGGACCGGCAGCGGGCCGCAGGCACCAGCCGCGGAAGCCGACCGGTGCCACCCGAGCCTTGCCCGGTCACGCCACCGGTCGGACTGTCCCTCACCGCTCCTTGCGGGCGAGCAGGTGGATCTCCTGGAACTGCCGCCGGTCGGTGGGCTGAGGCTGGCGCACCATCCGGGCCACCTCGGCGAGCCCGGCCCCGCGCAGCATCTCGGCGAGGTGATCCGGCCACCACCGGTAGGCCAGCGCGACCGCGTGATCGAAGGACTGCGTCGGGTGAGACGGTCCATCGCTGGCCGAAAAGCCGATCAGAAGGTGGCCGCCAGGCGCCAGCACGCGGTGGAACTCCGCCAGGATGGCGGGGAGTTCCCGCGGTGGGGTGTGGATGACGGACCACCGCGAGAGTACGCCGTCCAGCGCGCCGTCAGCGATGTTCACCGCGGCCATCGAGCCCACCTCGAACCGCAGGCCCGGGTAGGCCTGACGAGCCAATGTGATCATCGCGGCCGAGGCGTCCACGCCGAACGCCGCCAGCCCCAACTCACGCAGATGAGCGGTGATGTGCCCGGGTCCACACCCCAGGTCCGCCACCTGGCCGCCGCCGCTGGCGCTGACCGCCTCGGCGAAGGCACCCAGGATCGCGCGGTCCAGGGGCCTGTCGCGCAGTTCGCCGCCGAACATCTGCGCGTATTCGGGGGCGACGGCGTCGTAAGCCTCGCGAGTGGTCTTGAGGGCATCGTGTTCGACCATGCTTGCGACAGTACTTCCTGGCGCCGAGGCGAGGATCACGATCCTGCCTCCCGCCCGCTCGCCCAGCCTGTCGCCATGCTCGGTGAGCGGCGGGGCGAGGCCACCGAGAGCCAACATCCCCTGCGGCTATCGGTCTTGACATGGCGTCAGTGAACACTTCTGAGCCGGTCGGACAACTCATCGCGGACCGCAGAAGGAGGGTCCGTCAGCCGTCGGCCGCCCGGTAGAGCGTGGTCCAGAAGTCGTGGATGGTCCGCGCCGAGGTGGACATCCCGGTCTGGGTGAGCAGGATGCCGACGAGCTGGTTGCCCGGGTCGGCGTATGCCGTGGTGCCGACATTGCCGTCCCAGCCGAACTGGCGGATGGGCGCGACGCGGCCGCGGTAGCCGCGCACCGCCATCCCGAAGCCCCAGCCGTCGGGCCTCCCCTGACCCTGGGGGAAATGAGCCATGCCGTGGGCCGAGGCCTGCAGGGTGGCACGCTGCTCGGGCGGAAGGCGGTTGGTGGTCATCAGCTCAACGGAGTGCCGGGACAGGATCCGCCGGCTCCCGTGCATCCCGTGGTGGAGCAGCATCCGGAAGTAGGCGTGGTAGTCGTCGACGGTCGAGTCGAGTCCGCCGCCGCCTGAGGGGAACGCCGGAGGCCGGCTGTGGTGCCCCCCTTCCGCCTCGTCCCTCACCACGAACTCGCCGGTACGCGGATCGGAGGCGTACAGGGGCGGCAGCCGGTCGATCTTGTCGGCGGACACATGGAAACCGGTGTCCTTCATGCCCAGCGGATCGAATACGTGTTCGCGCAGGAACGTCTCGAAGGACTGGCCGGTGACCCTGGCGACGAGCACCCCGAGCACATCGTCGCTGACGTTGTACAGCCACCGCTCCCCGGGCTGGTGCATCAGCGGAAGCCTGCCGAGGCGGCGTATCCACTCGTCCGGTTCCGGTGCGGGCAGCAACCATTTCTGGCCGTAAACCCCCTGTTCGAAGAGCGCGTCCATGATCGGAGAGTTCCGCGCCGTCATATCCAGTCCGAGCCCGAACGTGGAGGTGAGCAGGTCCCACACGGTGATCGGTCGCCGCGCCGGCACGGTCTCGTCCAGCGGGCCGCCGGCCCGCCTGAGCACCCGCCGGTCGGCGAGCTCCGGCAGCCACCCGTCGATCCGGTCGTCCGGCCGCAGCCGGCCCTCGTCCAGCAGGACCACCGTCCCCGCGACCGCGACCGGCTTGGTCGTCGAGGCCATTCGGAAGATCGTGTCCCGGCGCATCGGCGCACCGCCGCCATGGCGCATCGTCCCCATTGCCTCGACGTGTGCCTCCTCGCCCCGGCCGACCAGGGCGACCAGCCCAGGAATCCTCCCGGAGTCGACATGCCGTGCCAGCACTTCGCGCACTGCGCGCAGCGACGTTCCGGAAAGGCCGCTCCCACCTTTTCCCATCGTGCGTCCCCGGTGTCGGGTGCCCACAGGTTCGGGTCTGCCGGACCCGCCCCGGGATGGGGCTCATGGCCTGACCAGCGGAGCCGACCTCCGAGGCGTGTCCGGCTGACAGGGGCCCGCGGTGGTGCTTGTGCCAACCCTATCGCCGCCGCTGCGGAAGGGCCTCGGCCGGCGACCGGAGGCATGCGGGAACGTGCGGATGTGCGAGGCCCTGAAGCCGTCACCGACCAGCCGGGTCGCCTCGGGGCCGCACCACATACCGGGTCACCTGCGCGTCCAGCGCGACACGCCGTAACAGCACCGGTCTTCCGATGTGACCGATTATCGTCGCCGCTGGTCAGGGACCAGGCCGACGCAGCCTTAAGATCCGCTGGTCAGAGCCCGGTCGCCGGTCTGTGTCGGCGGGACCACCAGGCTCATCAGGAGGGGATTTCAGACATGGCCACCCAGTCCGTCCAAGGGGACGAGGCCCACCGCACCGCTGTCACCGCCGAGACGGTGGTATCGGTGAGCGACGTGGCGTCGCTGCGGAAGGCGCTCGCCGAGGCCCGGCCCGGTCAGCGCATCGAGGTCGCCCCGGGCCAGTACCGGCCCGACAAGCCGCTGCGGCTCACCCGGTCCGGCACCGAGGAGGCGCCGATCACCATCGTCTCCGCGCGCCGGGGCAAGGCGGTGTTCGACGGAGAGGCCAGCTTCGAGTTCCCCGACGAGGGGCGGGTCGAGCACCTGGTGTTGTCGGGCTTCCAGTTCCGGCAGTCCACCATGCTGCGGGTACGGTCCGCCGCCCGGCACATCCGGGTCACCCGCAACCTCTTCGAGTTCGACGAGCCTTCGGGGAAGAACACCTGGCTGATGGTGGAGGCCGACGACACCCGGGTCGACCGGAACACCTTCCGCAACAAGGCGTCCGAGGGCGTCTTCCTCCAGATCAACGGCCCCGGGGACGAGGTGGCCAAGCGGGTGCGGGTGGACCGCAACCTCTTCCACGACCACACCTTCGCCGGTGCCAACGGCGGGGAGGCGATCCGGCTCGGCTACGGCGACAAGGGTCCGGCCGTGGCGGGGGCGGTGATCGAGCAGAACCTCTTCGTGCGGTGCGGTGGTGACGAGGAGGTGATCTCGGTGAAGTGCTCCGGCAACACGGTCCGCAACAACACGATCACCGAAGGGAAGCGCGGCTCCATCGTGCTGCGGGCCGGGAACGACAGCGAGGTCACCGGCAACTTCCTCTTCGGCACCGCGGGCATCCGGGTCTGCGGCGACGACCACCGGGTCTTCAACAACCACGTGCGCGGCACGATCGGTCTCGTCCTGGACTCCGGGGACGCCACGCACCGGCCCGCGCGGCGCGCGCTGGTCGTGCACAACACGGTCGTCGTCGAGGGGGACAAGCCCGCCCTCAACGTCCGCGCGGACACCACGCCGGCGTCCGAGGTGACCGTGGCGGCGAACATCCTGATCTCCCAGGGCAAGGCAGTGCGCACCCCGGGCCGGCCGAAGAACTTCACCTGGCGGGGCAACGTGGTGGGCAAGGACCGGGGCGAGCTACCGGACGGCGGCGGTGTGCAGGCCGATCCGCGGCTGAAGGCCGACGCGGCGGGGGTGTTCCGGCTCACCGCCGACTCGCTGAAGGTGGACGCGATCAAGTCGGCGGCCGGGCCGTTCCCGGCCGTCGTGACGGACATCAACGGCCGGAAGCGGCCGACGGCGAAGCACGCGGGCGCCGAGCAGTACGAGGCGGCCCCCGAGCTGACCCGGGCCCCGCTGACCACCGAGGACGTGGGCCCGTCCTCGAGCTGAGGCACCGCGCGGCGGGGACCGCGGTCCCGGCTCCGGCGAGGCCGGGGCGCACACTGGCGACCGGTTCGGCGGGACCATGCCGAATGTTCCCGTGCCCGGCCGGGTGGTCCGGGCGGGCACGGGAACGGTGAGCGGGCGGGGCGAAGCGGTCTGCCGCCCGGCGGTGGGGGGTCAGGTGGCGGGTGGCGTCAGGGCGCTGCCCGCTGCGGCGCGCACCGCCTCGACGGCCTCCCACTCTTCGGTCGACAGGGTCGCCAGCGAGGCGGGGAAGAGGCCGTCCTGCTCCTTGAGGATGTGATCACGCAGCAGGGTGAGCACCTCCAGCAGCCGGTCCGGCCAGGTGGGATCCGCCGGCACGCCGGGCGCCGCCTCGGCGAGCACCGCCTCGATGCGGCGGTGCTCGGCCTCCAGGGCGGCGATGTGGTCGGGGAACTCCGCGGCCATCGCGGGGAACAGCCCGTGCTCCTCCACCCGGGTGTGCGGGACCAGGACAGCGGTGATACGGCGGGCGAGTTCGGCCATCCCGGGGATGTCGCCGTCGCGCCGGGCCCCGCGCACATGGCTGATCAGGGTGACGACCTCGTCGTGTTCGCGGGTCAGCTCGTCGATCGCCGCCACGGACTGACAGCCGCAGTACTCGCACATCGAAGGACTCCGGTTCCGCTCTGTGCCGGTTCAGTGGGAGGGGGAGGCGGAGGCGCGGCGGGTGAGCGCGTGCCGCACCCCGGTCTCGGTGAAGGTCAGCGCCGCCGCCGCGGCCACGCCCAGCAGGACCAGGCCGATCGCGTACGAGCCGTAGGCGCCGTACAGCGAACCCATCAGCAGCGGCGGCACGAAGCCGCCCAACCCGCCCGCGGCGCCCACGATGCCGGTGACCGAGCCGACCTTGTTCGCCGGGGCCAGCAGGGCCACCAGCGCGAACACCGCACCGCTGCCCGCGCCCAGCGCGGCCGCCATGGCCAGGAAGGCGATCGTGCCCACCGGCGCCAGGCCAGGCGTGAAGGACTGCGCGAGCGCCCCGGCCAGCACCACGCCCAGCGTGCCCGCGAGCACCCGCACCGGGCCGATGCGGTCCGACAGCCAGCCGCCCATCGGCCGCATGGCGACCGCGAGCAGCACGAACCCGGCCATCCGGTTGGCCGCGTCGGCCTGGGCCAGACCGTAGCCCGTCTTGAGGTAGGTGGGCAGGTAGACCGAGAAGGCGACGTAGCCACCGAAGGCCACCGCGTACAGGGCGGACGCCTGCCAGGTGATGCCCAGGCGCAGAGCGGCGGAAAGACGCCGGCCCAGCGGTTCCGTCGGCACGGTGCGTCCGGGGGCGTCCCGCAGCACCAGCGCGGCCACGACCGCGTACGCCATGAGGACGCCCGCGGTGATCAGGAAGGGGTTCGCCATGCCGTGGGCGTCGACCAGCTTCACCGTGGTGAGGGCGCTGATCGCGGTGCCGCCCATGCCCATGCCGAAGACTCCGATGGCCAGGCCCCGCCGCTCGGGCGGGAACCAGGCGCTCACGAAGGGCACGCCGACGGCGAAGGCGGTGCCGCCGACGCCCAGGAAGAACCCGCCGGCCAGCAGCGCGGTGAGTGAGGAGTGTCCGGCCAGGCCCAGATAGAGCACGGGCACCGTGGTGGCCGCCGAGACGATCGGGAACATCACGCGCCCACCGAACCGGTCGGTGAGCGCTCCCACCGGGATGCGCCCCAGGGAGCCGACGACGACCGGCACGGCCACCAGCAGCGACTGCTGGAAGGAGGTCAGGTCCAGGGTGTCCTTGAAACGGGGGCCGAGCGGGCTGAGCAGCGCCCAGGCCCAGAAGTTGACGGCGAACCCGACGGTGGCCAGGGAGAGCATCAA
Source organism: Streptomyces palmae (assembly GCF_004684805.1). Lineage (GTDB taxonomy): Bacteria > Actinomycetota > Actinomycetes > Streptomycetales > Streptomycetaceae > Streptomyces > Streptomyces palmae. The sequence goes on from NZ_SRID01000212.1 coordinate 5,941, forward strand.
CCAGGCCCGGCCGGGCGCCGACGCACCCGAAGCCGTCCCACTGCTTTCCGTCGTCGAAGACTGGACCATACCGTCCGTCCCTTCCCTCTTGCTCACGGTGGCTCTGCGAACCGGGACCGCAGGCGAACCACGGGCATCGTGCGTGCGGATCGGCGATCGTTCAGCCACTGTCCGCTCGCGGACATCCGGGCGGCATGGGCCATGGGTCCCTGCCGCCGGGCTTGACGGTCCTCACCTCGGCTCCGGCCGGCCCTCCTGCCGGGATCCGCGCCCGGGATCGCCTGCCCGGCTCCTTCGGCACCGAGTCCGCGGCGGGCACCGGAAAAGTAGGGCCGACCGGCCCTACCCGGTGCCGGTCGGCCGCGCTGAGGATGGTGCGATGCTCGAGAACGATGCCTTTCGCACTCTCGACCGGCAGGAATGCCTTCGCCTGCTGGCCAAGGTGCCGGTCGGCCGGGTCGTGTACACCCGGCAGGCGCTGCCCGCGGTCCTCCCGGTCAACTACTCCCTGGACGAGGACGCCTCGGTCCTGCTGTACACCTCGGCCGACTCGGACCTGGTACACGCCATCAACGGCGTCGTCGTCGCCTTCGAGGCCGACGAGTTCTCCGCGGCGACCCAGTCCGGCTGGAGTGTGGTCGTCACCGGCCGGGCCACCGTGGTGACCGACCCTGCCGACCACGAACGGCTCTCGCGGACCGGACCGCAGTCGTGGATGCCGGTGCGCGACGGGGTCTTCGTACGCGTCGAGTCCGAGCTGGTCACCGGGCGCGAGATCAAGGGCGCACATACCACGCGATGAACCGCGGCCGCTGCGAGCGTCGCTGATCGCCGCCCGGCCGCAAGGGCGCGCCGACCAGGCACGATCACCCTGAGCGCACCGGCCACCCCGGCCGGCACGGCTTACAGGGCAGACCGGGGCGCCGACCCCGTCGCCCCGGCCCTCGGTGACGATGCTCAGCCTTCCGCGTGAGCCAGCCACAGGTCGGGGCCGAAGACCTCGTAACGGATGCGCTGGGCAGGAATGCCCGCCTTGAGCAGTTGGGCCCGCACGGTTCGCATGAAGGGCAGCGAGCCGCACAGGTAGACGTCGGCGTCGGCCGGCAGGTCCAGTCCGTCGAGGTCCATCAGGCCGGTGTGGGCACCGGGTTGGGCGGCGGCGTCCTCTTCGTACCAGAGTTCGGCCCGGGCCTCGGGCAGTCGGTCGAGGAGGCGGCAGGTGTCCGCGCGCAGGGCGTGGTCAGCCGGGGAGCGGTCCGCGTGCAGCACCGTGACCGGGCGGGTGGCGCCGGTGGCCGCGAGGTGTTCGAGCATGCCGACCATCGGGGTGCAGCCGATGCCGGCCGAGACCAGCAGCAGCGGGCTGTCGGCGTCATCCAGGACCACATCGCCGAACGGGGCGGACAGGGCGAGTTCGTCGCCGGCCCGGACGGTGCGGTGCAACTGGTTGGACACCTCGCCCTCGGGGGCGTCGGCCACGCTCGCGACCCGTTTGACGGTGATACGGCGCAGCCGGTCGCCGGGGACGCCCGTCAGACTGTACTGGCGCAGCTGGTGCACACCGTCGGGCATCTTCACCCGGACGCTGACGTACTGGCCCGCGCGGGCCTGCGGCACCGGCGCGTCGTCGACCGGGCTGAGCAGGAAGGAGACCGCGTCGGGGGTCTCCTCCCGCCGCTCCACCACCGTCCACTGCCGCCACGGGTTCCGGGGATCGACCTGCGACTCCTGGTACAGGCGGGCCTCCCGGGCTATCAGGGCCCCGGCCATCAGCCAGTACACCTCGTCCCAGGCGGCGGCGACCTCCGGTGTGACCGCGTCGCCGAGCACCTCGGCGATGGCCCGGAAGAGGTACTTGTGGACGATCGTGTACTGGTCCTCGGTGACACCGAGGGCGGCGTGCTTGTGGGCGATCCGGGACAGCAGCGCGTCCGGTCGGGCGTCGGGGTCGGCGAGCAGCGCCTGCGCGAAGGCGGCGATGGACCCGGCCAGGGCACGGCGCTGTTCGCCGCTGGCCTGGTTGCCGCGGTTGAACAGCCCGTCCAGCAGTTCGGGCTGCTCGGCGAACATCGAGTCGTAGAACCGCGCGGTGATCTCCTCCAGGGCTCCGCCGACGGCGGGCAGGGTGGCGCGGACGACGGTGGCCGATTCGGGCGAAAGCATGGGTCTCCTCGGCAGGGGGGTGTGCAGGGGGAACGGTGCTCACCATCGTGGCCCGCCTCCTCACGGGGGCCGATGGGCCGACCGGCCTTCTCGGGAGGCCGATCGGCTCGTGCTTCGATACGGGCACCCCGGCAACGCACCCGCCCGCCGGTCCGCGCGGCGACAGCGGCCCCGGCCACCCCTCGGCCTCTGCGGGCCACGGGTTCGCGCCTGGTTTCCGTATCGGGTCACCCGTGACCGGACGCGCCGAACCCGTCACGGACAACCGCCGGCGCAGTGACGGGCGGCTCTGTTCCCTCCGCTCGTTCCCGTGCGCGGTGCTGAGCCGCGCGAGAGGTGCCGATCGCGACCGCCGCCGCCAGACGGCTTGTGCCCACTGGCCGGTCGGGACACCCCTGGGCGGCGTCATGGCCGTTCGCCGAGGGCGCGCCGTGCCACCAGGTGAAAACCCACAGTCGCGGGAAATTCGCGGGGCCGGTCAGAGGGCAGCGGTCTCATGACCGGCCTGGGAAGGCCCAAGGGGCAGCCGGCCATCCGGCTCGCCGCCTGCCCCCGGTGATCCATCGACCGCACGGGCGCGGAGGATCCGGGCTCAGTTCCTTTCGCGCCGGAGCCGGTCCTGGGCCTGGGTGGCTATCACCGCGGCCTGGATACGCCGTTCCACGCCGAGCTTGGCCAGCAGCCGGGAGATGTGGTTCTTCACCGTCTTCTCCGCGAGGTAGAGTCGCTGGCCGATCTGACGGTTCGTCAGTCCCTCGCCGATCAGCGCCAGGATCTCCCGCTCCCGGTCGGTCAGGCCGGGCAGCGCGTCCGGCTCCTCCTCTTCCTCCTGCTGCTGGTCGTTGCGCAGCCGGGCCAGCAGCTTGGTGGTGGCGCTGGGGTCGAGCAGCGACTGGCCCGAGGCCACCGTGCGGACGGCCGAGACCAGGTCGGAGCCCTGGATCTGCTTCAGGACGTAGCCGGACGCGCCGGCCATGATCGAATCGAGGAGCGCCTCCTCGTCGTCGAAGGAGGTCAGCATCAGGCAGGCCAGCTCCGGCATCCTCGACCGCAGCTCGCGGCAGACGGTCACCCCGTTGCCGTCGGGCAGGCGCACATCGAGCACCGCCACCTGCGGGCGCAGCGCGGGGACACGCACCAGGGCCTGTTCGACCGTGCCGGCCTCGCCGACCACCGTGATGTCGGGCTCGTCGTCGAGCAGGTCGTGCACCCCGCGCCGTACCACCTCGTGGTCGTCCAGCAGGAAGACCCGGATAAGGTTCTCGTGGTCGGGCCGCTGGCTGTCCGCCATCGCCATCTCCTCGTTCTGCACTGTCCGTTGCGGGACCGGGAGGCGCCCACTGGGCGTGACCGGTCGCTTGCCTCTCGGAGATCCTCCCGCGATGGCGGGTCGAAGAACCAGGGCCGATCGCCCCCTGCTGCCCTGACGGCGTCGCCTCGCCCGGTGGGGCTGCTGGAGAAGCCGCAGGGCCCGGACGACCGGCGCTGCGGATCGGCCGCCCCGAGGACCGTAGGCGGCGGCAAGCTCACCACCACCACCGCCGCCGCCCTGTCCGCCCGCGAGCACACGACCCGCCACACGCGGCCGCGGCGGGGTTCCCATGGGGTCGAGGGCGCGTCGCGCCGTGCGGCCGGCCGGGATGGCCCACCGTCACCGGTGAGGTGACCACTCGGGCCGGGCCACCGCCCTCCATCCGCCGGGGCGCGCCCCGCGATACGCGGCCCCTGCCGCGGATTCCTCGGCCATTGGCCCCCGAGGCCGTGGGCAGTTCGGTCCCCGACCCAGGGCCGCTCGGCCCCTGCCCCACCCGCCGCCCGGCGGGGAAGCTGAAGAGGCACCAGGGGCCGGCTCCCCGGGGATGGTCCGACAGGACGACATCGACCATCACGGCCGAGCGGGCCCGCGCAATCCGGCCCCTGGTGCCCATCGCGGAGCGGAGCGGCCCCGCCCTCTTCGTCGGGCATCGGGCGCAGCGCTCGATCCCACCGCCGGGAGACGGCGGACAAGGAGGAAAGTGGGTGTGATGACTCACGTCGTCGGTGAAGTGATGACCCGCGAGGTCGTCGAAGCCCGCCGGGAGACGCCGTTGAAGGACGTGGCACGACTGCTGGCCCAGCACCGGATCAGTGGGCTGCCGGTACTCGACCACGACGACAAGGTCCTGGGCGTGATCTCCGAGACAGACCTGATCCGCCGCCAGGCGGCCCAGGGCGCCGACCGTCCCGCACGGTGGTTCCGACTGCCCGCACTGCGGCGCTCCGCCCGCCGCGCGGCCGCCGCCGCCCGGGCCGTGACCGCCGAGGACCTGATGACATCGCCCGCGGTCACGGTGCACCCCGAACAGCGGGTCGCGGACGCCGCGCGCGTCATGGAACGCCATGGCGTCGAACGCCTCCCGGTCGTGGACGAGGAGGACCGGCTCATCGGCATCGCCACCCGCCGCGACCTGCTGCGTGTCTTCCTGCGCACCGACGAGGAGATCCGCCGGGACGTCATCGCGGAGGTGTTCACCCGCGCCATGCGACGGCCGCCCGACGCCGTGACCATCTCCGTCCGGGACGGCATGGTCACGCTGGGAGGGTGCCTGGAGCGCCGCAGCGACATCCCGTTGGCGATCCAGCTGACGTACCGCATCGACGGGGTGGTCGGCGTGGTCAACGGTCTGACCTGCGACGCCGACGACGGCCGGGTGCCGACCTCGCGGCGCCAGGGCAGAAAGGGCCATCAGGTCGGCTGAAGCCTTTGAGCTGTTAGCTGCACCAAGAACTCCAAACATGAGACTTCTTGGCCGGGCTGGGCTGGGACGAGCCGCTGCGGATCGCACGGCCGTCGCCAGATCATCCCTTGATCGGGTACCGGTCCTGTGCCGTGCGGAACTGCATCGCGCCTGCCCGTCTGGGCGCTGGCGCTCCGCTGTGTGCCACCTGCTGAGGACGGTGGCGGGCTGGCGGGCAGGACTGGGCCGCAGGGTCGAGAGCGACCTCGACACCCTCACCGACGAAGAACGGGACGAGATCCGCCAAGCCACCACGGTCCTGCGCCGGTCCCGCACCGTACAGCTCGGCATGCCCACAGATCGCCGACCTCAGGGACCGGCTCGCCGAAAGCGACGAGGACCTCCAAGCCGCCCGGGCCACCAACCGGGAACTGATGGCCCAGCTCAATGGCTTCGTACGCCGACCTCGCTGAGCCGCAACGCTCACCGAGGAACTTCATCCCCCGGTCTCGCGGAAACCACCAGGAGGGGCTGGCGCATCAAAGAGGCCTCAGATCCGAGTCGAAGGATGAGCGGACCGCTGCGCGCGGCGCCGCAGACGCCCAGTCAGACGTTCACGATCGGTACGCATCGTGGTATCTGCGCAGCCTGGGGGATCGTATGGCGGGCAGCCCCGCCAGGGTGTCCTTGAAGGCGCGGTGGTGGGGCGTCAACGGGTACCAGGGGTGTGGTGGCAGGGGGTAGTCGTCGCGTAGGACGCCGTACGGAAGCGTCCCTGTCGCGGGCATCGGTGAGGTCTCGCCCGGGTGGGCGAGGTACGCCCAGACTCCGCTGTCCAGCGGCACCACGGCCGCATCGTCGCCGGGTGGACGCCAGGGTTCGCCCGTGAGGGGATGACGGGGGACGAGGATGACGT
>NZ_SRID01000213.1 GCF_004684805.1 Streptomyces palmae
GGTCGATGTGGAGGGTGGGGGGTAGTTGGCCGTGCTGCATGGCTTTGATCATTTTGATGGTGCCGGCGATGCCTGCTGCGGCTTGGGTGTGGCCGATGTTGGATTTGATGGAGCCGAGGTAGAGGGGTTGGAGGGTGGGGTGGTGTTGTCCGTAGGTGTTGAGGAGGGCTTGGGCTTCGATGGGGTCGCCGAGGGTGGTGCCGGTGCCGTGGGCTTCGACGGCGTCGATGTCGGCGGGGGTGAGGTGGGCGTTGGTGAGGGCTTGGTGGATGACGCGTTGTTGGGAGGGTCCGTTGGGTGCGGTGAGTCCGTTGCTGGCGCCGTCTTGGTTGATGGCGGAGCCGCGGATGAGGGCGAGGATGTGGTGGTTGTTGCGTTGGGCGTCGGTGAGTCGTTCGAGGAGGATGAGTCCGGCGCCTTCGCCCCAGCCGGTGCCGTCGGCTGCGGCGGCGAAGGGTTTGCAGCGTCCGTCGGGGGCCAGGCCGCGTTGGCGGGAGAAGCCGGTGAACATCCCCGGAGTGGCCATGACGGTGACGCCGCCGGCCAGGGCGAGGTCGCAATCGCCGTTGCGCAGTGCCTGGGCGGCGAGGTGGATGGCGACCAGGGAGGACGAGCAGGCGGTGTCCACCGTCACCGCGGGCCCCTGGAGCCCCAGCGCGTAGGCCACCCGACCGGAGATGACACTGGCGGCGCCGCCGGTGAGCAGGTGCCCCTCGAGTTCCGCCGTCGCCTCGTGCAGCCGCGGGCCGTAGTCCATGGCCGTCGCGCCGATGAACACCCCGGTGGCCGTCTCCCGGGCCGACGCCGGGCCGATGCCGGCCCGTTCCAGCAACTCCCAGGACAACTCCAGGGCCAGGCGCTGCTGCGGGTCGGTGGCCAGCGCCTCACGCGGGCTGATGCCGAAGAACTCCGCGTCGAACTCCGCCGCGTCGTAGAGGAACCCGCCCTCGGCGGTGGCGCTGCCGCCCGACCCGTCCGGGTCGGCGCCCCGCAGCACGGCCAGGTCCCAGCCCCGGTCGGCGGGGAACGGGCCCACCGCGTCGATGCCCTCGTACACCAGGCGCCACAGCGCCTCCGGCGTGTCGGCCCCGCCCGGGTAGCGGCAGCTGGCGGCCACCACGGCGATGGGCTCCTCGGCGCGGGTGCCGGACCGCGGTACGGCCGGGGCGCCGGCCCCCAGCGGCTGCCGCTGGTCGGCGGCGCGCAACTGAGCGGCGACCGCGGCGGGGGTCGGGTGGTCGAAGGCGAGCGTGGCGGGCAGCGGCAGCCCGGTGGCGGCGCTGAGCCGTTCACTCAACTCGGTCGCGGCCAGCGAGTCGAAGCCCAGCTGCCGGAAGGTCAGGTTGGGATCGACACGGTCCGCGGAGCCGTGCCCCAGCACCAGGGCGGTGTGCGTCCGGACGGTGGCCAGCGGATCCGCCGGGCCGGTGGAGCTGCCCGCGGGCGGCCGGGGAGCCGACGACGGGGCGGGCCGGGGCCCTGCCGGAGGCTCCTGGTGCGCCGGCGGCGCTTGCGCGGGCTCCTCCGCGGACTCCTCGGGCCAGTAGCGCTCCCGCTGGAAGGCGTAGGTCGGCAGGTCCACCCGCCGCGGCCGGTGTCCGGCGAACGCACGCTCCCAGTCGACGGCCGCGCCCCGGACCTGGGCATGGGCCATGGCGGAGACGAAGGTCTCGGCCTCGGGGCGGTTCCGGCGCTGGACCGCCACCGCCGTGGGGCGTGCCGCTTCGCCGGGGAGTCCGGCGAAGCACTCGCGGGCCATGCCGGCCAGCGCGGCGTCCGGACCCAGCTCCAGGAAGAGGTCGGCACCGGCCTCGCACAGGTGCCGCACCCCGGCCATGAACCGCACCGGCTGCCGGGCGTGGTCGGCCCAGTAGTCGGGCGAGCGCAGCTGGTCCTCGGTGGCCGGCCGCCCGGTCAGGTCGGAGATCACCGGGATGCGCGGTGCGGCGAAGGTGAGCCCCGCGGCGACCTCCCGCAACTCGGCGAGAACCGCGTCCATGTGCGGTGAGTGGAAGGCGTGGCTGACCGCCAGCACGGTGGCCTTGCGGCCGCGTGCCCGCCAGGCCGCGGTGGCCTCGCGCACCGCCTCGCGGTCGCCGGAGACCACCACCGAGGCCGGGCCGTTGACCGCGGCGATGCCCAGGCCGCCCTGCCCGCGCAGGGCTGTGGCGGCCTCCTCCTCGGTGGCCTGCCAGGCGGCCATGGCGCCCGGGGCCGCGACCGACTGCATCAGCCGGCCGCGGGCGGCCACCAGGGCGGCGGCATCGGGCAGCGAGAGCACCCCGGCGGCATGCGCGGCGGCGATCGCGCCGACGGAGTGCCCCATCAGATGGTCGGCCCGCAGCCCCCAGGACTCGACCAGCCGGTACAGGGCCACCTCGACGGCGAACAGCGCGGGCTGGGTGTACTCGGTCCGGTCCAGCGGCGCGGCCCTCCCCGCCGGCGGTGCGGCGGCGAACAGCACCGGCAGCAGCGGGGTGTCCAGGTGCGCGTCCAGGGCCGCGCAGGCGTCCCGCAGCGCCTCGGCGAAGACCGGGTAGGCCGCGTACAGTTCCCGCCCCATCCCGGGGCGCTGGCTGCCCTGACCGCTGAAGAGCAGGGCGACCCGGCCGCCGGAGGCCTCGCCGAGCACCGAACCGGCCGGCTCCGCGCCCTGGGCCAGCGCGTCCAGCCGGGCGAGCAGCTCGTCCGCGTCCTTGCCGAGCAGGACGGCCCGGTGCCGGAACGCGGTACGGGTGGTGGCCAGCGCGTGCCCGATGTCCACCGGGTCGAGGTCGGGCCGGCCGCGCAGCCGCTCGCGCAGTGCCCCGGCCTGGGCGCGCAGCGCGGCCGGGGTCGCGCCGGAGACCGGCCAGGGGATGACCGGCGGCGCGGCGGAAGGCGCCGCAGCGGGGGCCGGCGACGGGGCCGAGGGCGCGGGTGCCTCGGCCAGCACCAGATGGCAGTTGGTGCCGCCCATGCCGAACGAACTCACGCCGGCCGTCAGCACCCGGTCCGGGTGCGGCCAGGCGCCGAGCTCGGTCTGCACCCGCAACCCCAGCTCGGTGAGCGGGACCCGCGGGTGGGCGGTGGCGAAGTTGAGGCTGGGCGGTAGCCGCCGGTGCCGGATGCTGAGCGCCGTCTTCAGCAGCCCGACGACGCCGGCGGCGGCTTCGAGGTGCCCCACGTTGGTCTTCGCGGAGCCGACCCGCAGCGGGGAGCCGGCCGGCCGGTCCCGGCCCAGCTCGGCGCCGAGCGCCGCGGCCTCCACCGGGTCGCCGACCGGCGTGCCGGTGCCGTGCAGCTCCACGTACTGCGCCTCGGCGGGCGCCACCCCGGCCCGGAGGTACGCCTCCCGCAGCACCTCCCGCTGCGCCGCCGCGCTGGGCCGGGTCAGCCCGTCGGTGCCGCCGTCGTTGTTGACCGCCCCGCCCCGGATCACGCAGTACACCGGATCGCCGTCGGCGAGCGCCGCGTCCAGGGGTTTGAGCAGCAGCACCCCGCCGCCCTCGCCGCGTACGAAGCCGTTGGCCCGGGCGTCGAAGGTGTAGCACCTGCCGTCCGGCGACAGCCCGTCGAACTGGGCCTCGGCGGCCCGCACGCTGTCCTCGGCGAGGATCAGGTTCACCGCCCCGGCCAGTGCCAGATCGGCCTCGCCGCGGCGCAGGCTCTCGCAGGCCAGATGCACGGCCACCAGCCCGGAGGACTGGGCCGCGTCCACGGTGAGGCTCGGGCCGCGCAGGCCCAGCCGGTGCGAGACCCGGTTGGCGATGATGCCGCGGTGCAGCCCGGCCATGGTGTGCCGGGTGACCGCCCGCGGCCCGCGCCGGTGCCACAGCGCGGCGTAGTCGTCCCACATCGCGCTCGCGAAGACCCCGGTGCGGCTGCCGGACAAGGTCCGCGGAGGTATGCCGGCGTCCTCCAGCGCCTCCCAGGCAAGCTCCAGCATCAGCCGCTGCTGCGGGTCCATCGCCACCGCCTCGCGCGGTGGGACGCCGAAGAAGTCCGCGTCGAAGAGGTCCACGTGGTCCAGCAGCCCCGCGAACCGCGGCGGCGCCTGCGGGTCGGCGGGCCAGCGGCCGGCCGGCAGCGGAACGATGGCGCTCCGGCCGTCGCACAGCAGCCGCCAGAACGCCGAGGGCGCGGGGGCCTGGGGCAGTCGGCACGCCAGCCCCACGATCGCGATGGGCGCCGTCGGCCGTGACCGGGCCGGACGGGTACCAGCCATCACACCCCCATACTCGAATCGATGAACGACTGGTCGTGGCCGGGCCGGTGGGAAGGACCGCGGTGCGGGAGCGTCCGTGTTCAGGCGCGAAGTGCTTGCATTCTTGGCAGCGATCCTTAAGTCCAGCTAATCGGGTGCGTGTGAATCCCCGGTCGGTCGCTGCCCCGGAGACCGTCCGAAGACCCCGCGAGTTCAGCGGCCAGTGAATTGCAGGGCACTGTTGAATTCAAATGAGCCGGCGTGTTATGCAGGGCGGCGCCCGGGTGGTGTCCGGGCCGGGGCCAGGACGGAAGGGGCGGTGCCCCGCCGTGTGCCGGCGGACCACGGCTGCCTTGGGGGTTTGCGTGGGTTCCTCTGCATTCGACGGCGTGTGAGTACGGGGCCTGTTGCCCGGTTTCATCAGGTGATGCGCATCCGGCGCAGCATATGTCCATTCCACTCCGCTCTGCGGTGTTCCGTGAGCGCCGGAGGGCCGTCTGCTCGGCAGATGTGAGGAAACATCGAAAGTGCGACCGTCAGTTGACAGGTGCACATAGCGCACGGTTCCATCGGGAGATCGGGCTTATCAGCGGTGTGCTTCCCGGCCATGTCGCCCAAGGGGAGCCGCCGGCTTAATCGTCCTCAGAATTGCCGCTTGCTGTCCGTCAGATTGACGCGTTCGAACGTGATTCGAGATGGGGCGTGGTGTCGAGTGCGAACATTCTCCGGTGAATCCGAACGGTCCCGCCCCTCGGCGGCGATACCGAGGGGCGACCGCCTGCGATGAGGTACGAGATACTGGGGCCGATGCGGGTGGTCGACGGCGCGTCGATCACCTCCCTCAGCGCCCGGAAGATCGAGGTGCTGCTGGCCACACTGCTGGTGCGCGCGGAGCAGCCGGTCAGCGCCAAGGAGCTCATCACCGAGATCTGGGGCGAGCGGGCGCCGGGGCAGGCGCAGGGGGCCCTCCACGTCTACGTGTCGCAGCTGAGGAAGTTCCTCCGGCGGCCACAGACCCCGGTCAACCCCATCGTCACCGTGCCGACCGGATACCTGCTGCGGCTGGGCCCCGACGAACTCGACTTCCAGGTGTTCCAGCGGCTGGTGGGGCAGGGCGGGGCCGAGCGGAAGGCGGGCGACACCGAGGCGGCGTATGCCGCCTTCGAGGAGGCCATCGCCCTGTGGCGGGGGCCCGCCCTCGACGAGTTGCGCGACGGCCCGATCGTCAACGGCTTCGTCTGCTGGGCCGAGCAGGCCCGCCTGGGGTGTGTCGAGTCCCTGGTCGACGCGGGACTGCGGCTCGGCCGCCACCGCGAGTTCGTCAGCTACCTCTATGTGCAGACCGAGGAGCATCCGCTGCACGAGGTGTTCTACCGGCAGCTGATGCTGGCGCTCTACCGGTCGGGCTGCCGGGCGGACGCGCTGAGCGTCTACCAGTCGGCGCGCACGGTGCTCCGCGAGGAACTCGGTCTCGAGCCGCCCTGCTCGCTGCGCGATCTGCACCAGGCCATCCTGGTCGGCGACCCGGAGCTGGAAGCCGCCTTCGTCTGAGCTGTCTCCGGGACCGCGTCCGCCGCGTCCGCCGCGCCCGCCGCGGAGTGGCGGCGGATGCCGGCGACGGCGACACCCCGGGGGATCGGGCGCCGGGGCGGTCAGCCGGAGAGCAGCACCGCCTGGTGCAACTCCCTGAGCTTGGGCCCCGGTTCGAGCCCCAGCTCGCGGTCGAGCACGCTCCGGGCGGATTCGTAGGTGCGCAGGGCCTCGTCCCGGCGGTCGCACCGGTGCAGCGCCAGCATCAGCTGCCAATGGAATTTCTCCCGCAGCGGATACTCGGCGATGAGTGGCGACAGCCGGCCGATGGGCTCCTCATAGCGGCCGAGTTCGAGCTGGGAGTCGACCAGCAGTTCCGTGCACTCGATACGCATCTCGGAAATCCACTTCACAAAGCCCTCGACGATCGGACCGGGCCGCAGCTCGCCGAGCACCGGGCCGCGCCACAGCCCGAGCGCCTGCTCGAAGCAGACGCACGCCTCGACGTGCTGCCCGTCCCGCGCACTCTTCCGGCCCTCGGTCACCAACTGCTGGAACAATTCGACATCGAACTCGTCGGAAACCGTGTGGAGGAGATAGCCGCCAGGTCGCGTGACAATGGGACTGGACTTACCCGGGCGGTGCAGGAACTTCCGCAACCGGGAGATATAGACATGGATTCCGGCGGTGGCCCGCTGGGGGAGTTCCTCGCCCCAGATCTCGGTCATGAGGTGTTCCGCGGTCACCACTTTTTCCGAACGAATCAGCAGCACCGCCAGGACGACGGCCAGTTTCTCCGCCTTGACACACGAGCTGCCGCGTTCATCGACCACGCGGAGAGGTCCGAGAATCTCATATCGCACGATTTGGCCCCCTAGCCGACATCAGCTGCATCTTTTGTAGCGGAGCCGGGGGCCCGCTGTCCACAGGTCGACATAGCGCTCCAGTCGAATTCCGGTTGGAGTCGCGTACGGACACATCGCCGCGCATCGGACCGTTGGGCGCGACTTCAGAATCGCTTTGGTCGGGCAGGCCGTTTCCGACCGCTGCCCCTCAGGGATGACGGGCGGTGACCATGGCGTACCCGAGGTCCGGAATGTGTGCCATGGCCTCCTGGTTCGCGAGCAGCATGTCGAAGCCCGCGGCGCCGAACAGCTCCACGTACTGGTCGCGCTGCGTGCGCATCCAATCGGCGAAGCAGGCATTCGAGCGAGCCGTCCGCTCGGTGATGTCGGTGACCTCCAACGGGATGAGGCCGGCCCCTTCGACGAGTTCGGCGTACGCGTCGAACTCGGTCAGCGACGCGTACACGCTGGTGTAACCGGCCTCGGCCAATGGAGAGGTACCCGCCGACAGCTTCCGGTAGACCAGATCGGCGATGGGGAACCGGCCTTCGGGCCGGAGTACGCGGGCGATCTGGGAGAGAACCCGCGCCTTGTCCGGCATGTGGAACATGGACTCGATCGCCCAGGCTCCGTCAAAGAAATCCGCGGCATAGGGCAGCCGCATGGCGTCGACCCGCTCGAATCGCACCCGGTCGGCCAGGCCCGCGCTCCGGGCGCGCTCATTGGCGCGCGCCACCTGGCGTTCGCTGACGGAGATTCCGACCACCTCGACGTCGCATGCCCGGGCCAGTCGGAGCGCGGGAGTGCCGTTCCCGCAGCCCACATCGAGGATGCGGTCACCGGAATTCGGGGCGAGCCGCCGAATCATCTGAGCGGTCATCTGCTCCATGGCTTCTTCGAGCGTGCTCTGATCGTTTTCGTCGAGCCAGTAACCGTAATGCAGGTTACCGTCCCCGAGTTGCGCCATGATGTCGAAGATCCGGTGGTCGTAGTAGGTGCCGACGGACTGAGACTCGGGAGCCTCGGCCTCGGTCGTGCTGGCTATCCCATTCCGGCTCGTGTCCATAATTCGAGGGTATTCCCGGGAGGTTCGCCGCAACAAGACCTCTTCCCCCGCCCGCGCGCGCCAAGCCTCGGGACGGGCCCCGCGAAAGGGGATTCGGCCCGATGAGACGGGATCGCCGCACCGTGCGGGGCGGTCGCCCGCCGCACACCGGCGAAGAGTGTGGCGCAGATCACGCAACCTCGCCGCCTCCCGGCGTGGTCCCCACCACGTGCTGCACTCTTCCACCGTCCCCACCCCTAGGGGCCTGCCGATGCCGGACACGGTCGACCTGACCGTCGTGGTGCCCGCGTACAACGAGGAGCACCGGCTGCCCCGGACCCTCGACGCGATCTGCCGCTATCTGCGCTCCTCGCCCGGCCGGCACGCCGACTGGGAGCTGATCGTCGTCGACGACGGGTCCACCGACGGCACCGCCGCCGCGGTCCGCGAGGCGGCCGTCGCCGAGCCGCGCATCCGGCTGCTGGGGCCGCCTGCGGAGCACGCGGTGCCCGCCCCCTTCGCGGGCAACCACGGCAAGGGCCACGCGGTGCGGCTCGGCGTGCTCGCCTCACGGGGACGCCGGGTGCTGGTCACCGACGCGGACCTGGCCACCCCCATCGAGGAACTGGCGCAGCTGCACGAGCGGCTCGACGCCGGCTACGCCGCCGCCATCGGCTCCCGCGCGCGGTCCGGCGCCCGGATCGAGGTGCACCAGCACCCGCTGCGGCAACTGCTCGGCAGGGCGGGCAACCGTCTGATACGGGCGGTGGCCGTGCCCGGCGTCCGGGACACCCAGTGCGGCTTCAAACTGTTCGACGGCGCCCGGGCGCGCGCCGTCTTCGGGCGCTCCCGGATCGACGGCTGGGGCATCGACATCGAGATCCTGCGGATGTTCCGCGAGGCCGACTGGCCGGTGGCCGAGGTACCGGTGCGCTGGGCCCACCAGACGGGATCCAAGGTGCGCGCGCTGGACTACCCCAAGGTGCTCCTGGAACTGCTGCGGCTGCGCACCCGGTCGGCCCGGGAGCGGCTGCGGCCCGCCGACCGGGCCGTACTGCTCACCTACCTGCTGCTCGCCGGATGGCTCTTCAAGGGACTGTGGGCCGACCTCGACCGCCGCTACCTGGTCGACAGTGCGCACGACCAGGACCAGTGGGAGTGGTTCTTCGGGGTCACCGCCCACCACGTCCTCGGGGCGCACGACCTGTTCTTCACCACCCTGCAGAACGCCCCGCTCGGGGTGAACCTGATGGCCAACACGGCGATGCTGGGGCTGTCGGTCCCGCTCACGCCGGTCACCGCGCTCTTCGGCCCGGCCGTGACCTGGGCGCTGGTGCTGACCTGCGGTCTGGCCGGCACCGCCGCCGCCTGGTACTGGCTGCTGCTCAAACGCTTCGTGGCGTCCCGCCGGGCCGCGGCGATCGGCGGGGCGCTGTGCGCCTTCGCCCCGCCGATGGTCTCGCACGCCAACGCGCACCCCAACTTCGCGGTGCTGTTCATGATGCCGCTGATCATCGACCGGCTGCTGCGGCTGCGCGAGGCGGCGCCGGACCGCACCACCCGGGAGGGGGTGGTCCTCGGCCTGATGCTGGCGTACCAGGTCTTCCTCGGGGAGGAGGCGCTGCTGCTGGCCGCCGTCGGCCTGCTGCTCTTCGCCGCGGGCTACGCGGTCGCACACCCCGCCGCCGCCCGTGCGGCACTGCGCCCGCTGGCCCGCGGCCTCGCCGTCGCCGCCGGACTGGCGCTGCTGCTGTGCGCCTATCCGCTGGGCCGGCAGTTCTTCGGCGCCCAGAGCTACACCAGCGTGCTGCACGGCGCGGTGGGCAATCCGCCGGGCGCCCTGGTGGCCTTCGCGGGCCGTTCACTGGCCGGCGATCCCGCCACCGCCGACACCCTGGCCGTCAACCGCACCGAGCAGAACGCCTTCTTCGGCTGGCCGCTGGTGCTGCTGGTGCCGGTGATCGTGCTGTGGCTGTGGCGGGAGCCCCGGGTCCGGGCCCTGGCCTGGGTGGCCTTCGGCACGGTGCTGCTGTCCCTGGGGCGTTCCATCCCGCTGCCGGGGACGGAAGCGGAGCTGCCCGGACCGTGGCGGCTGCTCGCCGACCTGCCGCTGTTCGAGTCGGTCATCGAGTCCCGGATGGCGATGGTGGCGGCACCCGCGGCCGGCATCCTGATCGCCCTGGCCTGCGACCGACTCCAGCGCGCCCGCCCCGAGAGCCGGGGCGCACGGGCCGGCCGGGCCGCCGGATGGGTGGCGGTCGCCGCGGCGCTCCTGCCGATCGCCCCCACCCCGCTGGCCACCGTCGACCGGCCCACCGTCCCCGCCTTCATCGCCGACGGCACCTGGCGCGACTATCTGCCCGAGGGCAGCACTCTGGTGCCGGTACCGGTGCCCGACCCCGTCCACACCGAGGCCCTGCACTGGCAGACCACCGCGAAGTTCGGATTCTCCCTGCCCGGCGGCTACTTCAACGGACCCTACGGCCCCGACCGGATCGGTATCTACGGCCCGGTGCTCCGCCCCACCGCCGTCCTGCTGAACGAGGTCGCCCGCACCGGAACCGTCCCGGAGATCGGACCGGCGCAGCGCCGCGCCGCCTGGGCGGACCTGCGCTTCTGGCAGGCGGGCGCGGTGGTGCTGGCACCGCAGCCCGGTGACCAGGCACTCCGTGTCACCCTTGAGCGACTGCTGGCGGAGCGACCGCGCTGGGTCGGCGGTGTGTGGGTGTGGCAGCTGTCCCCGGAACGCGGGCTCGGCGCCACGAGCGGCGTGAGCGGGGGAAAGTGAGCGGAACATCATGAGGTGGAGCGGAGCCGCGGACCGAGCCGAGGCCGAGGCCGAGGACGAGCGGGCGTACACCGCCTACGTCACCGCACGGCTGCCCGCCCTGCGCCGCATCGCGCACCTGCTCTGCAGGGATCCGCACCGGGCCGACGATGTCGTGCAGACGACGCTCACCCGGCTGTACGTCCACTGGCGGCGCGCCCGCGCGGCCGACGACCTGGACCGTTATGTGCACACCATGCTCGTCCGCTGCTTCCTCAACGAGCAGCGGCTGGGCTGGGCACGGGTCCGGTTGTCCGGGACCCCGCAGGAGACCCCGGGGCTCCCGCCGGCCGCCGGCGGGCCGGACATCGAGACCCGCGCCATGGTGCACACCGCGCTCTCCCGTATTCCGGCGCGGCAGCGCGCCGTGCTGGTGCTGCGCTTTCTGTGTGATCTTCCGGTGGCCGAGGTGGCCCGGATTCTCGGCTGTTCGGAGGGCAATGTGAAAAGCCAGTCCGCGCGCGGCCTTGCTCGGCTGCGCACCCAACTCGGCGGTTCACCGACCGCGTTCGCGAGTGCCATGGAGAGGAGCGGCGGCCGTGCTCGATGAGGAGGCGGAGTGGGAGGCGGCGCGGCTGCTCTCCCCGCTGCGCGAAGCCGGACCGGGGCCCGGGGCGCCGGGCGTCGACATCGACCAGGCGGTACGTCAGGGACGGCGACGGGTACGGGCCCGCCGGGCGGCGGTACCGATGCTGGCGGCCATGGCCGTCGCGGTGGCGGCGATGGCGCTGGCCCTGCTCGCCCAGGTGCTGCCCGGCGACCGGGGGGCCCCGCCCGCCGACCGACCACCCGCCCCGTCACCCACGCCCAACATTCCGTCGTCCAGCGCGCCGTCCACCGGTACGAGCCCCAGCGCTCCCTGGACGACGCCCTGGAACCCGAGTCCGTCCAAGACCGGTGACACCCCGACACCGGACACCGGCGGCTCCCCGACCATGGACGGCCAGTCCAGCATGCCGCCGTACAACCCGGGTACGCCGACCACCGGTGCCGCCGTGCCCGCGGGTTCCGCCACCGCCGGCGGCGCCCTCACCCCGACCCCGACCGGCACCGGCTGATCCGGCGGGGCCCGCCGCCGTACACGGTGCCCGGACGGCCCGCCGGCAGCCGGGGGATGTTCCCTACGGGGCCGCGGGCGGGTGCACCGGGTGCTCGCCCCCCGTGCCAGGCGGCGGCCGGCCGTGGGTCGCCGGTGCGCCCCATGGGCCGGCGAGGCGGTGCCGGGCAGGGGGCGGCCGCACCGCCGACGGGGTGGACCGGGTCGGAC
>NZ_SRID01000214.1 GCF_004684805.1 Streptomyces palmae
GACTACCACCGAGATCTACACTTATGCGATCGTCGGCAGCGTCAGATGTGTATAAGAGACAGGTGAAAGGCTCCGCTGACGCTCCGCCAAATTCCCGCGCAAGCGCGGGAATTGAATTCCGCGAGCGGAATTCCTAAACGCGTGTCAATTCGCGCAAGCGCGAATTGAGGACACCCGCGCAAGCGCGGGTGTCTGGGCTGGCAGCAAGGGGGTGCATTGCGCGCGGGCCTGTATAGGGCTTGGGGTTACTGCCTAATACCCCCGCAACGGGAGTGACGGACCGTCGGTCTGACGGGGTGTCGGCCCCACCGCAGTGACGGGCTCCGCTGCGCTCCACCCTGACGCCCCCTCAACTCCCGAAACCGTCCGCTCACGTTCACCAATACCCCGCAAGCATACCCTATGAACCTTGCGCACGGGGCGGGATTCAGCCAAGTATCAGCCTACAGGGGGAAGCTATCGCGGGGATGATGCATCACGGGTGCTGACTGTGTAGAGTCTGGGACCAGACACCATCACCCCGGCCCGCCAGTCGCCGCGCCGGACTCTCATTCCGATTACGCGCCTCATTCCGCGAAAAGGAGAACACGGGAATGGCCGTGAAACTGCGTGAACACCAGATTGAGGCCGTATCCGCAATTGTTCGCGGCCTCGATATCCCGCCGGGCGGCATTCCTTGGAATGGCCTGCGCGGGCAGGTGCACGCCGCGTGTGGCACGGGAAAGACCATTATCGCGGCAGCTTCCGCGAAGAAGATTGTGCCCCGGGGCCGCGTTCTCGTTGTGGTGCCGACGCTGGACCTCCTGGCGCAGACCGTGAAGGCGTGGCACGACGCCGGACACAAGGGGCCGGCGGTCATGGTGTGCTCGCCGCTGGACGATCCGGAGCTGTGGCACCTGGGTGTCAGGTGCACCACCAACCCCGTGCGGCTCGCTTTGTGGCACGGGACGGGGCCGGTGACCATCTACGCCACCTACGCGTCGCTGGGCGTGCTCACGGAGGCGTTCGAGGGCGTCTACGGCCAGCAGCTCGCCCCGATGGACCTCGCGGTGGTCGATGAGGCGCACAGGACGTCCGGCTCGATGGGTAAGGCGTGGGCGGACATCCACGACCAGACGAAGATCCCGGCGCACCGTCGGCTGTACCTGACGGCGACGCCCCGGATCTGGCAGGAGCGGCCTCCGCACTGGGAGGTCGCGGAGGGGGTTCGGGACGCGCTGCCGCGTGAGATGGCGGCCTCCATGGA
Organism: Streptomyces palmae; assembly: GCF_004684805.1. Lineage (GTDB taxonomy): Bacteria > Actinomycetota > Actinomycetes > Streptomycetales > Streptomycetaceae > Streptomyces > Streptomyces palmae. The sequence goes on from NZ_SRID01000214.1 coordinate 1,247, forward strand.
CGACGAAGCCGTCTTCGGGCCCGTGCTCTACAAGCTCTCGCTGGCGTCGGCCGTGTCACGCAAGCTGCTGGCGCGGTACCAGATCATCGTCCTGGAGCTCCAGGACCCGGTCGTCACGCCCGAGCGGCTGATGGGCGAGGACCGACACACCGAGGAGGTCCGCGGGCAGCGCCTCGGGGCGCTCCAGGCCGCGCTGCTGCACACCATGGCGCAGCACAACCTCCAGACGTGCATCACCTTCCACCACCGGACCATAGAGGCCGCGGCGTACGCGGAGGGCCTGGAGCGCGTGGCCAAGCGGCTGCACGCCGACCGGCCCGAGAAGTACCCCTCCGAGATCTGGGCGGACTGGCTGTGCGGCGAGCACGTCCCAGAACGCCGGCGGGACGTGCTCGGCAAGTTCGGGACCACCGCCCGGCGGGCCGTGCTCTCCAACTGCCGCGTCCTGGGCGAGGGCGTGGACATCCGGGCCGTGGACTCCGTGGCCCTGCTGGATCCCAAGGGCGCGCCGCACGACATCGTGCAGGCCATTGGCCGGGCTCTCCGTCAAAAGCCGGGGGAGGGAAAGCTTGCCTCTTTGATCGTTCCGGTATTCCTTCAGCCCGGTGAGCAACCGGAGGACATGTTTACCTCGGGCTCGTATCGGCCCTTGGTGAAGGTACTGGAGGGTCTGCGCGCTCACGACGAAGAGGCAATCGAGCTGCTTGCGATCCCTCAGGAGCCGCAGAAGGACATCGCGCAGCCGTCCGAGTACATTGGCACTCCGCCCGAGGAAGGCGAGGAAGAATCCCGTCTCCTGCTTCGGTTTGCCGCACCGCGTGACCCGGTGATGGTCGCCGACTGGGTCAGCTTCAACGTGATCGACACGGAGCGGCAGGACTGGGCGCGCGGCTGGGCGAAGCTCAAGGCGTACGTCGAGCGGGTCGGGAACGCGCGAGTGCCGTACGGACATCGGGAGGGTGCGACACCCCTTGGGCAGTGGGTGGCGGAGCAGCGGCGGGCCTACGCAGCTGGGGAGATGAGCGGGCAGCGTGCGCAGCGGCTGGAGAAGCTGGGCATGGTCTGGTCGGTCGCTGATGAGCGGTTCCAGGAGAACCTTCAGGCCGCCAAGGCGTACTACGACGAGCACTGGACGCTGTGTGCGCCCCGGTCCGCGACGGCTCTCGACCGACCGGTGGGGCAGTGGCTGTCCAATCTCCGCCGCCCTGGTGCGCTGGATGACCGCCCGGAGTGGAAGGCCGCGCTGGAGGCCGTGGACGAGCACTGGAACCCCGAGTGGCCGGCGGACTGGCAGCGGCACTACGCCGCCGTGCGCGAGCTGGTGGCCGACGCGGATCAGGCCGACGTGCTTCCCGGTGTCACCGTGCACGGCATGGACGTTGGCAAGTGGCTGGCCAAGCAGCGCCAGCACACGGTCTGGGCGGGGCTGATCGAGCGACAGCGCGAGCTCCTGGAGGCGATCGGCGTGACCCCCCTGCCGCCGGAGCAGGAGACGCCCGCCAAGGCCCCCAAGACGGCTGCGAGCGCCTTCGAGCGGGGCGTGGCGGCCCTAGCGCAATACAAGGCCCGCACGGGCGCTGTGAAGGTCCCCAGGGCCCACGTGGAGCGGCTGGAGGACGGCACAGAAGTCAAGCTCGGGGTGTTTCTGAGCAACAGCAAGAGCAGGCGCGCGAAGCTGAGCGCGGACAAGCTCCAGGCGCTGGCCGCGCTCGGGCTGGAGTGGGCGTCCGCCTGACGCTCGGACACGTGGTCAGGCACACCGCCGGAGCCAGCCGGCACCGACTGCCCCGACCCGGATACAGTGCATGCGGCAGTGCCCCCGACCCGCTCCCTGGGCCGGGGGCACTGCCGCGTGCGCCGCCGTCCTGCGACTGAGTGATCACCCGTTCGGCGGCGGCCCGGACGGACTGTCAACGACATCCGCAGCCTTGCGATTCTTCGCCTTGGCGGACAGGACCGACGGGGCGGGATCACCCACCGGCAGCAAGGTCTGCGTGCCACCGATCGCGGCAGCCAGCCGATCCGCGGGCAGTAGCTCCAGGGCATGCTCCGAGCCGGCTAGCAAGTCCAGCGTCGACATGCCCCAGTGGGTGGCCAGCTTGTCGCAGTCGTCCAGCGTCCAGCGCGCCGTCCCCGCCTGCCGCCGGACCACTCCCGTCCGGCTCACTCCGACGACGGCCGCGATGTCGATGGGCCGCTCCCCGGTGTTCCGCAGCAGCGCCTCGACCGTGTCTCGCAGCACCTCTTCGGTGCTGCGCTTACGCTTCATCTTGGGCTTCGCCATGGGTTTCTTCACCATGACCCCACCCTAGTGCGAAAAACGCACTCTTGGTGCGTTTTTCGCACACTCCCCTGGTTAGGGCCTTGCAAAGGCGCCCCCCGTTACGGCTGTGTGTGCCGATCCTGGAGGGATAGCGAGGAACGACGTGGCGGCGGTTCGCCACCGCCTGCCGGTCGGCCCGCGGCACTCAGCGGCTGCACACCTGGCCGTAACGGCCGGTCGCACCCGCCACACACGCCCCGACGTTACGGATCCGCGTGAGGGGTCTGCCCGACTAACCCACGGCCAGCACCCCGAGGAGGACCTTGAGCAGCACCGGGCCACCAGAACCTCGTAGTCCGGCCCGCGGTAGCCGGACCCGCGGACTGCCGAGGCGCCACGCGCCCGCGGGGAATCAGGCCGGACGGATACCGCGGAGGGCCACCCGGAGCCTTCGGCCGGCAGGCGTGTCGGGTACCTTGACCCGCCCGGGATCCATCGCGGCGAGCCGGGCCAGCAGCGCGGCCTGGTCGTGGCCGCGCAGGCGTGCCACCTTCAGACGGTAGAGCGCCCGGTAGAGCGCCTGAGAGATCCCTGAGGCGTGCCCGTCAACGAAGGGGGTTGCCGCCCCCAGCAACTCCTCCACTGGGTCCGGCACCCGGTCGGCGGCCCGGTCAGCGACCCGGCGGCGGTACGCCCGCTGCCGGCACGCGCCACCGCAGTATGCAGAATCCGCACGCCCTGACGTAACGGGCTGCCCGCACCCGCCGCACGGGCGACCCGAACCCTGGCCCCCGTTACGGATGCGCGTGAGGGATGTCCGGCACGCCCGGGAGCACGTCACCCCTCGCAGCAGCGATTCCGCTCGCCGTACCACCACCAGACCACAGGCGATACACGGGGTGGGCGGCAACAACTCGCCCCGGCCGGCCAACTCCGCCCACCACGCCCTACTCGTCTGCCGCGCGGCGAGCGGGCGGGACAGCCCGGTGACCGGGTCCGGGGCGCCGCTGGCGTAACAGGAGGTGCAGACCAACAACTGCCGCGGAAACCAGCGTCGCCCCAACCGCAACCCCCCGGTCACCAGATAGGCGGGACCGCCATCCAAGTCAGCCGCGCACATGACGCAGAGACGAGGCCGAGAACCCTCACGCATAGCCATAACGAGCCCAACGACCCGCACGCGGATCCGTAACGGGCACAGGCGCAGCGGATGAAGGCGCCCGCGGATCACATCGGATCGGCCGGGGCGCCGAGGACGAGCCGTGACCAGCTTGGACAGCCTGCGCATGGCAGTGCCCCCGGCCCGCTCCCTGGGCCGGGGGAACTGCTGCACTCTCTGCCGTCCTACGGCTGAGAGCAGATCAGAGGGCTTCCGGCGCGCCCCTGATCAGTCACCAGCCAAGGCCGCAAGACAGTGGCTCGCCAGGGTAGGCACAACAGCCGTGCTGGACGTGGGCCATGACGCGCAGGAATGACTCACATTCGCTTACCGACATCGGGCGCCGTTCGATGAGCGGGAACACGACGCACTGATCGGGGTGCCTTTGGGCGGCGCGGGCGTCCTCAGCGTCGATATACCGCACGCCATCGCTGCTGCCGTCTGTGATGCGAATCGCGATCCAATCCGGGATGCACCCCCGAGGGGCGCCGCAATGACGGTTGACCTCTTCTGCCATGCGGTGGGCGGCCATGGTAATGCCGTGCTCCCAAATGGCGAAATACGCTGCGCGTCCGTGGCTGACGGCGGGATAGGTCAGGATCTTGATCGACTCAGACGCCTCTTGGCGGGCGCGCTCCAGATCGTCCCACTGGGCTTCTTGCTCTTCTGGGTGGTCGGCCTGCCGCTCCACGTGCAGCACTCGCCGCTGCGCAATTCGGTCCCTGCGGAAGTAGTCGGCGCCGCTAGTGAACGCGCCCTCATCGTCAACGACGACGAAGTACTCAGCGGTGCGCTTTTCAAGATCCACAGTGGTCATGGGAGTTTCCGTTCGGTGAGGTGTTTTGGTGTCGGGTCATGGGCCTGGTGTCGACCTGCATGCACATCTCGCGTGGGGCGCGCGGCCGGCGTGGCGGCCGGTGCAGCCGCGCCCGCGCAGCAGGTGCTGCGGCGCGGGGGCGCGGGCTCTGCTGGGCGCTTACCTCTGCTGGTGCTGTGTTCCAGCACTGCCGCGCAGGGCGTACCCGGTGGCGGGTTGCTCGTCAGAAGACGTCCAGCGTTTCAGCGAGGGCCGCGGTTGCAGCGACTCCGCCGCTGTTCAGTTCCGGGTGGCGTTCGACCTCGGCTCGTGCGGCGTCGCGCGCCTCGTGGATAGAGGTATGCCCGGAGGTGACCAGGACGGCCGGTCCGCGGTCGGGGTACTGCTCCACGCTGTATGTGCCATCGGGGGCCTGATATGTCGCAAGGGATGCGCCCTGGTGGCGAAATGGCCACGTTGAGCCAGGGATTCGGGGGGCCTTCTTCTTGGATCCCTTGGGGCGTGTGGCGGGCGGTTCCGCTGGGCGCGCTGGGGCCGTGGCGGAGAGTTGCTGGCCCGTGCTGGGGTCCCCGGCCGGACTGTCGGCGGCCGTCACTTCTGCCTGCTCCTGGTGGTCCGGCTCGGGGGTGAAGATCCGCTTGGGCTTGGCGGCGACGCGTGTGCGGATGCTGCGCTGCCGGGCTTGGGGGGACTGGCGCGGCACCCTTCTGGGACCGGTGAGGCGAGGGCTGGGGGCCGGACCTCCCTGCGTTTTGAGGGCCGACGGCACGGCCGCGGCCGGGGCGGGTGGCGTGACGTTCGGCTGCGCACCGCCGTCGTCTCCCCAGGTGTCGAGGGTACTCGGGTCACTAGTGGCGTCTGGGAACCCCATGGGCGTTGCGGACGGGGCCGGGGCGGGCTTCGGCTCGGTGAGGGGCTCGCCATGGTGCGCCGCCATCGCGTGCTCGTAGGCGGTGGTCACCGCCAGCGCAACCGCGTGGGGCATGTTGCGCAATTCCATCGATGTCTTGCCGGAATAGATTTTGGCCGTGAATTCACGTCCCCCGCGGTGGCTGAAGATTTCACAGGTGTAGGGGGTGGCCTTCACCGTGGCGCCGTGGGCGAACAGTTGGCCCAATTTCTGACCCTTTTCTTCCAAAGCGGCTCGGGCCGAGTCCTTTTCCTGGTTGTACGCGCGCACAGCGTCCAGGGTTTGCATGTAGCGACCCATGACCCGCTCGGACTGGATTTGCCGAGCAATCTTCACAGCACCTTTGTCGATTGCCGCGGTGGCCTCAATCCGCTCGTCCTTACGGAAACAGCGGTCGGTATCCGGGTAGCAGGCCCAAATACTCACACGCTCCGGGTCCCGGTCACGACCGTTCGAGTCCCACCCGTTGGGGATTCCGGAGACGCCCAACCGGCGGCCGTCGGCGTGGGAGAGGCGTAGGTGTGCGCCGTCGAACACCACGGTCCACTCTGCGCCGAGTTCGCCGCAGACCTGGCTAGCGAGAGCACGAATAGCAGGGTTTAGCATATTTGATCTCCTTTTTGGCATAGCGGAACCACCGTGCGGGTTCCTGCTGGTGTTCCGGTCTCCGGGTGAGTCCGGGGAGGGCATCGGTGCGCTACTCAGCGGGCGGACGGGGCAACCCGCCCGCCCTGACGGGCTGCTGCCGAGGGTGCGGGGTGCAGCGGCAAGGTCGATCCCGCTGGACGCCGCGCTATGTGATCAGGGCGTAGCCATGCCGTCCGGTCTCTGGCTGTTCGGCACTGGTCGCCAGGGCCGCCCCGCCCTGTGCTGCGCGGCGGCCGATCCATGCCATGCCCGCAAGCACGGCGCCGCTCACCGCGCCCGCCACGGGTGCGCCGAGCACCGCGAGCACCAGGAGGGCGAGTAGCGCTGGGCCGTACAGGCCAGCCAGCCGCTGGACAGGGTGCTTCGGGCGCCCGAACGGCTGCGGCATCTGCCACACCCGCGCCGCTTCGACCAGCTGCTCCCTGTCCGGGGCGATGTACGGCGGGGCGATGGTGCGGGCGGGCGGCTGGTACGGCACCGCGACCGGCGCCGGCGCGGGTGCTGGCGCAAGAGCCGGGCGGACCGGCGCGGCAGGGAGTGCTGCGCGGGTGGGGGCGGTGGTTGCCGCTGGTCGGTAGAGCCGGGCGACGTACGCCCGGGTGGGTGCCTCCCAGTCCACGCCCAGGACTCGGCCGATCACCCGGGCGGCGACCATCGGGCACACCACGTCGGCGGCCTGCTGTGCCAGGTGGCGCACCCCACGCCCCCGGCCCACGTGCGTCCACGGGTAGGCGGCGTCGAATCCGACCAGCCGACCAATCTCGGGCTGAGTCAGCTTGAGCCCGTCGGCCTCCCGCTGCCACCCGTATGCCGTGGCGGTGACGCAGATACCCGGGGTGTCGGCGTTGAAGTCGCCCCCGCCCTTGGGCCTACCGGTCGCGGGGTCGATCCGCCGATTGCCGCGTGTCTTGACCCTGTGGCCCTTGTCCCAGCCCAGGGCCTCCGCGAACGTCACCACCGGCAGCGGGTTGGCGGGCTCGGCCGCCGGGAGGGGGGCGGCGGATCGGTGCATGGTCATGAACCGCCGCTTCCGGCGGGTCGGCGCGCCGTGGTCGGCCGCCTCCAGTACCTCCGAGAGGGTCTGTCCCCACCCGGCCTGTCGGAACTCGGTGAACAGCGCCTCTTCGATCTGCTGGGGCAGCGCGCTGGACTGCTCCACGGCAACCCACTGGAGGGCGCCGCCCCGGCACAGCATGGCGAGTGGCCAGATGGCCACCTCAGCCATCAGTCCGGCCCGCTCGTCGTCCAGCGCGGTCAGCGGGGCGCGCACCTCTTCCCAGGTGTCGCCGCTGCGCGGGGCATAGCCGGTCGGTGCCCCGTGCACCGCCAGGAACCCGGCCGCCGCGCCCACGCCCCGAATCACGTCGCAGATCAGGGCGATGGCCGCCGCGTAGCGGCCTTTCCGGAGGCCACCGGGGCTGTATGGCTGGCACGGGGGACTCAGGACAACGCCTGTCACCTCGCGTAGGGCGGGGTGCTCAGGGTCCAGCGCCGTCACATCGCCGTGGACCATGTAGAAGCCGGCTGCCCGTGCGGTGGCCACCGCGCCGCCGTCCAGGTCGATTCCGACCATGTCCGCGTCTGCGCCGAGCACGTCACGGATGCCCACCGACCAGCCGCCCGGCCCGTGGCAGATGTGCAGGATTCGGGGCCGGTCCGCGCGGAACAACCAGCGCACCGGGTAGGGGGCCGCGTACCACGTCAACAGGTCCCGTGTGGCTTCGTCCAGCAGCGCCACGCCCTCGCCGTGGGGGCCGATCGCCCCGGAGTCCTCCAGGCGCCCGAGGGTGAACGCTACCCGCTCCCCCTTGGCCTCCCGGGCGAGTTCCTCCGCCCGCGCCCGGTCGCCCTCCATGAGGGCGTGGGCGCATTCCTGGGCTCGCAGCATGGCGTCGAACGCCCACTCCGCCGCGTCGTCCATGTCCGTGTGTTCCTCGGCGAACTGGTGCAGCACCGCCTGCACGCGGCAGCACTCCATGTAGGCGGGGTGACCGGCCGCGTACACTCGCGCCTCGGCGTCCGCCGCTTCCTGCTCCTGGTCGGCGCCTTCCCTCTCGGCCTGGGCGAGGGTGGCCCCGAGGGCGGCTGGTGCGGCCGGGGCGGGGACGCCGGGCACGGCACCGCCCTCCCCTTCCCACCCGTCCACGCCGCCCGGGTCGCTCACCGTGTCAGCCAGAGCGGACGTCCGCTCCGCTCCGGCCGGCGAGTCCTCCCCCCGGACTTCTGTCGTGTCGGCGTCCGGCTGGACGTCCCGCGGGTCGACCGGGATCGGCTCGCCGGCGAGCGCGGCTCGCATCTGCTCCGCGGACATACGGCCCGTGACGCCGTCGCTGTACTTCGCGGTGTAGGTGTGGACGCCCATACGTCCGGCGGCCTGCGCCGCGGCCCGGGTGACCACACGGCACCCGCCCACGCTGCCGACCGCCCCGCCGTCAAACTCCGCGAGAATGTGCGGGATCGTCACCGACTGCGCGTTGACGCGGGTCACCTCGTACCAGGTGCCGCGGTACCGGGCGTAGTCGCCCTTCACGAAGTCGGACTTCCCCCACACCTTGAAGCCGCGCCGCTCCGCCTCCTTGATGACCTCCGCCCAGTACGTCAGTTCCTCGTCGTACTCGGCCACCAGGTGGTCAAGCTCCGCGCGCCGCGCTTCGCTCGGTTCCTTGCGCCACACGTCAGCCTTACGGCCGCGGTCATCGACGCCGTCACGCTCGCGCAGCACCCTGCGCCGCTCCGCCTCCAACGTCTCGATCCGGCGCAGGGTACGGCCCGGGTTCTTCCGGTACCGCTCGTATGCCGCCGCTGCCGCCGCACGGTTCGCCCAGTACCCGGCCCGCTTGCCTTCCGCAATGCTCTTGCGCATCTGGTTGTGCATGCGCTCCTGATCACGGCGAGCCCCCTCTTCGGAGTGGTGTCCAACCAAAATGGGCTGGCCCATCCAAAAGCGTTCGCTGATCTTGTCGGACGCGTCCCGCGCGGCCTGCGCGGCACCCGCCGCACGCCCGGCCCGCTCCTCGAACCGTTCCGCGCGCTCCTCCGCAGCGCCGACGCGTGCGGCCTCCCGCTCCTCAAATGACATGGTCTCTTCGATGACCTCGACGCACGACCAGCCCAGCGCGCGCACCGCAGCCACGGCCCGGCCGATCTTCCAACGGTCGGCGGACTTGTAGCGGCTGCCCCGAATGAAGATCCCCGGGGTTCGCCGGTAGGTCCAGCCAAGCGGCTTCAACGCCTCCCACACGCCGTCGCCCTTGCTGGAACCCTCGATGATCGTGCCGTCCTCGTGGGTGTGGCGGATGACGATATCCGCCGTCTCTTCCGTGGCCGTCTCGGCCGCCGCCTCGACCGTGGCCGTCTTGGCGGCGCCGGGGTCGGCCTGCGCGGCCTCCTCCTCCTGGACGCCGGTCTCGATGATGGCGCCGTGACCGGTGTTGGCGCGGCTGCAATTCCAGTGCTGCGGGCGGCACGCCTCCCTATACAGGGTGGTTTCCGGGTGCCGCTCCCGCCCGCACGTCTCGCACACCTCGGCCGCCTTCTCCTCGGCCGCCGTCTCCGGCGCCGGCTCGACAGCAGCGGCCTTCGCTGCCCGCGCCTCGGCCTGTGCCTCACGTCGCAACTCTGCGCGGCTCTTCGGCTGCTTGGCCTCCCACTGCTCCAAGTCCCGGCCGCACGGCCACGCGTGACGGCACCAGCCGTCAGGGCTGCAAGTTCCGGGCTTGCGCTCTTCGTATCCCTCGGCCGTCACCGGCTGTGCGTGCACCCCTGCCAGTACCTCGGCAAACCGGCCATCGTCGGCAACGAAGTCCCAGTCCGTGCCGCGCTCGCCCGGGTCTGCGGTCCAGTGCAGGCCCCACCGCGTGCCGTGGGTGCGCTCATCACTGCACACTGCCGCCGCGTCCCGACGCGGCAGCCACCACAGCACCCGCGCGCGGGTCGATGCGTGACCGGAGGACACCAGGAAGCACGCGACCATGTCCCCGGGGGTGGTCGGGTCCCGCTCCTCCGCCGTCTCGGTCTCGGCCGTGTCGGCGTCGACGTTGACGGCCAGGGCGCCGCCCTCGCCCTCCCATCCGTCCACGTTGCCCGGGTCCGACACACCGGCGGGCGCGGGGGCGCTCTCCGGACGGACCGCATCCGGTGCGGCCGTGACGTGCGCCTGCCGTGCCGCGCGTTCGTAGTCGGGCAGCGTCACATAGCCGGTGTAGACGTGCCCGCCCAGTTCGACCCCGGACCGCTGCTGATCGAACGTCCAGCGCCTAGTGCCCTCTGCCTGAGTCCAGATCAGGGACAGCACCACGAGACCCATCCCGCCGTTGAGCTTGTCATGCATCCAACCGGTGCACTCCGCTTCCCACACGCCGGTGAGGGTGTCGGCCTCGAACTCGACCGATCCGGCGCGCAGAGCGACCGACCATCCCAGCGATTCCGCGAGTTTGGCGAACTTGACCATGGCCGAGGGGGCGCCCTTACGGCCCACGGTGGCCGTGTCCCATTGCCCGTAGGCGTTGTGCCACCACTCACGGTCAAGGGCGACCGACGCGACCGGCGTAATGCGTGCCTGCCACGAGGGAACCGGCGCCGCCTCAACCGCCGGCGCCGGGGCGTCGACAGCGACCGGCGGGGCGGGGG
>NZ_SRID01000215.1 GCF_004684805.1 Streptomyces palmae
GCGTCGGGATGGAGGCCGGGGTGGATGAGGAGGACTGGGTGGGTGGAGTTGGTTCGTAGAGCTGCTCCGGTGCCATGGGTACCCCCGATCACTGATGACTTGGTGTAGGGGCTGGCCAAACACCGTAACCCCGGGGCGCCCGAATACCGGATCGCCTCGCCCGGAGAACGGATATCCCCCACCCGGGTGCCGTACGCGGCGGCTCCGGCGCGGCCCGACCGGAAGGCAGCGGAACGTCCCCCATAATCGGGCGCCGATTCTCCGGACAGGAGTTCGCGCGACGGGTGTGCGGTCCTCCGGGATACGCGGCCGCCCGGTCTCCTGCGCCCAACGGGCCCGCGGGAATCCCGGCACCTGATCCACCGCCCGAAGGGTCAAAGCAGGGCGAGGTCTCGACGAAGAACCCCGCACCCACAGCACCCACAGTGGCCCACAATTATCCGGTATTCAGCATAAAATGCCCACATCCACTCGTTCGGTTAGCGTGATGACGGCGGTCAGTGTTCCCGTGCACGCGTGCCCGCAGCCGACCGGCTCCCGCCCACATGCCTCTGTGCGGCGGACGACACCGGGGCGCGATCTCAGGGAACAGCGGCCGCAGCCGTCGGCGGCGTCCGGGATTCCCGACGGTCGCCGCACCCGACCTTTGGCGAGAGGATCCTGCGCACATGGCTTTCGTGACCACCAAGGACGGGACTTCGATCTTCTACAAGGACTGGGGCAGCGGCCAGCCGGTCGTCTTCAGCCATGGCTGGCCACTGAACGGCGACGCCTGGGATCCGCAGGCCAAACTGGTGGCGGACAACGGCTTCCGGGCCGTCGTCCACGACCGGCGCGGGCACGGGCGCTCCTCACAGACGTGGAACGGCAACGACCTCGACACCTACGCGGACGACCTCGCCGAAGTGATCGAGAAGCTCGACCTGCGCGACATCATCCTCGTCGGTCACTCCACCGGTGGTGGCGAGGTGACCCGCTACATCGGCAGGTACGGCACCGGCCGGGTCTCCAAGGCCGTTCTGCTCGGGGCGATCCCGCCGCTGATGCTGCGGACCGACGGCAATCCCGAGGGCCTGCCCCGCGAGGTGTTCGACGAAATCCGCCAGGGCGTGGCCACCGACCGCTCGCAGTTCTACGAAGACCTCAGCGCGTCCTTCTACGGCGCCAACCGCCCGGGCTCCCAGGTGTCCCAGGGCACCCGCGACGCCTTCTGGCTGTGGTCGATGCAGGCAGGCATCAAGGGCGCCTACGACTGCGTCAAGGCGTTCTCCGAGACCGACTTGACGGAGGATCTGAAGCGGTTCGACGTTCCGACCTGGATCGTGCACGGCAGCGACGACCAGATCGTCCCGATCGTGGCCGCTGGGGAGAAATCGTCGAAGATCGTCAAGGACGCGCAGTTCACGGTGTACGAAGGGGCCCCGCACGGGCTGTCGATGGTGGCCCCCTTCAAGGACACCTTCGACGCCGACCTGCTGTCCTTCATCCGCAGTTGACCAAGGGCCGGCCGCGGCTAGGCAGCCGAGGCCGCCTTGCTCCCCGGATGGACGTTGAGCAGCACTCGCTCGGCCTCGACCCCGTCGAGCAGCGTCCGGTGCAGGTGGCGTACGACGCCTCGCCGGCACCAGGGGCCACGTACCGCTGTGTGGGTATTGCCGACCTACATCCAGCCGTTCAGCGACACCTGGGGGCCATCCGTGAGGTATCGCCGAAGTGCACTGGCCGTGGTGTTCACGAACTTCTCGGGCAATGCGTCGGCCTCGACCCAGCGGACCTGGGCGTGCTTGCGCGGTTCACGGTTCTCGGGCTCGCCGGACCATTCATGAGCGGCGAAGACGACGGTGAGGAAGCCGTTGGGGGCTTCGACTCCCCAGGCACCGTGAATGATGTGAGCGACTTTCAAGGACGCGGGCTTCACCACCAAGCCCGTCTCCTCATAGAGTTCGCGCACGGCTGTCTCGGTGATCGGCTCGCCGGGTTCACTCTTGCCGACGGGGAGATCCCACATGCCCCGCGCGAACTTGGCCTGCTCGCTGCGCTGGAGAAGGACGACCCGGTTCGTGGCCTTGTCGTGCACGATGACGGCGGCGACAAGCAAAGTCATGGATTCATGGGCGGGCTTGAGGGCTTTGGGCTGATCGTCGGTCTTCGGCTGGGCCACGGTGGTCCCTTCGTCGGCCAGGAATGGGGTCCCCTGCTCGAGCGGAGATGAGAGCTTGGGGATGGGAATGCTAGGCGAGCACGTGGCCGACGCGGCGAGCAAGCTCGGCGGCACCGGGCACTTTGCGCCGTTGGTAGACCGCGAGGGTGGATCTGACGGAGGACATTGCCTTGCGAGTGCGATCGGAGGTCATGCCCTCCATGAGGTCGAGGGCTTGGGTCCACGCGGCGACGGCTTCGTCGGCGCGAGCCTGAGCGGCGAGGCTGTCGCCGAGGTCGGCATGGGTGAGGGCGTGGACGCGCTTGTACTTCTGGGGGTCCCAGCGGACGAGGGCGTCGCGGTGTTGTCGCTCGGTGCCGAGGTGATCGGCGAGATCGGTCAGCGTCCGCGCTGTGTGACTGGCCACAGTGCCCGCGGCTGGACCGCTGACGAGGGAGAAACTGGGCTGGGGACCATCGTCCCGTAGGAGGGCGTCCTCAGCGGCGAGTAGGGCGCGGGCTGCTGCGGGCTTCTCGCCGACAGCAGCGAAGGCGCGGGCGTGGGTGATGTGCAACAGCGCCTCGGTTTGGCCGTCGACGTGGCCGAGTCCGCTGCTGAGGGCTCCCTCGACGAGGTCGACACAGTGGTGGGGCTGTTTGAGGCTGAGGGCTTGGTGGGCGAGAGCGCGCATCATCCAGGCCGCGTGGCCGTGGGGGTCGGCTTCGCAGGCGAGCTGGTAGCCGACCTGGTAGTAGCGCTGGGCGGCACCCTCCTGGCCCAGGTCATGATGCTTCCACCCGGCGAGGTAGGCCAGTTCGGCGACGGCACCGAAGGCGCTGCGGCGTAAGCCCTCGGAGGTGAATCGGGCGCGGAGCATGGGGGCTGCGGTGTCGGCGAGGTAGGCGGTGACGGTGGTCAGTCCGTGGCCACCCCCCAGACGCTCGTCAGCCGCGCTGAAAGCGGCGGTGATCTGGCGAACGACCTCGATGTCCTCTGCTCCGACCAAGGCTCGGCCGGCGCGCACCCGGAGCATGCGGGAGGTGGCTTCGTGGTCGTACATCAGCGGCATGCCGACACCTGCCGAGGTGAATGTGGCCACGGCCAGAAATCGGCGCCGTTCGACATCGGCCCGACCCAGCTCTGTGGCGGTGACGACCGGATCGGACCCATCCGAAGCGGCCGCCTCCGGGTCGCCCAGGCCGATCTCGGCAAGCGTGACGGTCCGGCCCGCACGGCGGGACAGAGCCTCTGCCAAGTACTGGCCGGTTCTGCCGGAGGGCTGCCGCATGCCGTTGACCCAGTGGGAGACGGCCGACTTGTTGGTGTGGATGATCTCACCGTTCTCGGCCGCGATCCGCCGTACGTCTCTTGCCAGCGCTTCGTATGTGCAGCCGACTGCGGTGATGACCTCCCGGAGCCGGACATCGGGTTCGTTGGGTACCGCCACAGCCTCTCCTGATCTGAGGTGTAAACCGCGTATACCGCTTGGGCGTCCCCTCACCGTACCCACTGAGCGTGACGAGAGGTTCACTTAATCGCAGCCGCCCGGAACGGTTCGACCGTGACCCAGGCTCCCCGCTTGTCCGGGCGGCCCTCGAAGTTCCGTACGCCCGTTCCGGGCTCGGGCATTCCCATGCCCGAGCCCGGTCGAACAGAGACGGAGACATGGTGACCACCATCGACACGACGACCATCACGGTCGAACTGCCCGAGGCGTTCGATCCCCGCTGGAGCCGCCTGCCCGGCATCCAGATCGACGACCGGCGCCTCATCATCGACCCGGCCGAGTACTTCTTCCGCTTCGAGTCCCACACCTGGCTCGTCGCCGACTGGGAACTGGTCAAGTCCCAGCTCCTGGGCATGGACGAAACCGCCGAGACCCCGCTTGAGCAGCTCGCTCTGGACTTCATCACGGCGCACGGCGAGTCCACCTCCGACGCGGCCCGCGTACTGTCCACCGCGTACGAGGTGTACGCGTACCTCTTCCGCGACGAGCACCTCGACAAGCTCGGCCTTCCGCGGATCACCGCGGACCACCTGCGGATGCTGCGCCAGGCGGCGACGCTGATGGCGCTCAACAAGGTGGAGCTGGACGGGCACATCTCCAACGTCGGCCCGTGTTGGTTCTTCCCGGCCGCCACCTCCATCGTCTTCGACCTGGACGACGAGACGGGCGGCATGCTCGACGAGGTCTACCACGGCGGCTGGTTCAACGAACACCGCCGCATCGAGTCCATCAAGGCCCATGCCGCCCTCGGCGGGCGGCTGGTGCACGGCTGCCAGTCCGTGCCGGACCAGTCCGGCGGTGTGGTCGCGCCCTACGGCGCCTCGATGGCCGCCTTCCGCGATGACCTGGCCGCCTTCAAGGCCGGCTGGATCGAGCGGGTCTACGCCCACCGCGTGACACCCGCCGCGTAATCCCAGCGGGCTCCGGGGCGGGCCGGCACTCCCGCCCGCCCCGGACGCCATCACACCGCAAGGAGCCCCATGTGAACGAGAACCCCAGCACCGAACTCCTCGCCGACCTCTGCACCATCGCCGGTCGGACCGCACCCCGGCGTGAGGAGGTGCGGGTGTGGTCCATGTCCGGTGTCGAGCGGCTCACCTTCCCCGATGGCAGCACAGTCGTCTACAAGTACGCCAAGAGGCCCTTCGACAGTGAGGACCAGGCGCTCCGACTGGCCCGCACCCACGGGATTCCGGTGCCCCGACTCCACGCCTCCGCGAGGATCGACGGCTGGTTGGGCATGCTCCTGGACGATCTGGGAACCCCTGTCCGCGAGGCCGATGACCTCGATGGCGCGGTGGCGGCCGTGCTCCTCCACCGCACCCGATCCGCTGCCGCTCTCCCCATGCTCGACGGCGAACGGCTGCGGACTCTGCCGAGCCGCGCCCTGGACCACCTCGGCCGGCTCCGCGAAGCCGACCGCTGGGAGGACACCGGAGACATCGAGCAGGCGCTCGACCAGATCGCCCGGGCAGCGGCCACCCGGGCCGAAGGGGCCACGCTGGCCCCCTTCGGTTGGGTGCACTCCGAGTTCCATCCCACCAGCCTCCATATCGGCCGGTACGGGTGGCGGTTGTTGGACTTCGCCCGCGCCTTCACCGGCCCCGGACTCCTCGACCTGGCCAGCTGGCACGGCACGCTCGATGCCCCTGACCCCGTCCGGCTGCGCGTCTTCATCGAGTCCTACGTCACCGAGGGCGGCACTCCCGACGCCCTGACCGAGCGCGGCGGGCTGGCCGCCGAAAGGTGGGCACTGGGCTGGCACCGCATGTGGGCGATCGAATGGTTTATGGAGCAGTCCATTCGATGGATCAACGACCCGATCACCGACCACACCTACATCAAGGTGGTCCGCCGCCACCTCACCGACGTCCTCCGACTGCTGGAGGTCTGAGGTGCGCGCCCACACCTCCCCCTGGTACGCCCACGCCCTCCAACGCACGGCCACCGGTCCCGCGGAGCCTCTGACCGTGCCGTCCCGCATGGAGTGGGCGACGCTGCCGGGGCTCGGTCCCGGCGCGGAGATCCTGGGGAGTCGTCTGCGTCAGCGCCGCGTGCTGGAACTCGGCTGCGGTCCTGGGCACAACGTCGCCTACCTGGCGGCCTCCCAAGGTGCCCGAGTCACCGGGATCGACCTGGTCGGTCTGCAGGTCCGCCGTGCCCGCTCGCACTACGGACGGCTGGCCGGAGCGACCTTCGTCACCGGTCACGCCCTGCGCTACCTGCGGGCCAGCGAGGAGTGGTTCGACGCGATCTACTCGGTCTTCGGGGCTGTCGGCCTCGTCGCCCCCGAACTGCTGCTCCCCGCCATCGCCGCGCATCTGCGGCCCGGCCGTGTGCTCGCCTTCTCCGTACCTCACCCCCGGCGTGCGGGCGGACACCCGGCCACCGACGACCTGCCGCGCCGCGATCACGTCACCCTGCCCGACCGGGCCCGTCTGCCCATCGCCCGATGGGAGTTCGACTCCGACCGCTGGACGACCCACCTGGCCCGGGCCGGCCTGGCGGTCACTTCCGTTCAGGAACTACGCGACCCCCGCCGCCCCCGATTCCCGACCACCTTGCTGATCGCCGCGCGCAAGTGCTGAACCTCGGAGGAGTGATGAGCCTTCCCCACCTGCTGCTGGACATCGACGGCGTACTCATCCCGTTCCCGTGCCGGGACGGAACCACCCCCGACACCCACCTCCGGCATGACGTCCTCCCGGCCGGCCGCGACCCCGCCGATCCCGTCGCGGTCTGGCTCAACCCGGACCATGGCCCGATCCTCAGGGAGGTGATCAGGACCGGACTCGTCTCCCTGACCTGGTGCACGAGCTGGCGCCAGGACGCGGCCACCGTGATCGGCCCCCTGCTCGACCTCCCGCCACTTCCCTACGTCGACCTGCCGCACCCGCGGATCACCACCAGTCACCCGAGGGGCTATCTGTGGAAACGCGACCATGTCGACGCATGGTTGGGGGGTGCCCCTGCCGCCTGGATCGACGACGACTTCACCAGCCTTGATCACATATGGGCCGCGGAACGCACGGCGAGAGGGTTTCCCACCCTCCTCGTACAGCCGGACCCCGGTATCGGGCTGCAACCCGGCCACCTGACGGCCGTCTTGGACTGGGTCAGGAAGTCAGGTCCGCCGCCACCGGCACGGCCAGGCTCCAGCGGCCGAGCGGCGGGGGACAGAGCGCCGCGATGACTCCCCTTTCGGCCCGGGCTCCTCGTCGGGGGCTGCGAAGGAGACGGAGCCGCCCCGCTCAGAACAGGGTCTGCTGCCCCGCTGACGGGCCCTGGTCGGTCTCGAACAGGGCGGGGGTGTGCAGGAGTGGGGCCAGGCGGCGGGAGCCGGGGCAGGAGACCAGGTCGTAGTCGGCGCGGCGGCCGGGAGGGTCGTGCCGGGCGAAGCGCCCGCCCACCACCGCGATCCGGCGCGTACAGACGGGGCAGGCGCGGCGCGGAGAAGTCATGGCCACAGTGTCACTCACGCCCCGCCGAGGTCACGCGCCAGCCCTTCGGCCTCGGACCGGTCGAAGCTGCCGGTGATCTCCAGTTTGCCGCCGGTGATGGCGCTCGGCACGGCCGGGGCGGACAGGGCTCGATCGCCGCGCACGATGGCCAGCTGGTTGGTCGGCGGCGTCCGGGTGGCCAGCTCCCGGGTGAGTTCGGCGAAGGCGGTGGCGTCCCGATCGGCCAGTTCGATCTCCACCTTCCAGCCGCCCTGGGTGTTGACGGGGTCGAGTCCGGACTTGGCCGTCACCAGCCGGGTGACCCGCATGCCGTCCTCCTCGGTGGTGGTGAGGCAGGTGGTGTCGGAGGAGGTGCGCAGCGTGTACCCGGCGCCGTCCGCGCAGGCGCCCGGGGCCACCGCGGTCACCGGCAGGAAGCGCAGCGGTGGGCCGGTCATCGGGCGGGCCGGATCGCCCGCCGAACCCCCGGCCGGAGAGCCCGCCTCGATCGGCCGGTCGAACGCCTCTCCGCCACCGCCGCAGCCCGCGAGGGCGGGCAGCCCCAGGCTCAGTGCCAGCGCTGTCGCCCGTAATCCTGTGATGCGCACCGGATCCCCCATCCGTCCATGATCTCCGGCCCTGTTGCCGGGCGTCCGCCGTCCTCAGAACGCGTCCACTGGGACATGCGTACCCCAGACCTCGCGCAGCGCACCGCAGACCTCGCCGATGGTGGCGCGGGCGGCCAGCGCCTCCTTCATGGGGTAGAGGACGTTGGCGTCCTCCGGGCGGGCGGCGGCGGCCCGGCGCACCGCGGCCAGCGCGCCGTCCACCGCCTCCGCGTCGCGTTCGGCGCGGAGTCGGGCCAGCCGCCGCACCTGGGCCGCCTCGATCGCCGGGTCCACCCGCAGTGGTGCGTACGGTTCCTCCTGGGCCAGCCGGAAGCGGTTGACGCCGACCACCACCCGGTCGCCCTCCTCGGTCTGCCGGGCGGTGCGGTAGGCGCTCTCCTCGATCTCGCCCTTCTGGAAGCCCCGTTCGATGGCGGCGACCGCGCCGCCGAGATCCTCGATCCGGCGCATCAGGGCCAGTGCCGCGGCCTCCACCTCGTCGGTGAGGGACTCCATCGCATAGCTGCCGGCGAACGGGTCCACGGTGGCGGTCACGTCCGTCTCGTGCGCCAGCACCTGCTGGGTGCGCAGGGCGAGCCGGGCGGAGGTGTCGGTGGGCAGCGCGATGGCCTCGTCGAAGGCGTTGGTGTGCAGCGACTGGGTGCCGCCGAGGACCGCGCCGAGCGCCTGCACCGCGACCCGGACCAGGTTGACCTCCGGTTGCTGGGCGGTGAGCTGCACCCCGGCGGTCTGGGTGTGGAAGCGCAGCATCCAGGAGCGCGGGTCCGCGGCGGCGAACTCCTCCCGCATCACCTTGGCCCAGATCCGCCGGGCCGCGCGGAACTTGGCGATCTCCTCCAGCAGGGTGGTGCGGGCGACGAAGAAGAAGGACAGCCGGGGTGCGAAGGCGTCCACGTCCATGCCGGCCGCGATCGCGGTACGGACGTAGGCGACGGCGTTGGCGAGGGTGAACGCGATCTCCTGGACGGGCGTGGCACCGGCCTCGGCCATGTGGTAGCCGGAGATGGAGATGGTGTTCCAGCGCGGCAGTTCGGCTTTGCAGTAGCGGAAGATGTCGGCGGTGAGCCGGAGCGAGGGGGCGGGCGGGAAGATGTAGGTGCCGCGGGCGATGTACTCCTTGAGCACGTCGTTCTGGATGGTTCCGGTGAGCCGGTCGGCGCTCACCCCCTGCTCCTCGGCGACGAGTTGGTACAGGAGGAGCAGCAGCGCGGCGGGCGCGTTGATGGTCATCGAGGTGGAGACCCGGTCCAGCGGGATGCCGTCGAAGAGCAGCCGCATGTCCTCGATCGAGTCCACGGCCACCCCGACCTTGCCGACCTCGCCGTGGGCCAGCGGGGCGTCCGAGTCGTGGCCCATCTGGGTCGGCAGGTCGAAGGCGACGGAGAGTCCGGTGGTGCCGTGCTCGATGAGTTGCCGGTAGCGGGCGTTGGACTCGGCGGCGGTGCCGAAGCCCGCGTACTGGCGCATGGTCCAGGGCCGCCCGGTGTACATCGTCGGGTACACGCCCCGGGTGTACGGGTAGCCGCCGGGCTCCCCCAACCGCTCCCCCGGGTCCCAGTCGGCCAGTGCGTCCGGCCCGTACACCGGCTCGATGGGCAGTCCCGACTCCGATTCGCGTGCCATGGTCCGCGCCTCCCGGCTGCTCGCCGCTGATTGTCCGCCTCGGCGGGTGCCGCGCGCCGCCCGCACGGTGCCCGCGGTGTCGCCAGGACTCTAACGGCGGCCCCGGTCGCCGGGCGGCGGGACGCGCGCCGTCAAGTCCTTCGCCCCAATCTTCGGATGTTCGCCCCCGCAACGGGGTGGGCATCAGAGGATGGCGGACACCACGAGACTTGGGGAGGGGATGAGCATGAAACGGTCACGCCATACGTACCGGGCAACGGCCTTACGTACCGCGGTAGCCGTCGCCGCGGCGGCCACCCTGGCCGCGGGCTGCGGGAGCAGCACGGGCTTGGGCTCGGACCAGGGGCACCGGTCGGACACCGGCTCGGCCCGGGCGGGCGGGGGCCGGCTGGACCAGTCCGGCACCGAGAAGGACCAGGTGGCGGCCGCGCGCGCGGCGGAGCGGGCCGCGGACCGGGAAGTGGCGCTGGAGAGCGGTCCGGAGGGGATATCCCCGGCCACCGGCGAGCTGCCCGCGGCGCCGGCCGGCAAGGGCGGGAAGAGCGCGCCGATCGGCACCCTCGCCGGGCGCGGCGACTCCGGGGTGCTGTCGGTGGGCTCCTCGGGTCCGCGGGTGCGGGAGTTGCAGGCCCGCCTCCAGCAGGCGGGGGTGTTCTCCCTCAACCCGACCGGCTACTTCGGCCCGATCACCAAGCGGGCGGTCACCAGCTTCCAGAAGCGGCACCACATCCGTACCACCGGCAACGCCGGGCCGCTGACCTGGAAGGCGCTCAACCGCACCACCCACAAGCCGACCCGGCTGGAGCTGTACCCGGTCACCACCCGGCCGATCGCCAAGCCGGACAAGCGGTGCCTGACCGGGCGCGTGCTGTGCATCAGCAAGAAGAGCCGCACCCTGACCTGGATGGTGAACGGCAAGGTCAAGGCGGCGATGGACGTGCGCTTCGGGGCCCAGTACACCCCGACCCGAGAGGGCCGGTTCAAGATGTACTGGAAGAACCGGAACCACGTGTCCACGATCTACCACACGCCGATGCCGTACTCGATGTTCTTCAGCGGCGGCCAGGCGGTGCACTACTCGGCGGACTTCGCGGCCCGCGGCTACAACGGCGCCTCGCACGGCTGTGTGAACGTCCGGGACAGGGCCAAGCTCGCCAAGCTCTTCGACCAGGTCCGGGTGGGCGACAAGGTCGTGGTCTACCGCTAGGTCGAGCGGTGGGCGGGAGTGGCGCGGGTGGGACCGGGGGAACGAGTCCCACCCGCGCCAATGTGCGCGGTGCCGTAGGTACGGGGGGAACCCCGGCGCCCGCGCGGCCGATGACCAGTCGGCCTGTCTCTTACAGCGCCGCCCCGGCCGAAAACGTCACACCCGCCGACCGCGAGGTGATCTCGTGGGGCGGCCGGATACGGCCATAACGGGTGGTAGGGGCAGGTACCGAGCCGCCGCAGAGGCCCGGAGCGGTCGGCCGGCAGCCGCACCCCCCATGGCCGGAAGCGGTCGGGCCGAGCAGCGGAGGGTACGTACCGCCGCTGGCGTACGGCCCCGGGGACGACCGGCCGAGAGCGGCCGCGCCCGATCGCCGTGGCGGTCCTGCTCCCGCTGGCGTACGGGCCCGGGGACGGCCGGCCGAGAGTGGCCTCGTACCGCGTGGCCGGGGACCGTCGCACCGGGCGGCCAGAGGTGTCCACCGCCCTGTCGTACGTGTGGGGGGTGGTCCGCCTGGCTCGGTCGTGCACCGGGGTGGTCACTCCGGTGGCCGGGCACGCGCGGGGAACTGGCCGGAACGACCGCCCGTTCCGCCGGAATGCGGGACGACGGGGACAGGCGAGGACCATGAGGAGACAGCCATGCCTGATCAGCCTGGCCCCGAGGAGTCGGCCATCACCGCACAGGTGACCGTCACCGGCGGCCACGCCGTCCTCATCCGTGACCTCGCCGCTGTTCTCGGTCGTACCCCCGAGGCGCTCGCCGTCGAATGGGCCGCCGGCGCTCTCACCGTGCCCGCGGGTACGGTCGGAGACAGCCTCCGCCCCGGCGACTGGGGCTTGTTCGATGGGGCCGAAGACCTCGCGCAGCGCACCGACGAGTACCTGAGCGAGGGCTTCGCCCAGCGACCTCCACTCCCGCGCACACGCCTGCGGCCACGTGCGGCCCTCCTGCGCTGAGGCGCACGGTCCGCCGGGCGCGGGGCTCGCCGGGGTGGGGCTGGGTCAGTCGGACTCGGGTGAGGCCATGACCGGTTCGCCGTCGCCAGGCG
>NZ_SRID01000216.1 GCF_004684805.1 Streptomyces palmae
GTGGTGGCCGGGCCGCGGGTGGGCTCGCGGTGAGCACCAGGTCGGCCCCGCCTCCGTCCAGCACCAGGCGGACCCGGGCGGCGAGCGCGGCCAGGGCGCCCCGTACGAAGACCGGCGACCCGGGCGGAGCGTCCAGCGCCACCGAGCCGGCCCGGTCCACCCCAGCCGCCTCCACCAGGAGCGCGGTCTGTGCGCTGAGCGCGGCGTCGTCCAGCACCAGGGGGCCATGGTCCGACCACTCCAGCAGAGCGGGCTGTCCTGCGTGCGCGGTGTGGCCGGCCCCGGCCCCGGCCCCGGTCCAGGCCCCGGCCGCGTCCGTCAGGCGCGTGGTGGGTGCGGCCGGCGCGGCTTCGTCCGCGGTGCGTGGGGGGTGGTCCGGGTGGTGGGCCGAAGTGGGCCGACCGGCTGGCGCCGTACGGTCCGTCCCGTCCGCCGGGCACCTGGGCTCCTCGGACGGTGCCGGGGCGGGCCCGGGTTCCCCTAGCGAGAGGGTGGGCACCCCCCAGGGGCCCTCGGCATCGGTCAGGACCGCCAGGGCGCCGGAGCGGCGCACCAGATCGCGGTTGCGGGCGAGCGGGTCGGCGGGGTCCAGGCCCACGATCACGGCACCGGCGCGCAGGGCCGCCAGCAGTGCGGCGACCGCCGAAGCGTCCGGTGGGGCGGCGATGGCCAGCCGGCTGCCCGGGCCGATCCCGGCGGCGGTCAGCCGGGCCGCGAGGCGGGTGGCGGCCTCGTCCAACCGCCGCCAGGTGGTGGCCGCCGCGCCGTCCACCACGGCCACCTTCGGCGACCGACCGGCCGACAGGTGGGCCAGACGTACCGGCGGCGGGACCGGCTCGGGAGGCCGCCGGCGCCGCAGACCGGCGGTGAGCGCGGCCCGCTCCTCCTCGGTGAGCAGGTCCAGCCGGATGACCGGCAGCCGGGGGTCGGCCACCGCCGCCGCCAACAGCCGCATCCAGCGCCGGGCCAGTCGCCGCACGGTCGGCCCGTCGAACAGCTCGGTGCGGTAGACCACCCGCAGACCCAGTGCCCCGCCGCAATCCTGGACGTGGAACTCCAGGTCGTAGCGGGTGGAGTCGGCAACCACCGGCAGCTGCTCGGCCTTCGCCCCGGCCAGTTCGAGCTGGGGCGGCTCGACGTCCTGGAGGGTGAGGACGGTCTGGACGAGGGGGCCGCGGGGAGCGGATCCATCCAAGGCGGTCTCGGCCAGGACGGTCTCCCAGCGAGTACGGTCATGGGCGCGCGCCCCGCGCAGCGCCTCTTCGGCCCGGTCCACCAGCGCGGTGAACGACGGGCCGTCCGCCAGCGCCAGACGGATCGGCAGCACCACCGCGAACTGGCCGACCAGATCCCGCAGCCGCGGGTCGTCCCGGTGAGTCGAGGAGGTACCCGCGAGGATGTCGCCGCTGCCGGTGTGCCGGGCCAGGAAGGCCGCGTACCCGGCGAGCAGGATCGGGTGGAGGGCCACCCCCCGTTCCTCGCGGTACGCGCGCAGCGCCGTGGTGAGCCGGGCCGGCAGTTCCAGTTCCTCCTGGGCGCCCGCGCGGGACCGACGGGCGGGCCGCGGCCGGTCGCCGGGCACCTCCAGGGCCGGCGGATCGCCCGCCAACCGCTGCCGCCAGTAGGCGAGTCCGGCCGCCCTGGCCCGCTCGTCGTACTGCTCGCGCTGCCACTCCGACCAGTCCGCGTACTGGATGGGCGGCTCGGGCAGCCGCGGTGCGTGCCCGGCCAGCCGCGCCCGGTAGGCGGTGCCCAGCTCGCGCACCAGGATGCCCCGCGCCCAGCCGTCCGCCGCGATCCGGTGTACGCACAGCACCAGGACGTGCTCGCCCGGGGCCGACCGCAGCAACCCCGCGCGCAGCGGCACCTCATCGCTCAGCGCGAACGGCCGCCGGACCAGCCGCGCGATCACGTCCCGCACCGCGGTTTCCCGGTCCGCGCCCTCCGGGTTCGGGTTCTCCCAGTACGCGCTCGCCCGGTCCGCGTCCTTTCGGTCCGTGCCCTCCCGCACCGCGGTTTCCCGGTCCGCGCCCTCCGGGGCCGCGTTCTCCCCGTCCGCGCTCGCCCGCGCCGCGCCGTCGCGCCCAGGCTCGATGACCGTCAGCGGCAGCTCGGCGCGTTCCAGCACCACCTGTTGGAGCCCGTCCCCGGAGTCGTCGAAGACGGTGCGCAGCGGCTCATGGCGCTCCATCAGATCCGCCAGGGCCGCCGCGAGCGCCTCCCGGTCCAGGTCGCCCCGGATACGGAAGACGAGCGACACATGGTCGCAGGGGTCGCAGGGGTCGGAGGAATTGTCCGAGTCCTGCTGCCGAAGTCGCCAGATCCGCTCCTGGGCCGGGGACGCGGGGAAGGCCAGCCGGCCGGGCCGCTGCGCGGGGAGACGAGGGTCTGGTGCGGTGGAAGCGGACATACGGGAACTCCTGGACGGGACGTGGGCGGTGGCGAGCCGGGGTCCGGGCGCCGGACCCCGGCCGGGGCGGGGGAGGTTCAGCCGCCCTGGGATGCCGCGCCCCGCCGTGCGCTGCGCGGGATCGCGGCGGAGGCGGTGGCGGGACCGCTCCCGCCGGATTCGATGTCGCGGGCGACGGCGGCGACGGTCAGCCGCTCCAGGAGGTTCTTGACCG
The DNA here is from genome assembly GCF_004684805.1 of Streptomyces palmae. Taxonomy (GTDB): domain Bacteria; phylum Actinomycetota; class Actinomycetes; order Streptomycetales; family Streptomycetaceae; genus Streptomyces; species Streptomyces palmae. The sequence continues at coordinate 2,625 of NZ_SRID01000216.1, forward strand.
ACAGCTCGGCGCGCAGCGTGTCCCGTAGCCGGGTGACCAGTTGCAGCGCGAGCAGCGAGTCGCCGCCGAGGTCGAAGAAGCTGTCCTCGGCCCCGATCGGCTCCACCCCCAGCACCTCCTGCCAGTGCAGGGCGACCTGCCGTTCCAGCTCGGTGCGCGGTGCGACGTACGGCTGCGCCAGCTCAGGCCGCCGGTTGAAGGAGGCGGGGCGGGCCGCGGGGGCCGCCGCGCCGGGCTCGGGCCGGAGTTCGGCCGGGGCCGGCGCGGACTGCCGGCCGGTGCTCCGCTGCCCGACGATCAGCGCATGGGAGATCAGGGAGTCCTGGCGCGGTACCTCGGGGCAGGCGGTGACGTTCACGAACCCGGTGTCGGTCAGCACCTGGCGCCAGACCGCCGGGGGAACCAGTGGGGAGTGCTCCCGCAGATCGTCCTCGAAGTGCCACCAGCCCTCGAACAGAGCCGCCGTGGCCAGCATCACGGGCGGCTCGTGCACCAGCTCCAGCAGGAACAGCACGCCGCCGGGGGCCAGCAGCCGGTGCACGTTTCGCAGGGTGGCCCGCAGGTCCGCGGTGGCGTGCAGCACGTTGAAGGCGATCACCATGTCCCAGCCGCCGGGCTCGGCGCCCTGCTCCTCCGGGTCCCGGGTGATGTCCAAGGTGGCGAAGGACATCCAGGGCCGGCCCTCGTGCTCGGCGCGGCGCTGGGCCTCCAGGACGAAGGCGCGCCCGATGTCGGTGAACCGGTACTCGACGTCGGGGAGCGCGTCCAGCGCCTCGACCAGGGGCCAGGTCACCCTGCCCTGCCCGCCGCCCACCTCCAGGATCCGCACCTTCCGGCCGGTGACCCGCCCGGCCAGCCGGCGGACCTGCTCGGTGATGAGCGTCTGGTGCAGCCTGATGTCGCGGGCCTCGACCCACTTGCGGTCCACCGCCTCGGCGGCGTCCGAGCGGCCGTGCGGCATCAGCGCCTCGGTGTCCGAGAGTTCGCCGCTGACCACCTGCCCGTAGCGGGCCTGGCAGTAGTGGAGGAACTCCATCTCCTCGACGTACTCGGGGAACCGCTCGCGGATGGTCTGCTCGGTCTTGGCGATCTCCTCCGCGTCGCCGGCGTCGGCCACGAAGCGCAGCCGGTCCTCCGAGGGCCCCGCCGCCACGACGCCGTGCACCTCCAGCAGGTGGAGCAGCGCGTCGACGAACTTCCGGTAGGCGGGCACGGTGCGCAGCGCGCGGTGGACCGCGGCCCGCTCGTGGATGGCGCCGACCGCGGTGTCCAGGCCCTGGTCGCGCAGGTAGGCGGCCACCTGCAGGACGCACATCCGATCCAGCAGCCGGCGCCCCTCCGCGGAGTCCGGCGTGGTCGGCAGCTCGGCACTGAGCCGGGCCTCCGCGGCGTGCAGCGCAGCCTCCTCCGCCGCGAGGTCCACCGGGAAGGCGGGGGCCGACCGCGCCGGTTGGGCTCCGGTGTCCGGCCAGGGGGTGCCGGGACGGTCGATCCAGTGCCGGGTGCGGGTGAACGGGTAGCCGGGCAGCGGTACCCGGCGGCGCCCGGCCGAGGGTGTGCCGGGCTCCGCCGCGACCCCGTGCGCCCACAGCCCGCCGACCGCCGCCGCCAGCACCTGCTGGTCGGGCAGGCTGGACTTGGCGTGCCGCATCGCCGGCAGGACGTCGGCGGTGCCCCCGGACCGGGAGGCGGCGTAGCCGGCCAGGGTGCGGCCCGGACCGCACTCCAGGAGCACCGGGTTGCCGGCCTCGGCGAGGGCGGCCAGCCCGTCGGCGAAGCGCACCGTGCCCCGCATGTGCCGCACCCAGTAGTCCGGGTCGGTGGCCTGCCCGGCGGTGATCCAGGTGCCGGTCAGATTGGACACGTACGGAATGGTGGGGGCGTGCAGTTCGACCTCGGCGACCGCCGCCGAGAACTCCGGCAGCACCGGGTCCAGGAGCCGGGAGTGCGGGGCGGTGGCCAGCCGCACCCGGGAGCACTCCACCCGGTCCTCGGCCAGTCGGCGCTCCAGCGCGGCCACCGCCTCCTCGGTGCCGGAGACCGTGCAGGAGCCCGGGGCGTTCACCGTCGCCAGGTCCACCGCCGCGTCGCCGGCCAGATAGGGGCGCAGCGCCTCCTCGCCGAGCCAGACGCCCAGGGTGGTGCCCCCGGCGCGCAGCATCAGCCGCTCGCGCAGCACGACCAGGCCGAGTGCGTCCTCCAGGGACATCACGCCCGCCAGGACGGCCGCGGTGTACTCGCCGAGCGAGTGTCCCAGCAGGGCGGTGGGCCGTAGCCCCTGGGCGGCGAGGGTGGCGGCCAGCGCGTGTTCGACGGCGACCAGGGAGGGGAAGTCGGCGGGCACCCGGGCGGCGGGCGCCACCTCGCCGTAGAGCAGCTCGGTCAGCTCCACGCCGAGCAGTGGCCGCAGTACGGCGGAGGCGCGGTCCATCTCGGCCCGGAAGACCGGCTCGGCGCGGTAGAGACCCGCGCCCATGCCCGGGTACTGGGCCCCGCCGCCGGGCAGCAGGAGGGCCAGCCGCCGCCCGCCCGCCGGCACCGGGCCCGCGATGTCGCCCGGGGTGTGCAGCGCCTCGGCGGCCTCGGCGGTGCCGCGGCTCACCACGGTGCGCCGGTAGCCGAACGCCCGGCGGCCCAGGTGCAGGGTGTGGGCCACGTCGGCGAGCGGCAGGCCGGGTTCCGCGGCGAGGTGGTCGGCCAGCCGCGCGGCGAGCACGTCCAGCTCCCCGGGGGTCCGGGCGGACAGCCGCAGCACCTCCCAGGAACCGTCCGAGGCGGCCTGCGCCCGCTCGGCGGGGGGCTGCCGCGGCGGTTCCTCCACGATCACATGGGCGTTGGTGCCGCCCACCCCGAAGGCACTGACCCCGGCGCGCAGCGGAACCCCGGGCGCCGGCTCCCAGGGCACCGTCTCGGCGTGCACCCGGAAGGGGGTGGCCGGGAAGTCGATCGCCGGATTGGGGGTGCGGAAGCCGACCGTGCCGGGCAGCCGGCGGTGCGCCATGGACAGCACCACCTTGATCAGACCGGTGACCCCGGCCGCCGCCTCGGTGTGGCCGACGTTGGACTTCACCGAGCCCAGGACGCAGAACCCGGTGCGGTCGGTGGTCTTCCGGAAGGCCTCGGTCAGCGCCGCGACCTCGATGGGGTCGCCGACCGGAGTGGCGGTGCCGTGCGCCTCCACGTAGCCGATGGTCTCCGCCGCCACCCCGGCCGCCGCCAGTGCCTCGGTGATCACATCGGACTGGCCCTGCGGACTGGGGGCGCTGAACGCCGGTTTGCGGCAGCCGTCGTTGTTGACGGCCGAGCCCTTGATGACGGCCCAGATCCGGTCGCCGTCGGCCAGCGCGTCCTCCAGTCGGCGCAGCACCACGGCCGCCACGGCGTCCCCCCGGATGGCCCCCTGCGCCTCCGCGTCGAACGTGCGGGTGCGTCCGTCGGGGGAGAGGATGCCCTGGTCGACATGGCGGTAGCCGCAGTGGGCCGCCGGGTTGAGCGCGGCGCCCCCGGCCAGGGCGGTGTCGCAGCGGTAGGCGAGCAGTTCCTGGCAGGCCAGGTGCACCGCCACCAGCGAGGTGGAGCAGGTGGTCTGCACGCACACACTCGGTCCGGTCAGGCCCAGCTTGTAGGAGACCCGGGTGGGGAGCGAGTCGGGCAGGTTGCCGGACTTGGCGGCGAGCAGTTCCAGTGAGCCGGGCGTCCGGGCGAACCGCGGGTGCACATGGTTGAGGTAGTACTCGCTCTGGCTGGTGCCCGCGTAGACCCCGATCTGCCCGCCGCCGCGGGAAGGGTCGCAGCCGGCGTGCTCCAGGGCGTGGTGGCACACCTCCAGGAACATCCGCTGCTGCGGGTCGATCAGCGCGGCCTCACCGGGCGGGTATCCGAAGAACTCGGCGTCGAACAGCTCGATGTCCTCGACCGTGGAGGCCTGCCGCACCCGGTACGGATCGCTCAGCCCGGCCTCGTCGCCGCCGGCCGCCAGGTACCGGTCGTCCGGGATCGGCCGGGTGCTGTGCCGGCCCGCCGCCAGATTGCTCCAGAAGGCATCCAGGTCGGGGGCGTCGGGCCAGCGCCCGGCCATGCCGGTGATCGCGATGCTGCCGAACGCGTCCGCCGGTGCCACGGGTTCAGTCATGGTCAGGGGTGTCCTTCCGGAGGGAGGCGGCGGCCCGACGGCGGGCCAGGTGCTCGCGCCGCTGCCGGGCGCGCTGCTCGGCGTCCGGCGGGGCGGCCGGGTCCCCGGGCCGCTCGGCCGACGGCGGGGTGTCCCCGGCCGCGTCGCCGGCCAGCTTGGCGGCGAGGGCGGCAGGCGTGGGATGGGTGAACAGATCGGCGACCTCCACCTGGAGCCCCAGCCGGTCCCCGATGAGGGTGCGCAGACCGACCAGCAGGATGGAGTGGCCGCCCAGGGCGAAGAAGTCGTCATCCGGCGCCACCCGGTCCAGCTCCAGCACCTCGGCCCACAGGGCGGCCAGCGCGGACCGCAGCTCCGCGCCGTCCTCCTCCGGCGCACCGGCCGGTGCGGCGGACGGCAGCGCCTCCACCGGGACCACCGTGCAGGGCACCGGGGTCCCGAAGCGGTCCGGCAGGGTGTCCGGCCGCGGCCCCGCGGGGTGCGGTGCCGAGCCGCCGGGGGTGGTGTAGCCGACCAGCCGGTGCAGGGGCGCCGCGGGCGCGGTCAGCCGGGCCCGGACGAACGGCGCCGCCGGATCCAGGCCGACCAGTACATGCGGTACGTCCTGGTGCAGCGCCACCGCCAGCGACTCCAGCGACTCCCGCCGCCCCAGCGTCCGGTAGCCGCGGGCCTGGCTGAGCGGTTTGAGGGTGTAGCCGCGGCTCAGGCCGGTGTCGTCCCACATGCTCCAGGCGATGCTGTGGGCGCGCAGGCCCATCCGGCGCTGGTGGGCGGTGAGGGCGTCGAGATAGGCGTTGGCGGCGGCGTACGGGCCGACGGTGGCGCCGCCGAAGTGGCCGTTGACGGAGGAGAAGGAGACGAACAGGGTGCCGGGCCGGTCGCGCAGCGCCTCGGTGAGCACGGCCGCGCCCACCGCCTTGGCCGCCATCACCCGCTCCCACCGCTCCCGGCCTCCCGAGGCCACCGGCAGCTCGTCCATGTCGCCGGCCAGGTGCCAGACACCGTCCGGCCGGCCCGCCGCGGCCAGCGCGGTGTGCACCGCCGTGGGGTCGGTGACATCGGCCGCCAGGTACCGGACCTCGCCCAGCGCTTGGAGTTCGCGGAGTGCGGCGGCGCGTTCGGGATCGTCCGCCGGGCTCCGGCCGACCAGGGTCAGCCGGGCGCGGTAGCGCACCAGCAGGTGCCGGGCCAGCTCCCGGCCGATGCCGCCCAGACCGCCGGTGATCAGCTGGCTGCTGCCCTCGCGGACCGGTGGGCCGGCCTGCGGCGCGCCGGTTCCGGGCGGGTCCGTCTCGGCCAGTCGGGCGACCCACCGCTGTGCCCCGCGCAGGGCCACCTCGGATTCGGTGGGCGGGCAGCCCAGTTCCCGGAAGAGCAGCGCGGCCGCGTCGTCCGCCGCGTCCGTACCCATGTCCGTCCAGCGCGCCGTCAGCCAGGACAGCTCCTGGGCGGCGCTGTGCAGGACCGCGAGGGCCGCCGCGTGGGCCGGGTCGGCCGGTGGCTCACCCGGCAGCGCCCGGCTGCCGCGGGCGGCGACCTCCACCTCGACCGGGGCGCCCGTACCGTGGTGGGCGGCGAGCGCGGCCACCAGCCTGCCGACCGCGGCCGCCTCACCCACCGCCAGGCCGGCGTCGAGCGGATCGCCCGGGGCGGCGCCGAGCCGGGTCAGGTCGACGACCCGGCGCACCGCGGCCGTCCCCGCCGGCCCGGCGAGCAGGGCCGGGTCGGCCAGCACCGTGCACCGCCCGCCCGCCTCGGTGACCAGGGCGGCGAGCCGATCGGCCACCGCGTGCCCGGGGTCGGCGAGCACCAGGGTGTGGCCCTCGGCCAGCCGGTGCGGACCGGTGGACGGGGCGTTCGCGCGCCGCCACACCGGCCGGTGGAACCAGTGGGGCAGGGTGCGTTCGTTGCCCAGCAGCAGATCGGTCTCCCGGATCACCTCCGTGTACGCCCCGGCGGCGAAGCGGGAGCGCAGCGCGGCCCGTTGGATCTTGCCGATCTCGGTCTTGGGGATCTCGTCCCGGCCCACCGGGAGCAGATAGCCGGGCCGCACTCCGGTCTGCCGGGTCACCGCCCTGGTGATGGCGGTCAGCGCCGCCGCCCGGTCGGCGCCCGGCCGCAGGCTGAGGAAGACCGCGAGTCGGTCGGTGCTGTCGGCCGGGGTGCGCACCGCCACCGCGGCGGTCCAGGAACGCTCCGCGTCGGGGTGCTCCTCCACCAGGGCCTCGATGTCGTGCGGATGCAGATTGGCCCCGTTGACGATGATGACGTCCTTGTCCCGCCCGGTCAGGGTCAGTTCGCCGTCCCGCAGGAAGCCCAGGTCCCCGCAGTCGAACCAGCCGTCCTCGGTGAACGCCCGCGCGTTCGCCTCCGGGGCGTGGTGGTAGCCGTCGGTGAGGGCAGGGCCGCGGAGCTGGAACCGGCCGATGGCGCCCTCGGGCAGCACCGCGCCGTCCTCGCCGACGATCCGGAAGGAGCAGCCCGGGTAGGGGCGCCCGAGGTTGACCAGGGTGTCCTCGTCGCTGCCGCCGTCCAGGGTCAGTACGGCGTGGGTCTGCGCCGAGCACACCTCCGTGGTGCCCCACGCCGGGCGCACCGCGGTGCGCGGCAGCCCGTACGGTTCCAGGGCGGTCAGGAAGCGGCGCGCCACCCGGGGGACCACCGCCTCGCCGCCGTTGACCGCCATCCGCAGCCGGGACAGGTCCCAGCTCCGCTCCGGGCCGGCCGCCGCCAGGCGCTCCACGAGCAGCCCGTAGGCGAAGTTGGGGGCCCAGGTGTAGCTGGCGCGGTAGCGGTCCAGCGCGTCCAGCCAGCGCAGCGGGTCCTCCAGCACCCAGGAGGGCGGGGCGAGCACCTGGCGGGCGCCGACCACCACATCTCGCAGGTGGACCATCACGATGCCGCCGACATGGTCCATCGGCATCCAGTTGAACGAGGTGTCCGCCGAGGTCAGACCGTCGACCGCGATCGCGCCCGCCGTGCGGGCCAGGATGTTGCGGTGCCTCAGCTCGACGGCCTTGGGCCGCCCGGTGCTTCCGGAGGTGAGCATCAGCAGCACCAGGTCGTCCGGCTCGGCCGGGTGCCAGTCCCGGTCCTCGGGACCGGACAGCAGGCTGCCGAGTTCGGCCACCCGGGGCTTGGGACCGTCCTCGGCCAGCAGCCCGGCGATGGCCTCGCCTGAGCCGGCGGAGCCCAGCACCAGCGGCCGCTCCAGCATCCGCCAGGCGTTCACCAGGCGGTTCGCCTGGGCACCGCCCGCGGTGTATCCGCCCGGTGGCACGGCGAGCGGCACCACGCTCGCACCGCCCAGCGCGCAGGCCCAGAAGCCGGTCACGAAGTCGCGGGTGGAGTCGAGTTGGAGCACCACCGGGTCACCCGGGCGCAGCCCCAGGGCGCGCAGCCCGTGCAGCGCGCGGGACGCCTCCTGCGCAAGCCGCGCGTAGCTCTGCCGGTCCGCGGAGCCGTCGGCCCGCAGATGCACCAGCTCCCCGGGCCCGGCGGCGGCCCGGCGCAGCGCCGTCACCAGGTCGGGGACGTCCAGCGGTACCAGGGCCGGGCCGTGGCTGATCGAGGGCCTGCCGCCGGCCGCGGGAGAGGGTGCCGGTGCCTGCGGGCGGGCGGCCTCGGACAGCGAACCGGCGGCCGGCCCGCCGGGTACCGCCGACAGGTGCACCCGGCGCGGCGCGGGCGCGGGCGCCTCCTCGATCCGCACCGCGGCGGCCCCCACCCGGGGGTCGGCGGTGAGCAGCCGCTGCCAGGCGTCGGCCGTCTCCTGGTCGAGCAGCGGCAGCGCCCCCAGCGCCCCCATGTCCAGGGCGCCGTCGGCGGTGCGGGGCAGGGTGGACAGCAGCAGGGTGTGCACCCGTACGCCGGCCGGTACGGCGCCGCGGGCCGCCTCGGCGACCTGCTCGGGCGTCAGCCGGCCGTCCGGGACGGCATGCACCACCAGGTCCGTGCCGCGGGCCAGCACCACGCAGTCGTGCACGGTCGGCAGGGCCCGCACCGCCGCCTCGGCCCGTGCCGCCACCTCGGCCTGATCGGCGGCCCCGTCCGCCGCGCCGCCGTCGAGCGCGGACAGCGGCAGGTGCGGGTCGGCGGCGGCGGCCTCCGAGATCCGGCACAGCTGATCCGCCAGCCGCTCCACCGTGCCCGGCTCGAACAGGTCGGTGCTGTACTCGATGACCAGCTCCAGCCCGTCCGGAGCGCCGTCCGCGGCACGTTGTTCGACGGCGTTGAGCGCCAGGTCGAACTTGGCCACGCCCGGATGCGGACGCTCCAGCTCCACCCGCTCCCCGGCCAGCTCCACCCGCTCGCCGGCCGCCTCCTGGAGGCCCAGGGAGACCTGGAACAGCGGGTGCCTGGCCAGCTGCCGGGGTGGGTTGAGGTGCTCCACCAGCCGGTCGAACGTCAGATCCTGGTGCGCCTGCGCCGCGGTGTCGGTCTCCCGTACCCGGTCCAGGAGTTCGGCGAAGCGGGGGTCCCCGGAGGTGTCGGTGCGCAGCACCAGGGTGTTCACGAAGAACCCGACCAGGTCGGTGAGCGCCTCGTCGTCCCGTCCGGCCACCGGGGTGCCCAGGGGGATGTCGGTGCCGGCCCCGGAACGGGTGAGGGTGGCCGCCCAGGCGGACTGGACCACCATGAACAGGGTCGCGCGGTGTTGCCGCGCCAGCTCGGCGAGCGCCTGGTGCACGGCGGACCCCAGACGCCGGCGGATCAGCCGCCCCACACGGCTGGGGTGGGTGGGGCGG
>NZ_SRID01000217.1 GCF_004684805.1 Streptomyces palmae
GCACCCCGACGCCGTCAGCTCCGCGATCTGCTGCAAGGTCGCACCCACATCCGCGGTCACCGTGGTCGTCATCGACTGCACCGACACCGGCGCGTCGCCCCCCACCGCCACCGACCCCACCTGGATCTTGCGGCTGACCCGCCGGTCGGCGAGCTTGGTCGGTACGGACGGCATTCCGAGCGAGATGGCAGTCATCTGGCGAGCAACCCCAAGGTGGTGATCAAGGTCCCGAGATCGGCGGGCTCCGGGTTTCGAGACTACGACACGGGCACCTCGCCCAGCACATCGCGCCCCGTGGGCCGCGGGTACGGCGACGGCCGGGCGCGCGGGGCGCCCGGCCGTCGTACAGCCATGCGAGGAGCCATCGGGGGAATCCGGAGAATCAGGTGATACGCACCGGATTCACCACATCCGCTGCCAGCACCAGCAGGGTGAAGCAGATGAAGATCCCTGCCACCACATAGGCCACCGGCATCAGCTTGGCCACGTCGAACGGGCCGGGGTCGGGCCGGCGGAAGATCCGGGCGGCGTGCCGGCGGATCGACTCCCACAGCGCGCCCGCGATGTGCCCGCCGTCCAGGGGCAGCAGGGGCAGCATGTTGAACAGGAACAGCGAGAGATTGAATCCGGCCACCAGGAACAGCATGGTGGCGACCTGCTGGGAGGGCGGGATGTCCAGGTTGGGGATCTCGCCGCCGACCCGGGCGGCACCCACCACGCCCATCGGGGAGTCGGCCTTGCGCTCGCCGTCGCCGAAGACCGCGTTCCACAGGTCGGGAACCTTGCCGGGCAGGTCGATCAGGGAGTGGAAGCCGTCCTCCACCATGTTGCCCATCCGGTCCACCGACTGGCCGAAGGACTGCTTGACCACTCCGCTGGACGGGGTGAAGCCGAGGAAGCCCGCCTTCACGAAGTCGCCCTCGACATAGCCCCCGCGGCCGTTGGTCTTGGCGACCCAGTTCTTGACCAGGGTGGGGTGCAGATCCAGCCGCTTGCCGTCCCGCTCGACGGTGACCGTGGCCGGACCGGTGGTCTCGCGGATATCCCGCTGCAGGGTGCTCCAGTCGGGCGTGGGGTTGCCGTTGAAGGCGACGATCTTGTCACCGGCGCGCAGTCCGGCCGCGTTGGCCGGGGTGTCCTTGGCGCCCTTGGGGCAGGTGTCGGTGTCCTTGGCGGAGGCCGGCACCACGCACTTCTGGACCTCGCCCACGGTGGTGGTCTGGGTGTTCACCCCGAAGGTCATCATCACGCCGAGGAAGACCACCACGGCCAGCACCAGGTTCATGAAGGGGCCGGCGAACATCACGATGACGCGCTTCCACGGCTTGCGCGTGTAGAAGAGCCGGTCCTCGTCGCCGGGCTCGAGCTCCTCGAACGCCGCCGACCTGGCGTCCTCTATCATCCCGCGCCAGGGCGAGGTGGAGCGTGCGGCGATCTTCCCGTCGTCTCCCGGCGGGAACATACCGATCATGCGGATGTAGCCGCCGAGCGGAACGGCCTTGATGCCGTATTCGGTGTCGCCCTTCTTCCGCGAGAAGATCGTCGGCCCGAAGCCGACCATGTACTGCGGCACCCGGATCCCGAAGAGCTTGGCGGTGGACAGGTGTCCGAGTTCGTGCCAGGCGATCGAGAAGAGCAGTCCGAGAACGAAGACGACTATGCCGAGGACCGTCATCAATGCCGTCATACGCGAGCCTCCGGAGTCGCTTTCGCCGCACGGGCGGCCAGTTCACGGGCACGGGCGCGAGCCCATGCCTCGGCTTCGAGGACGTCCGCGACGGTGAGCCGGGTTCCTCGGGCGGGGGTGCCATGTTCGCGCACCACCTCGGCGACCGTATCCACAATGCCGGTGAAGGGCAGCTTCCGGGTGAGGAAGGCGTCCACGCACTCCTCGTTCGCCGCGTTGAAGACGGCGGGGGCGGTGCCGCCCAGTTCACCGACCTGCCGGGCGAGTCCGACCGAGGGGAAGGCCTCGGTGTCCAGCGGGAAGAACTCCCAGCCGGCGGCCTTGGTCCAGTCGCAGCCCGGGGCGGCGTCCGGTACCCGGTCCGGCCAGCCCAGGCCCAGTGAGATCGGCATCCGCATGTCCGGCGGGCTGATCTGGGCGAGGGTCGAGCCGTCGATGAACTCCACCATCGAGTGAATGTAGGACTGCGGGTGAACGACCACCTCGATCCGCTCGAAGGGGATGTCGAAGAGCAGATGCGCCTCGATCACCTCGAGGCCCTTGTTGACCAGGGTGGCCGAGTTGATGGTGACCACTGGGCCCATGTCCCAGGTGGGGTGGGCGAGGGCCTGCTCGGGGGTGACATCGGTCAGCTCCCGGCGGGTACGCCCGCGGAACGGGCCTCCGGAGGCGGTGACCACCAGCTTGCGGACCTCGCGGCGGGCTCCGCCGAGCAGCGCCTGGAAGAGCGCGGAGTGCTCGGAGTCCACCGGCACGATCTGGCCGGGCTTGGCGACCGCCTTGACCAGCGGCCCACCGACGATCAGCGATTCCTTGTTGGCCAGCACCAGCACCCGCCCCGCCTCCAGCGCGGCCAGGGTGGGGGCCAGGCCGATGGAGCCGGTGATGCCGTTGAGCACCGAGTGGCACTCGGAGCGGGCCAGCTCGGTGGCCGCGTCGGGGCCCGCCAGGATCTCCGGCAGCGGCTCGCCCGGTCCGTACCGCTCGGCCAGCGCCGCACGGAGCGCGGGCGCCTTGTCCGCCTGGGAGAGTCCCACCGCGGCCACCCGGAGCGAGTGCGCCTGCTCCGCGAGCAGCTCCAGCCGGCCGCCGGCGGCGGACAGGGCGGTCACTCGGAAGCGGTCCGGATGGCGCAGCACCACGTCGATGGCCTGGGTCCCGATCGACCCCGTGGAACCGAGGATCACGATGTCGCGCCGGTCTCCGGTGGCGGCGGTGGCCGCGGAGTAGTGGAGGTGCGGGTCAGCGAGGGAGTCCGTCATCCCCCCATTGTGGCCGGTCGGCTCAGCGGAAGGGGCGGCGGGCACTGTCCTGCGCGGAGGGGCCCGGGGTGGCGTCGGCGATCCACGGCCCGTCCCCGCTCGGGTCGAGTACGCCCTCCTCCAGCCAGGTGAAGGCGCCGTCGAGGACTCCGGAGACCAGCCGGCGGTCGAGGTCGTCGGTGTTGGTCCACAGCCGGTCGAAGAGCTCCTCGACGCGGATCCTGGCCTGCCGGCAGAAGGTGTCGGCCAGTCGGTACGCCTCGGCTCCGTACTCGCCGGCGGCCCGCAGCATCTCGGCGCGTACGCAGGCCGCGCTCATGGCGAAGAGTTCGGCGCCGATGTCCACGATGCGGCCGAGGAAGCCCTGCTTGGTCTCCATCCGGCCCTGCCAGCGCGACATCCCGTAGAAGGTGGCGCGGGCCAGTCGCCGGGCGGCGCGCTCCACATAGCGCAGATGGGTGGAGAGGTCGCGGTGGCCGGGCCGGGCGAACTCGCCGTAGGCGCGGGGCAGCTGGCCCCGTCCGGCGACCAGGCCGGGCAGCCAGCGGGCGTAGAACCCGCCGGCCCGGGCCGCCGCCCTGCCCTTGTCGGACAGCGAGCTGTGCGGGTCGATGAGATCGCCGGCGACCGACAGATGCGCGTCCACCGCCTCCCGGGCGATCAGCAGGTGCATGATCTCGGTGGATCCCTCGAAGATCCGGTTGATCCGCAGATCGCGCAGGAGTTGCTCGGCCGGCACGGCGCGCTCGCCGCGGGCGGCCAGCGACTGGGCCGTCTCGAAGCCCCGGCCGCCGCGGACCTGCACCAGATCGTCGGCCATCCGGCAGGACATCTCGCTGGCGTACAGCTTGGCGAGGGCGGCCTCGATCCGGATGTCGTTGCGTGCCTCGTCGGCCATCTGGGAGGCGAGTTCGACAACGGCCTCCAGGGCGAAGGTGGTCGCCGCGATGAAGGCGATCTTGCCGCCGACCGCCTCGTGCCGGGCGATCGGCTTGCCCCACTGCTCGCGGGCGGCCGACCACTCGCGGGCGATCTTCAGGCACCACTTCCCGCTGCCGGCGCACATCGCGGGCAGGGACAGGCGCCCGGTGTTGAGGGTGGTGAGCGCGATCTTGAGGCCGGCGCCCTCGGGGCCGATCCGGTTGGCGGCCGGGACCCGCACGCGGTGGAAGCGGGTGACGCCGTTCTCGATGCCGCGCAGGCCCATGAAGGCATTGCGGTGCTCCACGGTGATGCCGGGCGAGTCGGCCTCCACCACGAAGGCGGAGATGCCTCCGGGGTGGCCCTCCGAGGCGGGCACCCGGGCCATCACGACCAGCAGGTCGGCGACCACGCCGTTGGTGGTCCACAGCTTGACCCCGTCCAGGATGTACGCCGCCTCGCCCTCTGCCCCGCTCCCGTCCTCGGGGACCGCGGTGGTGGCCAGCCGGGCCGGATCCGAGCCCACGTCCGGCTCGGTGAGCAGGAAGGCGGAGATGTCGGTACGGGCGCAGCGCGGCAGGTAGGTGTCCTTCTGCTGCTGGGTGCCGAACAGCTTGACCGGCTGGGGGACGCCGATCGACTGGTGGGCGGAGAGCAGCGCCCCGACCGCCGGGCTGACGGAGCTGACCAGGGCCAGCGCGCGGTTGTAGTACAGCTGGCTCAGCCCCAGGCCGCCATAGCCGGTGTCGATCTTCATCCCCAGCGCGCCGAGCTCCTTCAGCCCCCGGACGGTCTCGTCCGGGATGCGGGCCTCGCGCTCGATGCGCGCCCCGTCGACCTCCGTCTCGCAGAAGGCACGCAGCCGGGCGAGGAACGCCTCGCCGCGCCGTACGTCATCGGGGTCGGGGGTGGGGTGCGGATGGATCAGGTCGAGCCGGAAACGGCCGAGGAAGAGCTCCTTGGCGAAGCTGGGCTTGCGCCAGTGCCGCTCCCGCGCCGCCTCGGCCACCTGCCGGGCCTCGTGCTCGGAAACGGACCGCGCCGGTTCGCGTTCGGGAACGGTACGAGCGGTCATGAGGCTCACCTCGCCGCGCAGTCGGGGACCCGTGCCGGCCGGACCTCCACCCGCCGCCACTCATACGGGCACATACCCGGCATGCATGGATGCGTACCGGTCACGGCGGCCATGTCATCCTGTCGGGCCACCGGGTCCGCGGCCTGATGGCCGGCTACGGAGCCGGTGCCGAGGGGGCCGACGGGGCCGATGTGCCGGCGGGCTGGGCGAAACGGGCCCCCGCGCCGGGGCTGCGCAGAACTCTCCGGAACAGCTGTGCGGTGAGCGCCTGGACGGAGCCCCGGTGCCGGAACCGGCACCGGACACCCCGCCGGGCGCCCACCGCACACTGTCTACGCTGCCGTGCGCTGCCTCATGGCCGCCACACGCCGGCCTCCGCTCAGAGGGGCAGGCCGGTGAGCACCATGACGCGCTCGTAGGTGTAGTCCTCCATCGCATAGGCCACGCCCTCGCGGCCCACACCGGACTGCTTGGCGCCGCCGTACGGCATCTGGTCGGCGCGGTAGGACGGCACATCGCCGATGATCACGCCACCGACCTCAAGGGTCTGGTGGGCGCGGAACGCCGTCTGCACGTCGTGCGTGAACACGCCCACCTGCAGGCCGTACTTGGAGTCGTTGACGGCCGCGAAGGCCTCGTCCACACCGTCCACCTTGGCCACGGTCAGCACCGGGCCGAAGACCTCCTCGCAGGCCAGGGTGGTACCGGCCGGCAGGTCGGCGAGCACGGTCGGCGCGTAGGACGCCCCGTCCCGCTTGCCGCCGGTGAGCAGCAGGGCCCCGGCCTGGACCGCCTCGTCCACCCAGGACTCCACACGCTTGGCGGCGTCCTCGCTGATCAGCGGGCCGACGTCGGTGGCCGCGTCGGAGGGGTCGCCGGTCTTCTGGGCCTCGACCGCCGCGACGATCTTCGGTACCAGCCGGTCGTAGACGGAGGCGTCCGCGATCACCCGCTGCACCGAGATGCAGGACTGGCCGCCCTGGTAGTTGGAGAAGGTGGCGATCCGGGTGGCCGCCCAGTCCAGCTCCTGCTCGGAGGAGAAGTCCGACAGCACCACGGCCGCGGCGTTGCCGCCGAGCTCCAGGGTGCAGTGCTTGCGCGGCACCGAGTCCATGATCGCGTAACCGACCTTGTCGGATCCGGTGAAGGAGATGACCGGCAGCCGCTCGTCCTGGACCAGGGCGGGCATCCGGTCGTTCGGCACCGGAAGCACGGACCAGGAGCCGGCGGGCAGCTCCGTCTCCGCCAGCAACTCGCCCAGGATCAGCGCGGACAGCGGGGTCGCCGGCGCCGGCTTGAGGATCATCGGAGCGCCGACCGCGATCGCCGGGGCGATCTTGTGCGCGCAGAGGTTCAGCGGGAAGTTGAACGGGGCGATGCCGAGCACCACGCCCTTGGGGAAGCGGCGGGTGAGGGCCAGCCGGCCGACACCGCCGGCGTCGGTGTCCAGGCGCTGGGCCTCGCCGCCGTTGAAGCGACGGGCCTCCTCGGCCGCGAAGCGGAACACGGACAGGGCTCGGCCGACCTCGCCGCGCGCCCACTTGATGGGCTTGCCGTTCTCGGCAGAGATCAGCTGGGCGATCTCCTCGGTGCGCTCCGCGAGCCGCTTGGCGACGTGGTCCAGGGCCGCGGCCCGGACGTGCGCGGGGGTGGCGGCGAACTCGTCCCGCACTGCGTGTGCGGCGGCCACGGCCTCCTCGACCTGAGCCTCGGTCGGGACGCTCACCGTGGCGACGAGGCGGCCGTCCCACGAAGACGTGACGTCGAAGGTGTCCTCGCCGGTGGCCTTGCGGCCGGCGAGCCAGAACGCGTGGGGAGCTACGCGGGAGGTTGTCACAGCGGATCCCGGCCCTTCCGAATGGTGGGTGGTGCGGTTCGTTCTGCCCCCACCGTAGGGGCGGGGCGCCGTCCGGTCGTTTGTCCTGCACGGAGCAGTCGCCCTCCGCCCCGCGCCGTATTGGCGTGCGCGGACCCGGCGGGGCCGACCGCTGGACGGAGGGGAGCGCGGACGCGGATGGTGCGGAGGGGTTCGTACGGACTCGGGCGCGGGCGGTGCCGCTCCGCGCCGTGGCACGACGCGCGTGCGGGGAGGGCGGCAGGCGTGGCGGGGTGCGCGTGCGGACCGCAGGCATGACGGGGCGCGCACAGGAGGCCGCGGAGTTTGCGTGCGAGAGCCTGCGGTCATGGCGGGTGCGCGTCCGGGAGGTCGCGGGCATGGCGGTCCGCCCACGCGGACCGCGTGACGGCGGTACCGCTCAGCGGGGTGACCGCGGGCTCCGGTGCGTGCGGCACGGTGCCCGGCCGTCAGGAGTCGAGAGAAGGCCCCGTGGCCCCCGCGGTGGTGGCCTTGAGGGCCAGCCAGAGCTCCATGCGGACATCCGGGTCGTCCAGCGACCGTCCCAGGATCTCCTCGACGCGGCGCATCCGGTAGCGCAGGGTGTGCCGGTGGACCCCCAGGTCGGCGGCGGCCGCGTCCCACTGCCCGTGCCGGGACAGCCAGGCCCGCAGCGAGGCCACCAGGTCCCCGCGTCCGGTGGCGTCGTGTTCGTACAGGGCGCGCAGCATGCCGTCCGCGAACGCCCGTACCGCGTCGTCTGCCAGCAGTGGCAGCACCGACCCCGCGGCGACCTCCTCGTGCTCCACCAGCACCCGGCCGCGGCGCCGGGCCACCGAGAGGGCCTGCTCTGCCTGCCGGTAGGCAGCCGCGGCGCCGATCGGGCCGGCCGGCGCGGAGAGCCCGATCACCAGGTCGTCGCCGGGGGCGGTCGCGCTCGCCCGGTCCCGGGGGCGGGTGGCGGTGCCCCGCTTGGCGTCCACCGCGGCGGCATGTTCGACGCAGGCGGCCACCGCCGCCCCGCCGTCCGGGGCGAGCACGATCAGCCGCTCGCCATCCGGCACCACCAGCACCGCCTCCCCGGTGCGGGCCGCGGCGGTCTCCAGGGTGTCGGCCAGCGTGCCCAGCGGATCCGGGGCGGCGTCCGCGGCCGGGACGCCGCCCGGCGCCTGCCCCGTCACGGGGTTCGAAGGCTGCCCCGGGGGCGCCGTGGCGACCGCGGCGGCGTCGAGCGCGCCGTCGTCCACCGTCTGGCTCGCCGCCGCACCGCTGCCCGGGGCCGCCTCGGCCACCAGCATGCGGAAGGGCGCGTCCAGCAGGCCGCCGTACAGCTGTCCGGCCACCGCCCGCGCGTGATCCGGCTGGCCCGCCAGCAGCATGCGCAGCACCGCGGCACCCAGCCGCTGCTCCGCCTCCTGCAGCGCGCGGGACCGTTCGGTGGTCAGGGTGAGCAGGGCCACGGCGGAGTGCACCGCATAGCGCTCCGCGGTACCCAGCGGGGCGGCGGTGCCAACGGCCAGTACCCCGCGCGCCCGGCGCCCGGTGCCCAGGGACTGGAGCTCGACCCGGTCGGCCGTCTCCTCGCCCGCTTCCCCCGTATCCCCGCCGAGCACCGCGCTGGCCGGGGCGGGCCGGGCCCGCAGCCGCTCCACGTCGGCGGTGAGTCGGGCGGCGCGGCGGGCCGCCCAGTCCGGGGCAGCGGCCACGACCGCACCGGAGGCGTCGTAGAGCGCCGCCCAGCCGTCCAGATGAGCGGCCAGCCGGGCGATCAGCGCGGCCGGGCCCTCCGCGCCCATCGCGGCCCTGGTCAGTTCCCGCTGCGCCTCGAAACCGGCGGTCACCGCCCGGTACTGGTCCGCGGCGATGGCCGCCGAGACCGCCTTGCTGATCGCGATGAACGGAGTACGGCGCGGCACCTCCAGCAGCGGCAGGTGCGCCTCGCGGGCCGCCGTCACCAGTGCGTCCGGCACCTGTTCGTAGTTCACCCCGACAGCGAAGCCGAGCCCCACCACACCGGCGCCGACCAGTCGGCGGACATAGCGGCGCATCGCCTCCGGGTCCTCGGCGTCCAGCTTCATCGCGGTGATCAGCAGCAGCTCACCGCCGTTCATATAGGGCACCGGGTCGGCCAGCTCGCTGACGTGCGCCCAACGCACCGGGGTGTCCAGCCGGTCCTCGCCCGCCAGCACGCCCAGCTTGAGCGCGGAGTGGTGGACCAGTGAGGCGAGGGTGGGAGGCATGGCACCTTCGGTAAGGCTTCGACGGGGCGGACACGACAGGGGTTCGCCGGTGCGGGGGAGGGCTGCGGACGGCTCCGTGCCGCTGCGAGGCGGCGTGGACGATTCAGGCGGACAGGCGGGTGTGCGGGATGGTGGGGACCGCGCGGACAGCGTGACGCCGCGGACCCGACGATCCCGGTCGGGGACTCCGACCGGAAGCGTCTGATTCCATGCGACACCCTGTATGAACGGCTGTCGTCAATTCTGCCTCAATGGCGGATTTCCCGTCATCCGCGGAGGTCCACCAGCACCGGGGGCGCCGCATCGCCCCGCACCGAGGTGACCGAGAGCACCGCGTGCCCCGGCGGCACCGAGTGCGCCAGCTCCGACGCCGACCAGCGCTCCCGCTCCACCTTGCGCACCGTCACCGACTGAAGGGTCGCCGCCTTGCCGGTCACCGCCTTACGGATGAAGTGGAGCACCTTGGTCATCGGCGCCTCCGCGATGAACTCCCGGTCGGTGACGTCCCGGGTCTCCACCCATGCCTTGCCCCAGACCTCGGCGAACCTGGCCCCGTCCCAGGTGGTCACCCCGGCGTAGGCCATCCGGCAGCCCACCGCGCCCAGCAGCGCACTGCGCAGCCCCTCCGGCACGTCATCGAGGGTACGGAGGGTGAGCACGGTGCCCGCGTTGGCCGCCCGGAGCCGCTGGATGCCGCGCAGCGCCTCCTGGGTGACGGTGTGCGAGGCGTCGTCGAGCACCAGGCAGGCGAAGAGCGACCGGTCCGCCCGGCCCACCGCGCTCTCGGTGAACTGCGCCAGCACCAGCCGCGCCAGCATCCGCGAGGCCTCCGCGTGGCCGCGTTCCGGCAGATCGATACGGACCCGCAGGGGGTGCTCCAGTGCGCGCAGCGAGAACGGTCGGCGGTCCCCAGCGGTGGCGAAGAAGTCGGCGAAGGCGGGACGGTCCAGCAGCGCGATCCGGTCGGCGAGCAGTGCCCCCACGTCGCCGGCCGCCGTCGACTGCCGCACCCGTGCGTCCACCTCCCGGGCGTGCGCGGACTGGCCCGCGGCGTCCAGCGCGGCACGGAGCGCCTCGATCGCCGTCTTGGAGCCGTCCAGCAGCTCGCGTAGCTCCGGAACCGACGGGAAGCGGGCGTGCGCCGCCTGGAACGGGCCCAGCAGCTGGGCGAGGGCGGTGGCGGCGCGCCGGCTGTCACCGCCGGGCAAGGTGTGCGCCATGTCCCCGATCAGCGCCTCGGCGAGAACGCCGGCGGCCTCGTCCGGGTCGCTGGTGCCGCCGTAGAGGTCGAGGTCATAGGCGGATTCGGGGCGGCCGATCTTCACCACCACATCGAACGCGTCATCCGGCCCGATCCCCGCCCCGGCCGGGCCCACCGCCACCACGGCGACACGTCCGGCCAGCGCCTGCAAGCACAGCGACTCCACCACCGGGCGCACCAGCCGCCCCGTCTTCCCCGCCCCTGGGGGGCCGACGGCCAGGAGCGAGGTACCCAGCACCCCGGGGTCCAGCGCCAGGCTCACTCCGCGGTGCGCGTAGGGATTCCGGGGGTCCTCGCTGGCCAGCCCGATCCTCACCTGCTGGGCCAGCAGATCGTGCTGGGCGGTGCGCACCGGGAGGTCCCGCGCCCCGGAGGGGTGGGCGCAGGCGGCGGCCCCGTGCCGCAGCACCGTGTCGGTGAACGCGGCCAGCCGACCGGGCTGGGCTCGCACGGACTGCCAGGCACGTTCGATTCGGGAGTGGTCCACGTCGTTCATCCGCCCGGCCCACGCCTCCGCGGCCAGCCGATCCGCGGCCCCACCCGCCCCGAACGCCCGCATCTCGGGCCACTGGGCGGGGTCGGTTTCGGGGGTGAGAGGGGTGCGGCTTGCGCCGCCTTGCCCAGCTTGCCGAAAAATCGGCAATACATAACGGCGGAAGACCTCGGCCCAATTCCCGGCGCGACCGAAGACTGCGGCTACCAGGGCGACGTAGAGAACGATGTAGACACGCTGTGCCAGGCCTAGGGCCACCTTGCTCCCCGAGTCCTGCCATGACTCGGGAGTCAGCACCAGCACAAGCCAGTAATCGTCAAGGTAAAGCTTCCAGATGATCTTACCCAGCAAATAGGCGACAACCAGGGCAAGAGCCGCACCACCCAACAGTCGCGAAGCAGGGACTTGGTCTGGTGCCTCCGGCGGTTTGGGCCGGTACCCAGAAACCCAAACCCCAGGCGCAACACTCGGTCGCGGGGTCCTGAGCCAGTGCACGAAAGGCGACTCAGCGCTTCCTGCCGCCGAGGCCCCGACGCCTTGGCCAGAGGGCTCCGCAGGCGGTGGCCCTGGCGGCATGGCTGGCGGCCCCCCCTGCCCCGGCCGAGGCGCCTGATTCGGCAGGGGCGGCACCGCCGGAGGCCTGGCTGGAGGGGGTGGCGGG
>NZ_SRID01000218.1 GCF_004684805.1 Streptomyces palmae
GGGGGCGGGCGGCTCCGGCGGTGCGGCCGAGCCGATGCGGAGGGACGGCTCGGGGGGCGAGGACTGATCGGACAAACGGGCAACTCCTTACAAGACGGCCGCCTGGCCCAGTGCCCCGCCGGTCCCGCCTCCGCCGAGTGCCGCAGGCGACCCTGCCGGCGGCCGGCCGGGGTGGGGCACGAGTCTCGCGCGGCGACCTCCTGGGGGGATGGTACGGCCGCCGGGAGCGGCTGGACATCGCCGTCCCGGTCCGGCCGCACGGTGCTTACATCGGCGGGTTGATACGGGCCAGGCCGCGCAGCGCCTTCGGTGATATTCGACCCAGCAGCCGGGCGCCGCGCGCTTCCGGGGTGACCGGGACGACGGCCTGGTTCCGGGCCACCGCGCGCAGCACCGCCTCCGCGACCTTCTCCGGCGGGTAGTTCCGCTTGCCGTACAGCCGGGAGGACTTCTCCTGGCGGCGCTTCTGCTCCTCCTCGGTGACGCCGGTGAACCGGGTGGTGGCGGTGATGTTGGTGTTGACGATGCCGGGGCAGATCGCCGAGACGCCGATGCCCTGCCCCGCCAGCTCGGCCCGCAGACACTCGCTGAGCATCAGCACCGCCGCCTTGGAGGTGCTGTAGGCCGGCAGTGCCCGTGAGGGCTGGAACGCGGCGGCCGAGGCGGTGTTGACGATGTGGCCGCCCTGCCCGCGCTCGGCCATCCGGCGGCCGAAGGCGCGGCAGCCGTGGATGACCCCCCACAGGTTGACGTCGAGCACCCTGCGCCAGTCCTCCGTGGTGGTGTCCAGGAACGAACCGGCCAGCCCGATGCCGGCGTTGTTGACCAGCACGTCCACCACGCCGTACTCGGAGGTGACCTTGTCGGCGAGCTTCTCCATGGCCGCCTCGTCGGCGACGTCCACCGTCTCCGCCCAGGACTGCGGTGCGCCGATCAACCGGGCCAGCTCGGCGGTGCGGGTGGCGCCCTCGGTGTCCCGGTCCACCGCGATCACCCGGGCGCCCGCCTCGGCGAAGGCGAACGCGGTGGCCCGGCCGATGCCGCTGGCCGCACCGGTCACCAGCACCAGCTGGCCGCCGAACCGGTCCGCGTACGGCTTGGGAGACCCGGTCCGCACCGAGGACCGGCCGCTCGCCTCGATGGTGGAGACGAACTCCCCGATCCAGGCGGCGAGCTGGTCGGGCCGGGTGCGTGGCACCCAGTGCTTGGCGGCGATGGTGCGCCGGGTCAGCTGCGGCACCCACTGGTCCAGGTCGTCGTAGAGCCGCTCGGACAGGAAGGCGTCACCGATCGGAGTGATCAACTGCACCGGGGCGTGTGCGAACGGGTCGGTGCGCGGGTGGAGCAGCCGCCGGCGCACGTTGTCCCGGTAGAGCCAGGCGCCGTGCGCCCCGTCCCGCGGCAGCGAGGCGGTGGGGTAGTCGCCCGCGGGGATGCCCTCCAGCCGCTCCAGCAGCCTGGGCCAGCGCTTGCCGAGCGGCCCGCGCCAGGCGGCCTCCGGAAGCCTGGGGGTGTGCAGCGCGTACACGTACCAGGACTTGGCGCCCTGGCCGAGGAGCTGCCCCACCCGGCGCGGGCCGGGACGCCTGGTGCGCTGCTTGATCCAGTGGCCGAAGTGGTCCAGGGACGGTCCGGACATCGAGGTGAAGGAGGCGATCCGACCCTCGGTGCGGGACACGGTGACGAACTCCCAGGCCTGCACCGAACCCCAGTCGTGGCCGACGAGGTGCACCGGTCGGTCCGGGCTGACCGCGTCGACCACGGCCAGGAAGTCGTCGGTGAGCCTTTCCAGGGTGTAGCCGCCGCGCAGCGGGGACGGCGCGGTGGACCTCCCGCAGCCCCGCACGTCGTAGGCGACCACATGGAACCGGTCGGCGAGCTGCTCGGCGACCTGGCTCCACACCTCCTTGCTGTCCGGATAGCCGTGCACCAGCAGCACGGTCGGCTGGGTGCGGTCGCCCCACTCGGCGACGCACAGCTCCACTTCACCGGTACGGACCCAGCGCTCCGTCGCGCTCGCCGCTGCCGCCATCACACGGCCCCCTTCTGCTCGCCCGTCCCGAGTGCTTCCCGGGTCCGGTGCCTTGTGTCCCGGCTCTGCCTGATCCGCCCGCGCTCCGCCTGTCCCGGGAGCGCCCCCCGGGGGTCCGGGCGGTTCACGACAGGCCCTGCCAGCGCCGCACGTGCGGCAGGTCGTCGTCCAGCCAGAAGGCGCTCTCCTGCGGATCCCGGGAGTCGGTGACCACCAGCAGCTCCTCGAACTTGGCGCCGGTGCCGCGGAATCCCAGGTGCGGCTCGACCGCCCACAGGCCGGGGTGCGGCGGGTGGTCGGAGAAGCGGTACGGGCTCCACAGCGGCGACCAGCCCTCCCGGTGGCCGTGCAGCGCGTCCGAGGCCAGCCCCTTGAGGCTCTGCACCCCGAACCCGAACAGCTGCGGTGACCAGCGGCGCTCCGGCGTCCGGTGCACCAGGTGCGCGATGACGCCGAACGGGTAGGCGCGATGCCGGTTGGCATACCCCTGGCGCACCATGAGCCGCTCCACGTCCTGGTAGATCTCGCGCAGCGGCCGCCGCTCGCGCACCTCCCGCAGGATCAGCTCCCGGTGCGCCTCCAGGTCGGCGAGCAGCCGGTCGTGCACCGGGTTGAGGCCCAGGCAGCCGGAGTAGCCGATGTCCGCCGTGTACCCCTTGTGGACCGGCGCCATGTCGAGGATGAAGGGCATCCCCGGCTCCAGCACCCGATTGGTCGGGAAGAACTGCAGCGGTATCCGGAAGCCGGTGAAGGCGGTGCGGTCGCCGAACCACGCGAAGGGCAGATGGAACCAGTCCCGCACCCCCCGCTCGCGCAGCCAGTCGCGCTGCATCCGGGCCGCCTCGCGCTCGGTCACCCCCGGCCGCAGCTGGGCGGCGACCGCCTCCGCGCACGCGTAGCTCAGCCGCTGCACCTCCCTGAACCCGCGCAGATCCGCGTCGAGTTCCCGACGTGTCGCGAGCCCGCCGCCCGCCATCGAGGTCATCGTCACCCACCCCACCGCCCGTCCGTCCGCTCGCCGCGGAGCCTCACCAGCAACTTGACACTGATGAATGTGACAATCCTCGGAGGCTGCGTCAAGAGCCGAACCAGCCCTGTGGATACTCGGGGTAACCCTGGTGTGCGGAGTCGTTCTGAAGTGCTGGACGCCGGCGGCTGATCAGTCTCGAGTACTACACGGATCCAACCGCTGGGAGTGACGCGGACTGTGGGCTGCGCCACTAACGTCGAACATGTGACTGTGATCGCCACCGAAAGCCTGAGCAAGCGGTACCCGAGGGTGACCGCCCTGGACCGGCTTACCGTCGACATCACCCCGGGCGTCACCGGCCTGGTGGGTGCCAACGGCGCGGGCAAGTCCACGCTCATCAAGATCCTGCTGGGCCTGTCCCCGGCCAGCGAGGGCCGTGCGCGGGTGCTCGGTCTGGACGTGG
The DNA here is from genome assembly GCF_004684805.1 of Streptomyces palmae. Classification (GTDB taxonomy): domain Bacteria; phylum Actinomycetota; class Actinomycetes; order Streptomycetales; family Streptomycetaceae; genus Streptomyces; species Streptomyces palmae. The sequence continues at coordinate 3,466 of NZ_SRID01000218.1, forward strand.
CCACCGAGGGCAACGCCATCCGGGAGCGCGTCGGGTACATGCCCGAGCACGACTGCCTGCCGCCCGATGTCTCCGCCACCGAGTTCGTGGTGCACATGGCGCGGATGTCCGGGCTACCGCCGTCGGCGGCCCGCGAGCGAACCGCCGACACCCTGCGCCACGTCGGGCTCTACGAGGAGCGCTACCGTCCGATGGGCGGCTACTCCACCGGCATGAAGCAGCGCGTCAAGCTCGCCCAGGCTCTGGTGCACGACCCGCAGCTGGTGCTGCTCGACGAACCGACCAACGGACTCGACCCGGTCGGCCGGGACGAGATGCTGGCGCTGATCCGCCGTGTCCACACCGATTTCGGGATCTCGGTGCTGGTCACCTCGCACCTGCTCGGCGAACTGGAGCGCACCTGCGACCAGGTGGTGGTGATCGACGGCGGCAAGCTGCTGCGCGCCAGCTCCACCAGTGACTTCACCCAGGCCACCGCATCGCTGGCGGTGGAGGTCACCGACCGCGAGGACGCCCTGCTGGAGCTGCTGTCCGAGGCCGGCCTCGCCGTGCGCGCCGAGGGCGTCCTGCTGCTGGTGGACATGGACCCGGAGCGCGGCGACCGGACCTACGACACGGTGCGGGACGCCGTCGCCGAACTGGGCGTCGGAATGGTGCGCATGGAGCAGCGCCGGCACCGCATCGCCGAGATCTTCCGAACCGGGCCCGCGGACGGCACCGGGACCGCCGACCCCCACCGGCAGGAGGGTGTGAACCATGACGCCGCCTGACGTCAACGTCATCCACAACATCGGCTACCGCCACTACGACGGTCCCCGGCTGGGCCGCGCCTACGCCCGCCGCTCGCTGTTCACGCAGAGCCTGCGCGGCGCCTACGGCCTGGGCCGATCCGCCAAGTCCAAGGTGCTGCCGATGATCCTGCTCGCGGTGATGTGCCTGCCCGCGGGCATCATCGTCGCCGTCGCGGTCGTCTCCAAGGCCGATGACCTGCCGGTGGACTACACCCGCTACGCGATCTACCTCCAGGCCGTGATCGGCCTCTACACAGCCGCCCAGGCACCCCAGTCGGTCTCCCTCGACCTGCGGTTCAAGACCACCCCGCTGTACTTCTCCCGCCCGATCGAGACGACCGACTACGTGGCCGCCAAGTTCGCGGCCATGGCCTCCGCGCTCTTCCTGCTCACCGCCGCGCCGGTGGTGATCCTCTACGCGGGTGCCCTGCTCGCCAAGCTCGACTTCGTCGACCAGACGGCGGGGCTCGCACAAGGACTGATCTCCGTGGCTCTGCTCTCGCTGCTCTTCGCCGGCATAGGCCTGGTGCTGGCCGCGCTCACGCCGCGCCGCGGGTTCGGTGTGGCCGCCGTCATCGCCGTACTGACGATCTCCTACGGCGCGGTCAGCGCCGTCCAGGGCATCGCCTACGACCAGGACAACACCGAGATCATCGGCTGGCTCGGGCTGTTCTCGCCCATCACGCTGCTGGACGGGGTGCAGACCGCGTTCCTCGGCGCGACCTCCTCCTTCCCCGGGGCCCACGGGCCGGACGGCGGTGCCGGCGCCGTCTACCTCCTCGTCGCCCTCGGACTGATCGCCGGCTGCTACGGACTGCTGGTCCGCCGCTACCGAAAGGCCGGCCTGTGACCCGCCACCCCTCGCCCGCCACCACCCTTCCAAGGAATGGGCCGCGCCCATGAGCACGCTCACCATTGACAACGTCTCCCGCTGGTTCGGAAACGTGGTCGCTGTCAACGACGTCAGCATGACCATCGGCCCCGGGGTAACCGGTCTGCTCGGCCCCAACGGAGCCGGGAAGTCGACCCTGATCAACATGATGGCCGGCTTCCTGCCGCCCTCCAACGGCACCGTCACCCTGGACGGCGAGCCGATCTGGCAGAACGAGGAGACCTACCGCAAGATCGGCCTGGTTCCCGAGCGGGAGTCCATGTACGACTTCCTTACCGGCCGGGAGTTCGTGCTCGCCAACGCCGAACTCCACGGTCTGGAGCGACCGGTGGCCGCCGCCAAGAAGGCCCTGGCCACGGTGGAGATGGCGCAGGCGGCGACTCGGCGCATCGACACGTACAGCAAGGGCATGCGGCAGCGCGTCAAGATGGCCTCCGCTCTGGTGCACGAGCCCTCCGTGCTGCTGCTGGACGAGCCGTTCAACGGGATGGACCCGCGCCAGCGGATGCAGCTGATGGACCTGCTGCGGCGGATGGGCGCGGAGGGCCGCACCGTGCTGTTCTCCTCGCACATCCTGGAAGAGGTCGAGCAGCTCGCCTCGCACATCGAGGTGATCGTCGCCGGCCGGCACGCCGCCTCCGGCGACTTCCGCAAGATCCGCCGGTTGATGACGGACCGGCCACACCGCTATGTCGTGCGGTCCTCCGACGACCGGGCCCTCGCCGCCGCCCTGATCGCCGACTCCTCCACCGCCGGAATAGAGGTGGACGTCCAGGAGGGCGAACTGCGGGTCCAGGCCGTGGACTTCGCGCGCTTCACCCAGCTGCTGCCGCGCGTCGCGCGGGAGCTGGACATCAGGCTGCTGACGGTCTCGCCCTCGGACGAGTCCCTGGAAAGCGTCTTCTCCTATCTCGTCGCGGCCTGAAGGGAGCCCCTGCGATGACCGCGCTCTACCACCCCACCGTGGCCCGTCTCACCTACCGGGCGCTGCTCGGGCGGCGCCGTACGCTGATGCTCTCCGCCCTGCCGGTGCTGCTGATCGCGATCTCCGCGGTGGTGCGTGCCGTGGCCGGTGCCGACGACTCCACCGCCGACGGCCTGCTGAGCGGCTTCGCGCTGGCCACCATGGTGCCGCTGATCGGCGTGATTGCCGGCACCGGTGCCATCGGGCCGGAGATCGACGACGGTTCGGTGATCTACCTCCTCGCCAAACCCGTCAAGCGACCGGTGATCATATTCACCAAGCTGCTGGTGGCGATCGCCGTCACCGTGGCCTTCTCCGCGATACCCACCCTGATCGCCGGTCTGATCCTCAACGGCAACAGCCAGCAGATAGCCGTCGCCTACGCCCTGGCCGCCGTGGTGGCCTCCATCGCCTACAGCGCCATCTTCCTGCTGTTGGGCACTGTGACCCGGCACGCGGTGGTGTGCGGGCTGATCTACGCCCTGGTCTGGGAGTCGGTCTTCGGCAACATCGTCCCCGGCGCCCGCACCCTGAGCGTCCAGCAGTGGTCGCTGGCGCTCGCGCAGTGGGTGGGGGATGGCGACGTGATCACCTCGGACGTCGGGCTGTCCACGGCGGTGGTGCTGCTGACCGCGGTGACCTGCACCGCCACCTGGTACGCGGGGCGCAGGCTGCGGGCGCTCACGCTGGCCGGAGAGGCGTGACGGGCGATTCTCATGCGGGTGCGGGTGCGGGTGCGGGTGCGGGTGCGGGTGCGGGGTGCGGGATGCGGGATGCGGGGTGCCGGTCTCGGTGCCGGTGCCGGGTGCGGCGTACGGGATGCCGGATGCCCGGTGCGGCGTAGGGGATGCCGTGTGTGGCGCAAGGGATGCGGGATGCCGGACCGGGTACGGGATGGCGGATACGGCGTACGGGATGTCGGGTGCTGGGGTGCGGCGTACGGGATGCGGGATGCTGGGGGGTGCGGGGGTGTCGGATGGGGAATGGCGGACGCGGCGTAGGGGATGCGGCTGCGGTACGCGCTGCGCACGGCGCACGGCGCATGGGAGACGGTCTGGGTGAATGCCTGATCGCCATGTCTCCGGAGAGCGCGGAGGGTTGGCGCCGTTTTCCGGTGTGCCGTACTCGTCGTCCCTGCTTACGGTAGGCGCATGACCGATTCCGAGGATGTCCGTCGTGTCGCGCTCTCCCTGCCGGAGACGGTGGAGAAGGAGGCATGGCAGATGCCCACCTTCCGGGTCGCCGGGAAGATGTTCCTGACCATTCCGGACGACGAGACCTCCTTCGCCGTCCGGTGCCCGATGCACGAGCGTGCGGAGTTGATCGCGGCCGAGCCGGAGAAGTTCTGGGTGCCGCCGCACGAGGCCGGCTCCAACTGGGTGCGGGTGCGGATCGCCGCGCTGGAGGACCGGACCGAGCTGCGGGACATCGTGGTCGACTCCTGGAAGCAGGCCGCCCCGCCGCGCCTGCTGGAGGACTTCCCGGACGCGTCCTGATTCCCGAGAGCGATGTGATCGGGCAGACAGCGCACCGAAGTTGGCTCTGCCTAGGGTGGGCGCGGCGCGAGACAACGCCGTCCCGCGCCGCGGACGAGCGAAGGACGCAGCCAGTGACGGTCGCACTGTTCACCCTTGGTGGGACGATCGCGATGGGAGGAGTGGCGAAGGGCGGTGACGGTCCCGGTGGGGGCGCGGTCACCCGGCTGACCGGCGCGCAGCTGACCGCCGCCGTCCCCGGGCTCGCCGAGCTCGGGATGCCGCTGGAGGTGCAGGACACCCAGGCGGTGCCGAGCGCGAGCCTGTCCTTCGCCCACCTCCTGGACCTGGTGCGAGACGCCTCGCAGGCGGTGCGGCGAGGGGCCACCGGTGTGGTGGTCACCCAGGGCACGGACACCCTGGAGGAGACCGCGTACCTGGTGGACCTGGTGTGGCCGCACGAGGCACCGTTCGTCCTCACCGGGGCGATGCGCAACCCCACCCTGGCGGGCCCGGACGGCCCGGCGAACCTGCTCGCCGCGGCCCGGGTGGCCGCCTCGCCCGCCGCCCGCGGTCTGGGTGCGCTGGCCGTCCTCAACGATGAGATCCACGCCGCCCGTTGGGTGCGCAAGACCCACTCCACCAGCACCGGAACCTTCGCCTCACCGGCTCTCGGGCCGATCGGGCAGGTGATCGAGGGGCAGGTGCGGATCCTGGCCACGCCGCCGGGCCACTCCTCGCCCGCGATCCCTGGCGCGGACCGGCTCACGGCCGCGGGGCTGGCGGACACCCGGGTCGCGCTGTACACGGTCACCCTGGACGACGACGGGGCGCTGCTGGAGGGGCTGGCCGACACCCACCAGGGGCTGGTGGTCGCCGGCTTCGGCGTCGGGCACGTCTCCTCGGCGCTGGCCCCGGTGTTCGGCGCGCTGGCCGAGCGGATCCCGGTGGTGCTCACCTCCCGCTGCGGCGCCGGCTCGGTGCTGCGGCAGACCTATGGCGCGGTCGGCTCGGAGCGGGACCTCCTGCGGCGGGGTCTGATCAACGCCGGGCTGCTCGACCCCTACAAGGCCCGAATCCTGCTCCGGCTGCTGCTGGCGGCGGGCGTGGACCGGGAGGCGATCACCGCCGCCTTCGCCCGGCACGGTTGATCCCGCCGACATCGCCGTTCCCCCGGACGTCCGCGGGCCCGCCGGAGATCCCGTTCCTGTCGGACATCCCTGTTCGGCCTGGACGAGATCGCCCGGCACCGCGCCGCGGCCGGACACCACGGCTCCCTCGGTGAGGGTGGTCGGGGCCCGGGTGTGGGCCCCGACCGGTGCCGGTGCCGGGGCTCTCGGCCCGTGGTGCGGACGTCAGAAGGAGACGCGGTCCTGCTGCGGGTGGCCCAGGCCCTCCCGCTGGTACGCGGCCGGCTCGGCCGAACGCCCCACCGGGATGTAGGTGATGGTGGCGTCGGAGCCCGTCCGGTCGCGCCGGGACAACACCACGGTCATCACCACCGCGCCCACCGCAAGAACGATCAACCCGATCAGAATGGTCACCAAATTTCTCAGTCCCCCCATGTTGTTGTGAACTGACCGTACTGTGCCCGGTCGTCCGGCACCGGCAAACGGGGAAAGGCGGCCGCGGCCCGCGCGCTGGGTCGGTCGTACCTCGCGCGCCCGGCACCGTCCGGTACCCGGACGTAGAGGGTCGCCTACCCATCACTTCCGACCGAACAACCGTCCAGACGGCATGCGGTGGTGCGATCTGGGTCACATCGGGAGCCCCGCCTGGTCAAGTCACCGGTTCGACCCGGTGGTGCGGCTGCTCGCCATCGGCACCAAGCGGCACCGGAGCCGTGATTCGTGTACGAACGGTTGACCGATCGATCACCGGTGAGCGTGATGCCAATCGGAAAAGCTACCCGGGTGGGGCAGTGTCGGGACATGCTTCCGATACGCGAGTGAGGGGCTGCAGACCGTCACCGCCACCTCGGTCGTACGGCATCCATGTCCCAGCCGTCGTCGAGGGTCACTCCGCATATCGCTCAGTCCATCAAGGAGAGCCATGAACATCGTCACCAGCCTGCTCGCGCACGTTCTCCACATCGTGGGTTGGCTCGTCTGACGCGAAGAGTCACGGCGCCGCCCCTCCAGTCCCACGGAGGGGCGGCGCCCTGTTGTGTACGGAACCCCGGACTCAGTCCAGGCGGTCGAGCAGGACCGCCGCGAGGGTCGACCGCTCGGCCCCCAGCTCGTGCTCACCGTCCTCGATGGCCCACAGCGCGTCCTGCAGCACCCGGGCCAGGGTCCAGCGCGCCGCCCGCTGCCGGTCCAGGCCCGTGATCTCGGTGAGCAGGTCGAACCGGCGGCCGATCGCGCGCGGGATGTCTCCCGTGGCGGCGAGGTCCTCCCAGCGGTTGCGGAGCGCGGGCATCAGCTCGAAACCGGGGTCCCCGGCGAGCGGCTTCGGATCGATGGCCAGCCAGGGCCCGCGGCCCGAACCGGGCAGCGAGGCCAGGACGTTGGCGTAGTGCAGATCCCAGTGGAGCAGCCGGTCGCCCGGTTCACCGCGCACCTCACGCACCGCGGCCGCGCAGTTCTCCAGCACCCGCCGCTGGTCCGCGTCGTGCAGCTCGGGCAGCGCCCCCGGCAGCGCGGTGAGCATGGCGTCGGTGACGGCGGCCAGGGTGCGCAGCCCGGCCGGGGCCGGCACAGCGGTCAACCGGGCCAGCAGGTCGGCCAGTTTCAGCAGCGCGGCCTGGGCGTCCGGGACCGAGGCGAGTGAGCGCCGGCCGTCCAGCCGCTCCAGCAGCATGGTTCCGCTGTCCGCGTCATGGTCCAGCAGGCGTACCGCCCCCTCACCCGCCCAGGCGCGCAGGCCCAGTGGTTCCCCCGCGGACTCCTCCGTCACCTGCTGGAGTTTGAGCGCGGCCGGGGCGCCGTCCGCCCGCCGCACCGGCAGCACCAGGGCGACCATGCCGTGCGCCGGGGCGCCGTCCGGCCGCAGTTCCCACCGTTCCAGGAACTCTGCGGCCAGATCCGGCAGCGCGGCGATCCACTCCGGACCGGCCGGGTAGCCGGCGTAGTGGGCGGCCAGCTCCTCGGGGACGGCGATAGGCGTCATGGCGGGGTGCTCCTGGAGAAGGGGTGCTCGGGTCGAGGGTCAGTCGTTGTCTTCGGCGAGGGCCTTGATGCCGCGCAGGGTGGCTTCCATGCCCGCACGGACCTCGTCGAGCCGGCCCCCGATCAGCTCCGCCTCCTTGTCCGGCCAGCGCTCCACCACCACGGTCAGCCCGGACCGACCCGTGCCGATCCGCATGGACTGCCGCAACAGGGTGCCGTCCGGGGCGGCGTCCAGTCGGAAGCGCCAGGTGGCCATGGGGTTGGCGGCGTCGTCGACGGCCTCGCCGTAGCGCCCGTAGGCGTCGATGACGGCCCAGCCGAACGCCCGCTCCGGCTCGTACTCCACGACCTCGGCCACGGTCTGCCACTCCCCGATCCTGGGGTGGGTGTTGTGGCCGGTGAAGCGCGCACCGACGGCGGGACCGGTGGCCCCGTTCAGCCACTCCACCCGCTGCAGCTCGGGGCTGAGCCTGGCCGGCAGGGCGATATCGCTGACCAGGTCCCAGACCCGCGAGACGGCAGCCTCGATGCGGATTTCGGCCTCGGTTCCCGGTTGGTCGGAAAGTCGCACGTCGTCTCCCTCGTCGTGATCACATACAGCGCGCCAAGTCTGCCCGACCAGTACATCGTTTGATCAGACCTGGAGGGGATGGAGTGACGCGATAGACGGACGAGGGTGGTGGGGGACGTGGGGCGCCAGGGG
>NZ_SRID01000219.1 GCF_004684805.1 Streptomyces palmae
ATCCCGCTGATCACCCCCTTGGACGGGTCCGGGTGGTGGGCGAGACCGGACCCGTCCAAGGGGGTGATCAGCGGGATGACGTGCTCCATGGTGTCTCCTCCATCAAGGCGGCTCAGGAGAGTCCCGAGCGGGGGTATGGGAAGGCCGGCCGCCCGCATATGGGCGGCCCGCCGGGAACGGGGTGGATCAGGCTGGTGAGTACGCGGCCGATGTCCGCCGGCTCTCACCGTGCTGGACCGGCAGAAGGCCGGTCGGGCGGTCCGAGCCACGGTGCCGGCGTATCCCGTCACCGTGGCCCGTCGAATGAGGGATGCGACAGGCCGTTGGTACTGGATTGGGGATCTACAGCTCGCCGGAGCCGCCGCAGGTGCCGCAATCGGCCTGGTAGGTGTGGGTGCCGGTCACGATCGTCTCGCCCTTGCCCGTTCCGTTGCAGGTGGTGCAGCGAATCGGCGCCGGAGGCGGGGCGTCCTCGGTGCTGGTGCTCACTGGTCGCCTCCCTGGTACGAGGCGTAGCAGGTGTCGCACACCAACATGCCGCCCTGCTCGACCATCGGCTTGCCGCAGCAGATCACTGGGCACCGCCTCGGGTGAGTCGGCCGCGGCCGGCGTCGCCGCCCTTGCGGGCGCCGGGGACCGGGCTGGGCTTGGCGGGGTAGTGGCCGCCGCGGGCCGGGTCGTACTCGGTCGCGTACCGAGGGTCGGGCCGGGTGCCGGGGGCGGTGGGGATATCTCGGCGTAGTGCCATGATGGGGTCTCCATCTCTCGCGATGGGCCGGGGCGACCGATCTGCTTGGCGGTAGGGCGGTCGCCCCGGTGAAGCGCGTCTGTGCGACTCCCCGCGCCTCGCCCGTCCAGGGACGGGCGAGGGAGGCAGCCGACAGGCAGTCAGAGCTGGGACTGGTCATCGACCACCTGGAGGTGGTCGATGCTGTGGCCACCGGCGATCAGCGCGGCGGCCAGGTAGTCCACGGCTTCGTCTTTCTCGACGTTCAGTCGGTACCGGCCGAACGCGAGAGCGGATACGTGGGCGCAGGTGACTTCTTCCGTGTGCAGCTTGGTGGCTGCCTGTCGGACCAGGTGCTCGGCGACCCGCCGCAGGAGGGTGTGACGGCGGCGGGCCCGGAGGGTGGCGATCATGGGTTTCCTTCCGATCGAGGTGTGTCTACGCGGGGCGCAGCGTGCCTTGGGGACTTCGGTGCCCCGGACGGGGACGATCACCAGTTGCAGTTGAGGTACTCGGGCCAGCCGTTCTGCCGGGCTTCCAGCTGCTGGTCCAGTTGCTTGCCGTCGTCGCAGGGCTGACCCTGCTGGCACGGCGGGCACTGGGTCTGGTGCTGGTGGGCTGCGCCTGCGGCTCGCATGTAGGCGGTGTAGAGCGGGTGGTTACGGCTCTCGGACATGTTGGCGTTTGGCCTTTTGCTGACGGGCCGGTGATGATCTCGCCCCCTGGCTGGAGGTGACCTGTCCTCGGCCCGGCGCCGCCTCAGGGGCGGGTGGATCTCGTGCACGGAATGGCCGGTATCCCACGCCATGGCGGCCATGAGAGCGGCGGCGTGGAGTACGACTGAGACTGCCGGGCTGCTCAAGCCGCGGCGCGCCAGGATGTGGGCGGCGGCGGCCTGAGCAGCCCTGGCTATGTCACCGGGGCGGCTACGGCTCACGTGCCGGTCGGAGGAAGCGCGGACGAGACCTCGTCGTCGTCCCCGTCATACGGCTTTTCGAGGCCCTGGTTGAGGTCGTCCAGGTCCTTGTCGGTGTACGCGTGCGCCGTGCTTCCCTGGCCGCAGCCGCAGTCCTCGAAGTTTCGGCCGCACGTTTTGCAGCGGGCGCGGGCACCGGGCTGGGCCGGCGCCCCGACGAGGATGCGCGGGGCGCGGCCGGTCGGCGCCGGCGCGGTCATGCTCTCGCGGAGCATGTACGGCGGCAGGGCGATCAGTGCATCCCCCGGCTCGGGCCCTTCTGTCGGCCCCATCCCGTAGTCCTCCTCCTCCATGTCCTCGTAGAGGCCGCAGGTCGGACGTGAGATCATGAGCGTGCTCACAGCCGTCTCCTTTCCACGCGGTTGTTGTGTGTCGGCGTCCAGGGCTCCACCCCTGGGCGCCTATTTGCTGGCCCTGTACGAGCGGCCACTGCCGTCGACACCCGCCGGTGTGGCTGGGGATGCCGGCGACAGTGGCCGCTGGTCACATGGCGTTGCGCGCCCGGTTGCGGGCGGCGCGGCGCTTCATCGCGCGCCGTTCGTCCTCGCTGAGGCCACCCCAGACACCGGAGTCCTGGCCGGACTCCAGCGCCCACTGCAAGCACCGCTCCATGACAGGGCAGCGGCGGCAGACGGCCTTGGCCTCCTCGGTCTGCAACAGCGCGGGACCGGTGTTGCCGACGGGGAAGAACAGATCGGGGTCTTCCTCGCGGCATACGGCGTTGTGTCGCCAATCCATGGATTCCTCCTGCTATCGGGCGCTTTGGGGGTTCCGCCGCGCACTCCGATCGCCACGGGCCACAGGCGGGTGGGCCGTGGGCGATTGGGCAGCGCGGGGTTGCGGGCCGCGATCCGCGCCGGAGGCGCGGCCGCGGCGAGTGTCAGGAGGCCAGGGTGTGTGGGCTGCGTACCTGTTTCTGCTGACGGTTGGTGTGCTCCACCTGACGCCACTGCGCAGCGCGCTGGCGGCCCTGGAGACGCTCGGCCTGCGCCTCGTTCCGCTGGCGCCGCTCCAAGAGGAGACGGGAGGTCGCCTCCATCTCCGCCAGGCACCGCTCCAGCTCGCCGCCCTCCTCGCACCGACCGCCTCCAGCACACATCGAGCAGCAGGCGCGGTGGAGGGCAACGGCGGTGCGGGCTTTCTCCAGCAGCATGGGCAGCTTCGGCGCCGGCTCACTAGCGGTCGTCGCGATGCGGCTCACCGGCGGCGGTGTCGATGTGCGCGGTTTGCGGGTGACCCGGTTGGTACGGCGGCCCGCCACTGTGCCACTGGCCTCGATCAGCTTCGTGCGATACGCGCCGGCCGAGACGTCGATGGCGACCTTGCGGTTGCTACCAGCCGTGCAGCGGCGCGGGTTTGGGGTGTTGAAGCGGTCGGTGTGGTGGGGCACGAGCTTGGGAGTGCCTCCCATGCCGGTGATGGGGCACCAGGTCCGGCAGTCGGGGCAGATCAGGTGCTCCTTGCCGGGGGTCAGGTCGATCTCGTTCAGCTTGAGCTGGGAGGCGACGATCGGCGGGCGGTGGTTGAGGGTCTTCGTGCGGGGCTTGCGGCGGCGCTTGCGGGCCGTCGGCTCCGCGGTCGTCATGGTCATAGGAGTCTCCTTGCGTCGGAGGCGGGGCGCGTCGCGGTGCTCTCTCCGACCGTCAGGCAGCACAACGGGGTGCCGGCGTCCTGACGGCCGGACAGCGCATCTGCGCTGCGACGTACACCGCAGGAGCCAGTGACCCAGGGGACGCCCTGGCCCGGGGGATTTGGTGGTGCTATCGACCCCGGCCCTCCCCGTGAGGGGAAGGAGCTCCTGCGATGGGTGCTCCGAGAAAGCCGTCTCCGGCTCCCTCGCCACCTGACCGGGTCAAGACCACGGTCTAGATGACAGCTCGGGGCACCATGGAGCCAACCCACTACTTTGCGTAAGGGCTAGCCCCTATTTATGATGGGGGTAGTTCCAAGCCCTGTCAATAGGAGCTAGCCTTTACCCAAGAGTCACGACGAAAGGATGGCGCGGTGCGCGGTTACCGACAGCTGGCAGAGCATCTGCGCCAGCAGATCAACAGGGGGGACTACCCGCCGGGCTCGACGCTGCCGCGGATCATCGATCTCATGGCGGTGCACAGCCTCTCCCGGCAGACGGTTCGAGAGGCGATCGGCGTGCTCGCCGACGAGGGCCTGGTAGTCACCATGGGTAAGGGCGGAACGCAGGTGCGGAATCGCCTCCGTGTCCGAATCCCCTTGAGCCGATACAGCCGAGTCCTCCGGCCGGGCGGCACCAAGGGGCCCTGGGAATCGGCTTGCGCCCAACAAGGACTCGACGGGCGGATGAAGGTCGTGGACGTCTCTCGCGGACAGGGGCCGGAAGGCGTCGCAGCACTCCTGGATGCGCCTGAAGATGCCGAACTGCTGCACCGCTGCCGACACGCCACGATCGGACCCGACGACGTTGTGCAGATTCAGCGCGCCTGGTATCTGGCAGATCTTGCCGATGAGGTCGGCATCTCAGGCGAAGGCAAGGTCGTGGGTGGCGTTTTCGCTGCCTTCGCTGCGGCTGGCCATCCTCCCGCGAAGGCCAGCGAGCGGGTTGAGTCGCGTATGCCTAGCCCAAGCGAGGCGGCCCAGCTCAGGATTGGCGGCAAGGTCCCCGTGATAGCGGTTGAGCGGGTCACGAGAGACCGCGAGGGGCGAGCTCTGGAGGTTCTCCGTTCCGTTGCCCCTGCGGATCGAGTTCAACTCATCTACGACGATCTACCGCTTAACACCTGACGGGACATCACTACGCTTTGTGTTGCCGCAGAAACGACACGTGCACCCCCGGCCCTCCGGGACCCTCCCGGAGGGGTATCGTGTCTGCGACATTGATCAAAAATGAGACTGGCCCCCGGTGCCTCGACCTAGCAAGTCGAGAGGGGGCCAGTGGCCAAAGGACCTTTTCGCGGGGGTCCGAAGGCCGGCGACCGCCGTTACAGACCAACGGAGATCGACGTGGACCAGGTTACCTGTCCCCACCGACAGACAGACAGCACCCCGCCGTGGTGCCAGCAGCCGCATGCGCGTGCCGGCTGGCCCTTCGGCGGGGTGTTTGTGTTGCTTACGACCGCCCCCGTGCACACCTCTGGTGTTGAGGGGGTTGGGATGACGTAGGTCATTGGGGGCGGCGCCCGCATCGGGTCTTCTTGCCGCCCCGGGTCGCTCAGCCATCAGGTGATTGGGAGTCACCTGAGCTAGCGCCCCGTCTGCTACCGGAGAGCTTGGGAGAGCTCCCCGAGGGGATTGTTCGCCCGGTTGGGAGCCGGCCGAACAGTTCAAATCAGGTTTCGCGCAGAAACCAGAAGCACCAGGAGGGGGCTTCGTCATGCCCTCACATTGCGAGAGGAGCGCTGTCATTCTGCATCACCGAGCGACCACGCGCCAGCCTGGTCTGTCGCGTGTGCCGGAATACACCGGCCTCGCATGCCCGGAATATCCGGTTACACAGAGTGGCCTTCCTGCTGTCCCGGGAGGGCTCGCCGCTGCTGTGTGCGGCCACGGCCCTCGTTCAGTCCGGACGAGCCGGTGAGCGCCGTGGCGGCACAGGCCGCGGTGATGGTTCCCTCTCCCCGCCCGCCGGCCGACGCAGTCACCGTGCCGCTGCTTCCTGGGCAGCGGTCGGCACCAGGGCACCATGGCGAGAGCAGTCTGGATGATGCGCTGCGGCTGGGTCGGGGTATGCGGCTGCGGCTGCTGGCCGCGGTCCGGGCGCTGCTGTCAGACCCGTCGATCGCCGGGCTGAAGGACGCGCCGAAGCTGGCGGCGGTGGTGTTGTACGCGAAGTCGCGGGCACCGCAGGGGCGCTGGGACGACAATCTGTCATCGATCTGGGGCGCGGAGCTCGGCCGGTGGCTGGGCATGAAGGAGTCCACGGTCCACCACAAGGTGCTGCCCAAGCTTCGCAGCTCTGGGGCGCTGCGGACCCAGGAGGTCAGGAACGCACTGGGGCAGCCGACCGGGCTGAACTGCCTGGTCATGCCACTGTGGAAGGCCCGCAAGGGCCGTGATGCCCGGCATCCGCTGGCGCTGTCGAAGGCGGAGCTTGCGACGCTGCTGCGCCTGTGCGAGGCGCTGTTCGGGCACGGCTGGACGCCGGAGGGGCGGGAGCCGACGCCTCCGGGTCTGCTGGCCGACCGTACGGGCAAGGGGGCGGCCACCGACCGGCTCGGGCTGCTGCTGATGGTGCTGAACACTCGGGCGTCGGGCTGGCTCCAGCTGTGTGGTGGCTCGGTGAAGAAGCGGGAGGGGCGCGGGGCGACGACGCTGGCCCGGCTGCTGGGTTGCTCGCCGGCCGGGGCGCGGAAGGTTCTGGCCCGGCTGACGGAGGCCGGCGTCGTGGCGCGGCAGCGCAAGGCGACGGCGACGCGGATGCACGGCCGGGGGCGGGTCATGCTGCTGCCGGTCGCTCGCGCGTACGGCCGGGTTCTGGCCCCTGTGGAGGGGGTTTCGGGCTCCAGGGCGGTGGTTTCGCAGCGTCCTGATGGTGCAGTCGGAGATCAAGCTCCGGCCGATGCTGCCGCTTCCCTTGGTATGCCTGGGATCTACGGCGCCGCGGACACCGAAGGGGCGGAGGATCGGGAGCGTCCTGATGGTGCAGAGCTCCACGCAGACCACGCTCCTGTGGTTACTCCAGTAGTTCCTCAGCAGCTCTCGTGTGGTTTTTCCGGCGAAGCGCCGTCGGGGTGCTGCGGTCGGCCGGAGTGCGCGTGCGCGCGTGAGGACCAGGCCGGCGACGGTGAGGAGCCAGCGCGGCTGACGCTGGTCGATGGTGGCCCGCTGCGCGGGGAACAGCCCCAGCAGTCCCAGACCGACGAGCACGACCAGGCCCAGGGGGCGGGGCCGGCGGAGCAGAGCTCTGCTGCCAGAGTGCCGACCGCAGGGGGCCAGGGTTCCAGTGGCCAGCAGCGGGGGAGGGTGCCCAGGCCGCCAAGTGATCTTGAGGTTGTGCTCGGGGCGGTCTGGCCGCTTTGGGCGCGCCTGGAGCGCTCCGGTGCCCGCTGCCGGGTCATCACGGTGGCCCGACAGGAGGTGGCAGCCATCTCCCGGGTAGCCGGGCCGGAGGTGGCGCCCCAGCTGCTGGCTGCCCGACTGGAGCGGCGGCTGGCAGACCAGGCCGGACCGGCCGCGGTGGTGGACCCGGTGGGCTGGCTGATCAAGCGGGGCCTGCCGCGCCGGGTGGACTGCACCGATTTCCGGTGCGACGAGGGCCTGCGGATGGACACCGGCGGCCACTGCGAGACCTGCGCCTACCTGATCGCCGACCGGCGTGGCCTGCGCGCCCAGATCGCCGCCCAGGTGGAGGCCACCATGCCAGCCGAGACGCCCAAGGAACGTCGAGTGGTGTACGAGCAGCAGCTGCGCGAAGCCGTCGCGCAGCAGCAGGTGGACGCCCTGGCGCGCTGGGAGTGGGCCGCGGCCGCCCAGCAGCGGCGCAGTGAGGCCGCCGCGGTGGCCCGGGCCAAGGCCGAGGCCGCCGACGCCGCCCGGCAGGCGCTGCCGTGCACGGACTGCGGCGCGCCCCGGGCGGCCGGGCTGTGCGGGACCTGCGGCGAGCAGCGGGCCCTCGCCGAGCTCATCCGCTCCACCACGCGGACGGTGGCCGCCGCGTGGGCCGACATCACCGACCCCGCGGACATCGCGGCGGTCCGCGCCCAGGCCGAGGCCGGCATCCAGGCCGACGTCGATCGGGTCCGTGCCCAGATGCAGGCTCAAGGCGCGACCGACCAGGTGATCGCGGTGGCCGCTCGCCTGGCGGTGGAGTCGGCCGCTGCCGACTACGAGAGCTCCGCGGTGGCGCTCCTGGCCCGTGGCCCGGAGGCCGACACCGAGGCCCGGCTGGCGCGCGAGGCGACGATGCGCCGAGCCCACCACTTCGACTCGCGCGCCGCGGCACAGGAGGCCGCGGCTCAGGCAGCCGAGCAGGCCCGGCAGCGGACCGCCCGGCACCTGCTGACGAACCGTACCGCCGCGCTCCCCGCCGACCAGGCGCCGGCTGCCCGGCACGATGAGCCGGACCCGTACGCGGTGGCGGCTGCACAGGTCCGCGCGGCGATCACTCGTCCCGAGCGGAGGCCCGCCGCCTGAGGTCGCGCCGCTGACCCGGATCGGCCAAGACGATGAATGGGTTAAGGGACGGGTTAAATCGAGGGGAAAATCCTGCTAGTGTTCAGAGTGGAGGTAGACGAATATGGCATCCGAGGAAGAGTTGTTCGCGTCCGTGGACGCACTGCTGGCAGAAGAGCCGCAGCTCCCGCCCCCGGCAGAGCGTGCCCGGCTGCGTGAGGCCGCCGGCATCACCCAGGCCCGCCTCGCAACCGCGCTCAAGACCACGACGCAGACCGTGAAGAACTGGGAGAACGGCCGGTCCGAGCCTCGCCCACCCCGGCTTGAGGCATACCAGCGGCTGCTGAAGGGCTGGGCAACGAAGTACCCCGCGTACGGCACCCCTGCGGCGCCAGCTCCTGCCCTGGCCGTCGCGCCGCATCCCGAGGTCCCGCCCACGTTCACCGGTCCGGCCATCCCAGAGATGGACAGCGCACCGTCGGTCGAGGCGCCCACGGCCCCGGTCGCCCCGCAGCGTCCGGCCCGCCCGGCGACGTCGCGGCGCCCCGTGAAGAAGGCCGCCGCGCCCATGCGGGACCCGCGGTTCCCGCACGGCCCGCTCGCCGTGCTGGACGGTGACGGCTCCGCATACGGCATGGGTGGCATCGTCCTCAGCTGCCCGGCAACCACTGTGCCGGAGCTGGTGGAATGGACACTGCGCGAGTCCCGCCTGGGCGCCGCCCGGCTGCACCGCTACGGCAAGGACAGCGACCCGTTGATCGTGCTTACCGCTGCCGCGGCCGTGAAACTGGGGCTGCCGGAGCGCCTGGAGGGCCACGAGCAGCGCCGTTCCCTGCGCCTGCCCGAGGACCACCCGGTGGTGAAGCAGATCGCGAAGGCCAAGTGGCAGCTCACCCAGCGCGGTTTCGGGCCGTGGGCACGGATCTACCGCAAGGCCCAGGGCCGCGAGCGGCAGTGCGTGCAACTGGCGATCCTGTCCTGGGACGCCCTCGATGACCGTTCCTGGCCCGGCGTGGCCGAGATGGCACCGGCCGACATCGCCCGCGTCCTTGGCGTCTACGCCCAACGAGTCATCACCCCGCGCGGCTCCACCGCCGTCTCCGGCCTGGAACTGATGACAGCGCTGCGCCCACCCACCCGCGCCGTGCGGGACGAAGCGACCGGCAACTGGGTGTCCGGCCACAACCCCGGCTCACTGGGCACCGAGCCGATGGACCCGGCGCCGCCGGAAGCCATCCCCGAGCACCCTGTGGTCGTTCAGTCCGGCTGGACCGGCGGGTTCTTGAACGAGGAGGCGTACCAGTGGGTGCGGCCGTTGGACCTGGTGACCGGTGAGGAGTGCGCGCTGCCCTTCGCGGTCGGCCTGGACCTCAACACCGCGTTCCTCGCCGCCGCGGCCCGCTTGGTCGTCGGCCTGTCCGCCCCCGACCACTTCCACGCCCCGAGGTTCAACCCGAAGATCCCCGGCTCCTGGCTGGTCGACCTCTCCCACATCGAGCTGGACCCGCGCCTGCCCAGCCCGTTCACCCCGGACGGCACCCGCCCAACGGGGCGTGCCTGGTACCAGACACACACCCTCGCCTATGCCCAGGAGCTCGGCTACGACGTCCACCCGATCGAGGCGTACCTGCGCCGGGAGACCGGCGCCTACCTGGACCCGTGGCACGACCGCCTCAAGAACGCCTACGTCGACACCCTCGCCGACCTCGGCGTCACCCGGGACATGTCCGACGCGGAGTTCCTCGCCGCGATGGAGCAGCACAAGCATGTCGACCCGGCCCTGGCCGCCGTGCTGTCCGCCATCAAGGCGACCGTGAAGGGCGGCATCGGCAAGCTGCGCGAGCGCCCGCAGGGCAAGAACTACGAGGCCGGGGACCGGTGGCCGGCCCTGGAACGCCCTGCCTGGCGCCCCGACATCCGCGCCGCTGTCATCTCCAAGGCCCGGGTCAACATGCACCGCAAGCTCAACAACATGGCGAAGATGACCGGGCTGTACCCGCTCGCCGTGCTGTCCGACTGCGTCGTCTACCCCTCCCCGGGCGCGAGCCCGCTGGACTTCCTGCCGTATGCCGCCTCCGGCAAGCCGCAGCCGGGAGGATTCCGCCTCGGGCCCACACCGGGACTGGCGAAACTCGAAGGCGTCCAGTCGATGCCGTGGGCGGTCGACCTGATGGACAAGGGCCTCAACCCGGCCCGGCACATCAAGGGCGGCGACGCCGTCCTGGACGAAGGCGAGTAGGCCGTGCCCGGCAAGACCGGCACACCGTCGCTGGAAGCCGGCGCGGAGCGGGAGCGGACGCTGGACCGCCTGGAGGCGCGCATGGAGGCCCTCCAGTTCTGCCTGCGCACCCGCCGCTGCGCACCGCAATTCGAGCTGTGGCGGCACGACCTGCGCGAAACACGTGAGACCTGGTTCCGGCTGGTCGACCCCGACGGCCAAGACCCCACCCCCGAAAGGAGCTGAACCGTGACTGGAGAGATCGAGGACGCGATCAAGCGGGCCGATCAGGAAGCGGTCACCCGCGAGCCGCCGAAGACCCTCAAGGGCAAGATTGGCTACCTGGTCAGGCAACTGGGCAGTGCAAAGGCCGTCGCCCAGGAGATCGGCGTCACCGCCGACTCCGTCAACCGCTACCGGCGCGGCACCCGCAAGCACCCGCCCAAGGACGTTGCCGCGAAGATCAACGACGCGGTGAGGCAGAGGTGGCAGCCGCAGGTGCGCAGGCGCCGGCAGCAACGGGCCGCCGACACAGGCGGGATCACGGTGGAACTGCGGGCCCGCTTCGGCTACGAGGCCGGCCCCGGCTCGACCGACGACGGCCGCTTCCGCCGACTCACCGTTCACCTCCCCGCCTACTACGCCCGCCGCCTGTTCGACGCCCGTAACGCCGGAGCCAGCGACCAGAAGATGCGTGAAATCGTCGCATTGGGATTCCAGGAGGTCTATTTCAAAGACGGCGGAAGGCGTGCCGACGGCCTCGTAGTCGAATTGAATGACATCGACTACATCGACGTGTCCTTCTAACCGGAGAACGCCCTTCGGGTAAGTACCTGGCCCCTGGGCCTCGCCCCGGCCGCCAGCTGGCAGCCGCTCGCAGGGTCCGGGTCCCCGGCATCGCAACTGCCGGGGACCCGGACCCTCACGCAAACATCCCCAGACCAGCAGCGCAAGCACCCGACCGTGGCCGGCCCGGATCCGTCCCGCCTTGAGGCTCGGCGGGGCCTGGCTGGAGCACTTCAAACCAGCGGCTCCGCCCCCTGAACGCACCCGTGCAGGGGGTGGAGCCGCTGATGCGTGCAGCGGGCCCGGCCCTGGCCAGGCGGTGAAGGGGCTCTGCGTCGCGGCTGGGATGTGGGGGTGTGGGTGCCGGTGTGAAGCTGCTCTGGATCCTGGATGGTTACTATCAGCCAACTGGCCGTGACAGGTACCCTCACACCTCTAGATCAAAAAAGGGGGTTCACCGTGGGGGAAGCCGTCTCGGGGCGAGGAGCAGACAAGCGGGAGTCAACCACCCGAAACGGCGACATTGAGGTGCCGCCTCCACGCCCATCAGCCCCCCCAACAGCACCTCCGCACCCTCCGCGCCCCCCATCCC
>NZ_SRID01000021.1 GCF_004684805.1 Streptomyces palmae
CCTTCCCCGGCCGCACCGGCCGAGGGCGCGGTGGGTCGATCGGGCGGGGACTCGATGGCCCCGGGCCGGGGCGCCACCGGTTCACCGGCCGTGCTCCCCGCCGCCGCCAGGACGGCCAGTGCCGCCAGTGCCGCCACCGCGGCGCCCAGCACCAGGGCCACCGAGCCCGGCGTGGGGTACGTCCACTGGAGCAGCGTCAGCACGGTCAGGACCCCCACCGCGCCGGCCGCCTGCCGGCGGTGGCCCGCCAGCCAGTCGCCGGGGCCCCTCGGGCGCAGACCCGCCCGGGCCAGGGCCCGTCCGGCGGCCTCCGTGCCCCGGTGGGCGGTACGGCGCAGTGCGCGAGCCCCGCGGCCGGGCCCGACCAGATAGCCGGCGACCACCACGGCCGCGGCGATGAGCAGCACGGCGCGGGTGCTGCCGGACAGGAAGCGGACGCAGGTGTCGTAGACGACGGCCGCGGCATCCCGCGGCAGGGCGTCGCGCGGCACCGAGTCCAGCAGGGTGCGGCGCAGCACGCCGAGCGCGACCAGCAGGGCGACCATCATCGCGCCCACGCCGGCACCCGCGGTCATCAGGGCGATCCGGTGCGCGGGCAGCGTCCATACGGCCAGTGCCCCCAGCAGGACCACCGCGAGCGGCAGCCAGGGGCCGAGCAGGGCCAGTACGCGCAGGAGCCTCTGGGCCCGGTCCAGGTTCCCGGTCTTCACCAGGACCACCGACCGGTCGACGTACGGCATCCGCGCGGCGCCCTGGAACCCCGCGTCGACCAGCCGCTTCTTCACCTCTTCGAGCACGGGGCCGAGATCGAGGGTGATGGCCCCGCCGTGGCCTTCGACCACACTGCTGTCCTTGCCGGTGAGCACCCTGGCCACCGCCGTGTGGTTCCTGCGGTTGGCGTCCGCCCACTCCTGTGCGAACTGGTCGCTGACGACGACCTCCGCCACACTGCCCTGGGTGTGGGAGGTGGTGGCCCCGCTCTCCAGCACCTCGGACAGGGAACCGGCCTGGTGGACCATGGCGGGTGGCGCGCCACTGCGGCGCAGGGCCTCGGCGAGGGCGGACGCGATCTCCTTGGCGTCGTCGTTCCGGACGACCCGGTCGGCCAGCCGATCGACCAGCGCCTTGCGGACCGCCGGCTCCCGGGCGATGGGCGCGACGGTCTCGACGTAGCGGTCCGTGTCACTGATCTCGGAATCCACCCAGGCGGCCACCACGCTCAGGGGGGCGAGCAGGATGGTCACAGCCATTAGGGCGGAACCGCCGGCGTGGCGAAGCCACCTCAGGCGTACGGACGGAGCGCGGCGGAGGCGCTCGTACCCGCCCTGCTCGGCGGAGTTCACACGGGATCGGGGACCGGGGGATTGGGAGTGCGCGGAGGAGTCCATCCGTTGTTGCTCCTGCCGGGAGCGCCTCGGTTGTCACCGCTCGTGCGGCCGCATCACAGATCCGTGCCGCCCAGCACCTGGCTGAAGGCGTCCATGCACGGGACGCAGTGGCCTTCCGCGGCGGTACCCGAGGGATCCGCCTGGGCGAGGTCGGCGGATGCCACCCGGCGGCCGCAGAGGGTGGAGCATCCGTCTTCCTTGGTTATGACATGCCAGACGAATCCGCTGGTGCCTGTCGTGGCGGGCCCTTTGCGCATCTCGTACATGGGTGTGCCCTTCTGTTCGCGGCGCGGGCCGACGGCCCGCACACCCATGACAGGACCCCGCCGCCGATCGGGCCACCCGGTGACGGCTGATCGGGTGAAGCGCGCGGGCGCCGGCCGACCGGGGGCACCACCGCGGGCAGGGGCGCGCGCCCGCCTCCGCGCACCCGGGAGGCGGGCCGGACCCGACTCAGCGCCCCGGCGGCCGCGCCGTCTCAGCCGTCAGCCGGGGAGCGTCCGCACCAGGGTTCAGCGCACCTCCTGGATGCGCACCTGGTTGCCGGCCGGGTCGCGGAAGGCGCAGTCGCGGATGCCGTACGGCTGCTCGGTCGGCTCCTGGATGACCTCGGCGTCGGTGGCCTGGATCTTCTCGAAGGCGCCGTCGAGGTCCTGGGTGGCCAGCAGGATCCAGCCGTAGGTGCCCTTGGCCATCATCTCGGTGACGGTGCGGCGCTCGGCGTCGGTGATGCCGGGGTCGGCGGCCGGCGGAGCCAGCAGGATCGAGGTGCCGGGCTGGTCGGCGGGACCGACCGTGATCCAGCGCATGGTCCCCTGGCCGACGTCATTGCGCACCTCGAAGCCGAGGATGTCGCGGTAGAAGGCGAGGGAGGCGTCCGGGTCGTGGTGCGGGAGGACGGTGGTGTTGATGGTGATGTTCATGACCGTCACGCTAACGACGTGTCGATGACCGGTGCTTCTTGATTCCTGATCGGTCTGCCCACTTGTTTGACCACGCACGGCGGCATCCCCGCCGTCCCGCCGGCCGCCTGGCGCCGGTAGGTGCTGGGCGGCACCCCGACCAGTTCGGTGAAGCGGGTGCTGAAGGTGCCCAGCGAAGCGCAGCCGACCGCGAAGCAGACCTCGGTGACGCTGAGGTCTCCGCGGCGCAGCAGCGCCATCGCGCGCTCGATGCGCCGGGTCATCAGATAGGAGTACGGCGACTCGCCGTAGGCCAGCCGGAACTGACGGCTGAGATGCCCGGCCGACATGTGTACGCCGCGGGCGAGCGCCTCGACGTCCAGCGGCTGCGCGTACTCCCGGTCGATCCGGTCGCGGACGCGGCGCAGCCGGGCGAGGTCGCTCAGGCGCTGTGCGTCGAGGGGTGTGCTGCTCACCCGCCCGATGGTGCCATGGCGCCCGCGGGCCGCCCAACGCTGCCGCCACCCGGCCGCCCACCCGAGCCGGCCCGTCCTCGCCTCCTTCCCGGCCGCACACCCCGCGCGGCTGTGCGGTCCCGTCCATCTGAGGCCCCTGCTCCTCGAGTGAGCGGACGACGAACTCACCGTGCTCGTGGGGGCCGGCGGCGAGCGGGCTCCCGCCGCGCGGCGACCGGTGCTGCCCTCGCGGAGGGTGTCCGGCCGGCCGCGCGGGGCCCGACGGTGGACCCGCGCTGTGCGGTGCCGGCTCATACCGGGCTCGGCCGACCGCCGTCCGGCGTGAGGATCGCCTTGACCATGCCGTCCCTCTTGGCCTGGAAGGTGCTGTACGCCTCGGGCCCGTCCTCGAGGGACAGGGTGTGGGTGGCGAAGTGGTCGACGCCCAGGGGGTCGGAGTCGTCGAGGAGCGGGAGGATGTCGTCCACCCAGCGCCTCACATTGGCCTGGCCCATGCGGAGCTGTACCTGCTTGTCGAACAGGGTGAGCATGGGGACAGGGTCCACGGCGCCTCCGTAGACGCCCAGGATGCTGATGGTGCCGCCGCGGCGGACCGCGTCGACGGCCATGTTGAAGGCGGTCATGCTGTCGATCCCCGCGTTGGTCATCAGCTTCTGGCCGAGGGGGTCGGGGAGCAACCCGGTGAACCGCTGGGCGGCCTTGGCCAGGGGGGCGCCGTGCGCCTCCATCCCGACGGCCTCGATGACGGCATCGGCGCCGCGTCCGTCGGTGAGCTCGCGGATCCGGTCCCCGATGTCCTCGCCGTGTCCGGTGAACTCCAGCGTCGTCACCCCGCGTTCGGAGGCGCGGGCCAGCCGTTCGGGGACCAGATCGACGCCGATCACCTGGCCGGCGCCCTGGTGGAGGGCGATCCGGGTGGCCATGTCGCCGATGGGGCCCAGCCCCAGGACCGCGACGCTGCCACCGGGCGGGACGTCCGCGTAGGCGACGCCCTGCCAGGCCGTGGGCAGGACATCGGAGAGGTAGAGATAGCGCTGGTCGGGCGCGGTGTGGGGAACCTTGATGGGCAGCGTGTCACCGAACGGCACGCGCAGGAACTCGGCCTGCCCGCCGGGTATCTGACCGTAGAGCTTGGTGTACCCGAACAGGGAGCCACCGCTGCCGAACTTGGTGACCTGGGTGGTCTCGCACTGGGACTGGAGCCCCCGGCTGCACATCCAGCAGGTGCCGCAGGAGACGTTGAAGGGCACCACCACGCGGTCGCCGACGGCGAGGTTCCGTACCTGGGAACCCACCTCCTCGACGATGCCCATGGGCTCGTGTCCGAGGATGTCGCCGGGTTCCAGGTAGGGGCCGAGGAGTTCGTACAGGTGCAGGTCCGAGCCGCAGATTCCGCTCGAGGTGACGCGGACGATCACGTCCGTGGGATCGATGATCTTCGGGTCGGGCACGGTGTCCACGCGGACATCACGGCGACCGTGCCAGGTCAGTGCCCTCATACGACGCTCTCCTTGTCGATGCTTCGGGGAGGTGATCCCCCGGCCCGGCGCGCCACTGCCCGCGGCCGGGGGCCGAGTGGGTGGTCGGAGCGAGGCTCGGCACCCCGTGGAGGCGGGGTGCCGGGCGGGGCTGGGGCGTGTTCAACCCCGGAAGGTGTCCTTGGTCTTCTCCTTGGCCTGCCGGGAGTCGCCCTCGGCCTGCTTGGCGCGGCCCTTGGCCGCCATGCGCTCGTTTCCGACCGCGCGGCCGGCTTCCTTCTGGACCTTTCCCTTGGCCTGCTGGGCCTTGGCCCGGGCCTTCTCTTCCTTGGCCATGGCACTCGCACCTTTCGACGGGGAACAGGGTGGCCGTCGTGTCCGGCGTTCCGGGTGCCCGCCCGCTTGGGGGGCAAACATCCCCGTGCGCCGGCCCGCCCCCGACGGCTCACGGGAGGGAGACCGCCCGGACCGTCCGCACGGTGGTGTCGGCCGGATCCGGGACGACCATGCCGCTCTGGACCCCGGTACGGGCCGGGTCAGTGGCCGGCGGCGCCCTCGGGGCGCGCGTGGCGCGGCAGCAGGAAGGAGAGCAGGAAGGTCAGCACCAGCATGCCGTCGACGATCCACAGCACCGTCTTCATGACCGTACCGAAGCCGGTGCGGAAGGCGGACGAGGCGGTGGCCCGCAGCGCGGCCGGGACCCGGGCGCCGTCCTGCGGAGAGGTGACGGCGGACCGGGTGTGCTTCTCCAGGCGGGTGCAGGAGGCGGGGGTCGCCGCGGGGTCCTTGGCGACGGCGCGGTCCGAGGCGCACGTGCGCAGGTCCGCCACGACGCGCTGCTGCGCGGCCGGTGCCAGGTGCGCGGCCGTCAGCTGCCGGCGCAGCTCGGGCGCGTGGTGGTCGACGGCGCTGGCGACCCCGCCGCCCAGCAGACCGAAGAACGCCGTGCCGAGGATGGCCACCCCGAAGGCGCCGCCGAGCTGCTGCATCGCGGTCATCGTGCCGGAGGCCGACCCCGTCTCGTGCTGCTCGACACTGGCGAGCACGATGTCGAAGAACGGCGCCATCAGCAGGCCCATCCCGATGCCCGTGACGAGCAGGGACGGCAGGAGCTGCCAGGGGCCGACGCCGCTGCCGACCATGTCGAGCGTCAGCCACACGCCGAACACGCCGACCGCCATGACCAGCGCCCCCGCCTGCAGCACGGTCCGTCCGAACCGGGCGACCCCCTGGGCGATCCCGAAACCGACGATCATGCCGCCGGACCAGGGCACCATCACCAGGCCCGCGCGCAGCGGCGAATAGCCCAGGCCCAGCTGGGTGTAGAGGTTGAAGACCAGCATGAAGCCCTGCATGGTCGAGAAGAAGACCAGCCCGAGGGTCATGCCGCCGCTGAAGCCGCGCTTGCGGAAGAGTCCGGGGACCACCAGCGGGTCCCGGCCGGTCCTGCTGCGCCGGGACTCGTACGCGCCGAAGGCGACGAAGGCGATCAGCGAGGCGCCCATCATCAGGAACGTCCACACCGGCCAGTCGTACTCGCGCCCCTGGACCAGCGGGAAGATGATGAGCAGCGCGGCCAGTGAGACCAGCAGCATGCCGGGTATGTCGAGGCGCGGCTTCTCGCCGGACCGGCCCCGGGGCAGGTAGCGCAGGGCGCCGAGGAAGGCCGCGGCACCCAGTGGCAGGTTGATCAGGAAGATCATCCGCCAGCCGGTGCCGAAGTAGTCGGCGTCCACCAGCCAGCCCGCCAGGATCGGCCCGCAGACCGCGGACAGCCCCATGACCGGGCCGAACAGGCCGAAGGCCTTCTGCGACTCCTGCGGCGGGAACATCTCCTTGATCATGCCGAGGCCCTGCGGCAGCATCACCGCGCCGAACAGCCCCTGGACGACGCGTGCGGCGATCAGCATCTCGGGTGACACGGACACCCCGCACAGCAGCGAACCCAGTGTGAAGCCGGCGGCCCCCACCAGGAACATCCGGCGGCGCCCGTGGATGTCGCCGAGCCGCCCGCCGGTGACGAGCCCGACGGCCATCGAGAGGGTGTACGCGGCGGCGAGCCACTGCAGGGTGGAGGCGTTGCCGCCGAGGTCGGCCCGCATGGAGGGGCCGGCGATGTTCGTGACGACGGCGTCGATGAGATCCATCACCTCGGCCGCGAGGATCACGAAGAGCGCGGCCCAGCGCCACCGATAGGGCGCCGGTGAGTCGGTGGGCGCCTCGGTGGACGCGACACCGGTGGTGGACATGGGAACTCCTCGCGAAAGAGCCGCGCCGCGGTGGTGACCCGCGAGCGCGGTGGGACGGATGGTTGCGCCTGCCCGGCTCACGGACACGGCCGGGGGGTGCCCGGCCGAAGGAGCCGGAGAACGCTGTTCACCTTAACAGAACAGTGCTCACCGGAGAACAGTGTTCAGTGAGCAATGCGGGCGGCCCGGCGCCGCGCCGCCACCCGCCGCGTCCGGATCGAGCCGTTCACCAGGGGAGAACGCTGTTCTCCCGGCGCCTAAGCTGGGTCCATGACCGACGCGGCCGCTGGCACCCCCGCATCCCCTCCGCCGTCCCCCTGGGAGCGCGAGCGTTCCGCCCGCGCCTCCGCCGCCCCCGCGCGCGCACCGCTGTCCCGCGAACGGGTCGTCGAGGCCGCCTTCGTGGTGCTGGACCGCCAGGGCCTCGACGGCCTGTCGATGCGCCAGGTGGCCGCCGAGCTGGGGGTCGCGGTCTCCGCCCTCTACGCCCATGTCAACTCCAAGGACGACCTGCTGGAGCTGATGTACGCCCGGCTCTTCGACGGCTTCCGGGTGCCCGACCCCGATCCGGAGCGGTGGCAGGAGCTGGTCCGCGACTACGCCCGCTTCGGACGGCAGCGCCTGCTGGCCCACCGGGACATGGCCCGGATCTCCATGGCCCACGCCCCGTTCACCGCCGAACTGCTGCCGCACGTCGAGGCCCTGCTCGCGCTCTTCCGTACCGCGGGGCTGCCCGACCGCATCGCGGCGGAGGCCGGGGACCTCATCTCCACCTATATCGACGGGTTCGTCCTGGAGGAGGGGGTGTGGCAGGACCGGGCCGGCCGGCATGACGGTGACGGCGCGTCACCCGACCGCCCCGAGGGCCACCAGATGGTCGACGACATGCAGAGCTACTTCGCGTCCCTGCCCGCGGAGGACTTCCCCCATCTGCGCGCCCTGGCCGGGCTGATGGTGACGGAATCCGCCGACGAGAGGTTCGACGTCGGCCTGGAGATCATTCTGCGCGGCCTGGCGAGCTACCTGCCGGACCGGGCCGGCCGCGCCCATCCGGACGCCGACTGAGCCGGCGGACCGCGGGCCGGGGCGCGGACAGGCCACGGCCACGGCCGCGCGGGCCCGGCCCGCCGACCGGGCGGCGCGGGCCAAGGCCGCACAGGACGCCAGGCGGCGGGCCCAGGGCGCCCGCCGTTGTTTCCGAGCCGGGCGGTGTCAGGCCGTCAGCAGGGCCATGTCCCAGTCCGTCGTGGTGCGGCCGGCCGCGTAGGCGTCGAGGGCCAGGGCCGTACCCGCGGCGCCCTCCAGGAACGCGGGGACGTCGGTGCCCTGCGTAGCCGTCGTGAGGCTGGCGCGGAATCCGAACCGGTACTCGGGCCGGAACAGGGCCAGGGTCCGGGCCGCCATCTCGTCGACGAGCCCGCTCAGCCGCCGGTCACCGATCGGCTCGTTCAGGACGGCGACCAGGTGCATGATCCCGGCCCACCCGTGGCACAGGTTGGGGTTGTCGATGTCCCAGCTCTCGGGATCGGTGGTCAGCAGCGGCAGCAGGGAGCGGTGGGCCAGCTCCAGCCACTCGGGCCGGTCGAGCGCGAGCCCCGCGAGCTGCACCGCGCGGGAGATCCCCGGGGCGCCGTAGCACCAGGACGGGCGCTGCGGCGGCCGGGTGTCCGGCCTCGCCGCCCAGTGGCCGAGGGTCAGGTACGCAGGCCACAGCGGTCCGTCCCCGCTCTCGTGCGCCCACTGCCCCAGCAGGTCGACCAGTCGCTCGACGGCCTCGCGCTGCCCGTCCACCACCACGCCCTGTCGCCAGGCCAGCGAGAGCAGGGCGAGCGGCCCCGCCACACCGTGCGAGAGCCCGAGGTTCAGGTGCCCGTCGGGCATCTCGACCTCCTGCCCCAGCTTGGGCGCCGCCCAGGTCCACCAGCGGGGCACCCGATGGCCCCGGTGGACGGCCTCGCCGTGCGCCATGCGCGTCAGGTAGGTGAGGACCAGCCGCAGCTCCTCCTCGCACTGCTCCCGGCGCGCCAGCAGATAGCGGCCGATGCCGCTCATGCCGCGGACCACCTCGAACTCGCCGTTGGTGGTCGCCGGGGTGTCGCGGACCTCGGGCAGCGCACGGCGGACC
Source organism: Streptomyces palmae (assembly GCF_004684805.1). Classification (GTDB taxonomy): domain Bacteria; phylum Actinomycetota; class Actinomycetes; order Streptomycetales; family Streptomycetaceae; genus Streptomyces; species Streptomyces palmae. Next base: position 8,619 of record NZ_SRID01000021.1, read on the forward strand.
AGCCGCCGCTGGTGGTCGTCGAGCCGTTCCAGGGCGGAGCGGTAGCCGCCGGTGGCCCGGTGGGCGATGAGGACGGCGAAGGCCACGGAGCCCGGTCCGGTGTAGATGCCCGCCGGGGCGTGGGCGGTGGCGGCCGTGGCCCGCATCGCCCGGACGAGGTAGGCGTGCGCTCGGGCGATGTCGTCGGGGCCGGGGGCCCCGCGGCCGGTGAACGCCAGGGACACCCCCGGGTAGCCGCTGGAGAGGGAGAGGTCCTCCCAGAGGTACTCGGGCGGGCAGACGTCCGCGTCGGCGCCCGGCACACCGGTGTCGGCGGCGGTGGCCGCCGGGTCGGCGAGCCGGTCGAAGACCTGCGCGGCGACATCCCGGGCCCGGTCCGCGTGGAGCGGGGCGGTCATCCGTTCTCCTCCCTGTCCTGGGCGTGGGCCAGGCGGCCCTGGTGGTCGCGGGCCACGCCGCGCAGCACGGCGTAGCCGGCGTCCTCACCGGTCCTGTCGATGCCCCGCAGGCGGTTGTGCTGCATGTGCAGCAGCGACATGACGGCTTCGGCGTGCTGCTCGCCACCGGGCGCCCGCCCCCCGTCGGACAGCAGCAGCGCACCGTACGCCCTAGTCTCCGGGGTGGTGCTCCACAGGGCGGCGAGGGGGGCGCCCAGGACGGCGGCCGCGCTGCGGGCGGTGCGTCCGGGCACGATCAGCGACCTGGCCTGCTCCTGGTGGGTCCGGTAGACCGCGTGGGCGGTCCCCTTGGGCAGGGCCCGGCTGATCCAGGCCGACCAGTCCCAGTCGCCGAGCGACTCCAGCAGCAGCGCGTGGTTGAGGGCCGTGAGCACGGGGGCGGGCAGGTTCAGCGCGCCGCGCGCCCGCATCCCGATCTGGGCCAGCGCCGACTGGCTGTCCACACAGAACATCCGCTCCGCGTGGGGGAGCGCGGCGGGCCCGCCGTAGCGGTCGGTCTCCGGCCGGTAGGTGTCCAGGACCATGCCCTGGACCATCCCGGTCTCCTGCCACTCCCGGCTCACCGCGGCGAGTCGGGGCAGGACCGCGGTGCGCAGGGCCTCGGCCCCGCCGTGCAGCCGGAGGCGGATATGCGGTTCGGGATCGCGGTACCGGATGTAGTGCCAGCTGCGCAGGTGCTCCCCGACCTCGCGCAGGAGCCCGGGCAGGCCGGAGTGCAGCAACTCGTCGTGGGTGTCCTCCGAGGCGGCGAACCTGGCGTAGAGCCACTCCTCGCCCGGCAGGTGCGCCAGCTCGTGGTCGGTCGGCCGGGGCACCGGGCGGCGCGGCCGGCCGGCGGTCTCCTGGCGCCGGACCGGCGCGGTGGACCGGGTGAGCGGAACGACGAGTTCGGTGCCGTGTCCGCCGGACCAGCCCAGGGCGCGTCCGCCGTCCGTGAGATCTTCCATGATCGCCAGGGAGCCGCCATCGCGGACCTCCCGGCGGAAGACCTCCCGCTGCCAGCGTTCCTCGAGGTCCACCCGGTACATACGGTCCCACCTGGCGAGGTTCACCTCCCGGGGGACCCGGTAGCGGTCACGCCACGCCGCGACCGCCGCGTCCCACCCGGCGGGGGCCTGCGCCGCCTCGCGCAGATGCCGGTCGGGGACCCAGCGGCGGGGGAAGACCGTGACGCGGCCGTAGCTCACCCGGGGGAGGTAGGGCAGCCCCTCCAGGCCGCACCAGTTCCACCCCGTCCAGGTCCTGGCCCGGACGGAGGCCAGTTCCACCAGCAGCCGGGCGACCGAGGGCGCCTCCCGGTCCATGGCCAGCACATGCGGGACGACGGGCAGCACCTCGCGTCCGTCCTCCGGCAGCGTCAGCCGCAGCCCGAAGGGCCCCAGGGAGACCAGGAGCCGCCGCCAGTCCAGGGTGCCGGGCGCGTCCCGGTCGGCGTACACGCCCACCGGTATCCGGTGCGGCAGCAGGCGGGGGACCTGGGCCATGTTGAGCCCGCGCACCGTGTGCGGCCGGTACACCACCTGGGCCGGCACCGTCTCGTCGTCGCCGAGGCCGGCCAGGAGCGAGGCCAGGTCGTCTTCCATCCCGACGAGCTCGGCGAACCGCCCGACGGTCGCGCCGGCGAGCAGGGAACCCGCGTACACCGGGGCCAGGAGGCGGAAGTCGCCGCGGTCGACGGCCTGTTCGCTCCGTGCCAGCAGGTGGAAGCAGAGCTCCAGCGACCGCGGCGGGGGCACGTGTGCCCCGGCCTTCCGGCCGGCGGCCAGCCGGTCGATGAGGGCGGGGGTGAGCCGGACCTCGTCATCCCCGCTCAGCAGCGCCTCCTGGACCAGGTCGTGGGTCAGCAGCCGGCGCTCCTTGGGCAGTTGCTCCGACTGCCCGCGTGCCGTCGACTCCGCGTCGGCGCGAGTGCCGTAGCCGGACGGGAAGCCGATGCCCCGATGGGGGTCGACGAGCCGGCCCAGCGGGACCACGCCCTCGGTGCCGTACGCCTCCAGGAAACGGTCCCGGTAGGCGCGCAGGTAGGCGTGGGCCTGCCAGTCCCCGGAGAGTTCCCACATGGCGGAGGCGTAGCGGGCGGCCTCCTCGGTCACCGCCCGCGAGACGCGCAGCTCGGCGTCGACGCGCAGATCCACGTGGACGGGCGGCCGGGCCGCGGTGCCCTCCGGGTCGGTCAGCCGCCGCAGGTCGCGCCACGCCGGGAGGCCCTCACCGGGCTTCGCCGCGGCGTAGGCGTCCAGGGCCGCGCGCAGGGAGGCGAGCTGCTCCTGGGCCGCGGGCACCGGTGCGAGGGCCGCCGCGATGCGGTCGAGGAGCGCCTCGTCGAGGTCCTGCGGGGTGATGGAGGTCAGCAGGAAGCCGTGCCGTACGAGTTGGAGCAGTACGGCGTCCACCTGGTCGGAGGTGAGACGGGGGAAGGCGGCCAGGGCCTGCTCCAGGAGCACGGCGTAGCCGACGGGGCGCGTCGTCCGCCGGCACGCCCAGGTCACCAGGGCCGTGTTGCGGACGGAAGCCTCGGCCCCGTTGCCGGGGATGACCAGCCGCTCGCCCCGGGTGCGGCACAGGTCGCTGGAGACGACGTCCACGCCGCGCCGTACCTCGGGCAGCTCCAGCCATGCGGCGACCCGCTGGGTGAGCCAGGCGGCGTCCAGCCGGACCGCCTTCCTGCCGGGGCCGGACAGCCTCACCCGGGTGGTGTCCGCCGCCCGGGCGGGGGCCACACCGGCGAAGAGGCCGAAGGGGGTCGGCCTGGTCTCGGCCCGCAGCGCGTACCGGGACACCGCGAGAGCGGTACGGCGCAGCCGCTTGGCCCCGAGTTCGGCGCCCGCGTCGAGGCGGTCGAGGGAGTCGGCGAGGCTGCCGCTGGCGATGTGCAGCGCCTCGCGGAACAGCGGGTCGGCGGTGGCCGCGCGGACCTGTGCGGCCGAGTCGCCGAGGGGGCGGCCACCCGGTGTGCTGCGGGGCATCGCCGTGGTGCGTACGAACAGGCAGTCCTGCGGCGCGTAGTGGTCATCCCGCACGTGTTCTGGCTCCCCCTCGATCCCGAGAACTGGCACGACCCGCGTGGGGCGGGCGCAGACCCCGCCCCACGCGGACACGGTGGAGCGTTACCAGCAGCAGAGGCTGCAGGGGCTCGTGTAGGTGCTGGGCGAGGTGTAGCCACCCGACGCGAACGCCGGGCCCTCGCCGTCGGTCTCCGAGATCTGGATGTCGAGGTCCAGGTCGGTGAGGTCGGTGGTGTCTTCCAGCAGAAGGTTGGTGCTCATACGACTCCTCCGCTTCGATGGCTCGCCGGTTCCGGATGGACGTCGGCGAGACGGTGGTCCGGAATGAACCTGTCACGAGCATATGCATGCCCATTCGCGAACATCATCGGGCGGGAAAAGGGTTGGCCGGAACTAATGTTTCTGCGCGTCAGCGTGGAAAAGCCTCCCTGGACTCCGCTCATCAGGAGAGGACCGGTGTCCCGGTGTGTCTCACCAGCCTCGCGCCCCCCTGCATCAATGGCGATTTCAGGCCACCTCGCCCTGGCTTCGGCGGGCGAGTGGCGCGCCCTCCGCGGGGAACGCTCCGCGGCTCGGTTCGTGCGGTGGATCGAGCCTTTGCCGTTCGGGCCCGTCCGTTCACCGCGTGAACCTTGATCGTCAAATGGCCACTTCGAGAACTGCCGAGTCCTTGATCACCAAAAATGATCACTCATCGAGTAAGTCGGCGGTTCCGAGGTGGGTCACCTCAACTCCTGTACAGGTATTCCCCATTCCCCACAGAGACCCTTGCCGTCACAGAGGTCGCTCGATTAGCATCCACATCACCAGCTCCCCAATTCGATACGCCGACGGGGGTGTGACCGTACTCACTCTGACGCGTGGTTGCGTTTTCGGTCCTTCACTCTTCGTCAAGGTACGTTCAGCGGAAGAGAGGTCGCACACCTTCCGTTGATTCCGCTCCGGTGTCGTCGAAAGCGGCGCGGCATGAAAACCCCCCATCCAGGCTATCGCGGTGACTGTTGCGCTGATTCCTCACTCATGATGAGTTGATCAGCACCGTCGTGGGCGCCATGTCTCCGACGAATTTCCGTGTGACTGCGAACGCCGTACACAGAAACGTGAGGAACTGCGTTGAGCTTGTCAAGCGCCGATGACTTACCACGCGACCTTTCCGATCCGCGGGAGCTGCGGGCGGCGTTCACGGGTGAGCTGATCTCGCCCCAGGACGCCGAGTTCGACACGGCCCGCCGCATCTGGAACGGGATGATCGACCGCCGGCCCGCGCTGATCGCCCGGTGCCGCACGACCTCCGACGTCAGCGCCGCCGTCCGGTACACGCACGGAGCCGGACTTCCCGTCTCGGTGCGCTGCGGCGGACACAACGTCGCGGGCACCTCCGTGGTCGACGGCGGCGTGGTGATCGACCTCTCCCTGATGCGCGAGGTACGGATCGACACCGAGAACCGGATCGCCGAGGCGGACGGCGGCTGCCTGCTGCGCGACGTCGACCTGGCCACCACCGCCCACGACCTGATCTGCCCCGCCGGCGTCTACTCCTACACGGGCCTCAGCGGGCTCGCGCTCGGTGGCGGCTACGGCTGGCGGGCCCGCAAATGGGGCCTGACCTGCGACCACATCATCGGCGCCGAGGTGGTGCTCGCCGACGGGTCGGTGGTCGAGGCATCCGAGGAACAGCACCAGGACCTGCTGTGGGCCCTGCGCGGCGGCGGCGGCAACTTCGGCATCGTGACCAGGTTCCGGCTGCGTCTGCGCCCCGCCGAGCGCATGCTCGTGCGGACCGGCCTGTACGCGGGCGACAACGCCGCCGCGGCACTGCGCAGCTACCGGAAGTTCACCGGCACGCTCTCCGACGACTTCCACCTGCTCGGCGGACTGCGGCACACCAGGCCCGCGGACCCGGTTCCCGAGGAGCTGCGGGACCGTCCGGTGCTGGACTTCCTCTCCATCTGTTCGGCGGATGACGGAGAAAGCCGAGCCGAAGCCGACGCGCTCTTCGCCGCAATGCCGGAAGGCGCCACCACCGAGACCGAGATGACCTACCTGGAACTCCAGGCGATGTGCGACGAAAGCGCACCCGACGGGCGCCGCTACTACACAAAGTCGGGATACGTTTCCGAATTGGACGACGAAGCCATCGACCGCCTGGTCGCGGCGGCCGGCGCCAATCCGTCCAGCACCGGTTCCATCGACATCGAGTTCCTGCTCGGCGCCATCTCGCGCGGCAGTGCGGAGGACTCCGCATTTCCCCAGCGCCAGGCGCCGTTCATGGTGAGTGCGTACGGTTCCTGGGATGACGCGGAACTCGACACCCCCGGAATTGCGTGGGCGCGGCGGACCATGGCCGCCCTGCGGGACTGGGAACACCCCGGCGGATACGTCAACTACATTTCACTCGAGGACAACCCGGGTGACGCCGTGGAGACATACGGCACCGATATCTACGCCCGACTGACACGGGTCAAGCGGCAGTACGATCCGCGGAACTTCTTCCGCGGCACCCGTGCCGTCATACCGGACACTCACGGGAACTCCAGGTGACCGGGCTCACCGAGGACGTACTGGAGATCGCGGCCGCGCGGCCGCGGGATCCGGCACTGCGGTGGCGGGGCGCCGACATCAGCTACGCCGAACTGGCCGACCTCGTCCGGCGGGCGCACCAGGACCTCGCCGGGCACCCCGGCGAAGGCCCGGTCGCGGTCGTGGCCCCCAAGTCACCCGAGGTGGTCGCGTTCGTGCTGGCCTGCGTGCTGGCCCGCCGCGCCGTGCTGCTGCCCTCACCCGACCTCGGCCGCACGGCACTGGCCGAGCTGGTCCACCGGGCGGGCTGCGAACACATCGTCACAGCCACCGCCGCGGCCACCGCCTCCGGGCTGGAGCTGCGGGAGACCGGGGCACCCGCCCGCCCCAGCGGCGACGTGCGGTTCCTGCTCACCACCTCCGGGTCCACCGGGGCGCCGAAGATCGTGCCGCTGACGGCCGGATCCACCGACCGGTTCATGCGCTGGGCCGTCGGGATGTTCGGGATCGGGCCGGGCGTGCACGTGCTGAACTACGCGCCGCTCAACTTCGACCTGTGCCTGCTGGACGTCTGGGCGACACTGCGGGCAGGCGGCCGGGTGGCGCTGGTCGAGGCCGAGCACGCGGTGGACCCGGGCCATCTGGTCGGGCTGCTCGAGGACGACCCGCACGTGGTGCAGGCCGTGCCGATGTTCTTCCGGGTCGTCGCCGAGGCCGTGCGGTCCTCGGGCCGGCGGTTCCCCGGCGTGCGGCACGTCGTGCTGACCGGGGACCACACCCCGCGACCGCTGCGCGCCGAGCTGCCGGCGGTCTTCCCCGGCGCGCGGTTCCACAACGTCTACGGCTGCACCGAGACCAACGACAGCTTCGTCCACTCCTTCGACGGGCACGAGGCGGACACCCACGAGGTGCTGCCGCTGGGCCGGCCGCTGCCGGGGGTCCGCACGCGGATCATGACCGACGAGGGCGAGCTGACCGGTGCGGGCACCGGCGAGCTCTGGGTGGCCACGCCGTTCCAGACGCGCGGCTATCTGCACGAGGACGGCGCGCGGTTCACCACCGAGCCCGACGGCACCACGTACTTCCGCTCCGGCGACCTGGTCTCGCGCGGCGCGGACGGCGAGCTGAGGCTGGTCGGCCGGACCGACTTCCAGGTCAAGGTGCGCGGGGTGCGGGTCAGCATCGAGGACGTCGAGCGGGTGATCTCCGAACACCCGCAGGTCGCCGAGGTCGGCGTGGTGGCCGTGCCGGACCCCCAGGCGGGACGGCGGTTGCACGCGGTCGTCCGGCGCCGGTCCGACCGGCTGACCGGGCTGGGGCTGCGGCAGCACTGCGCGCAACGGCTGGTGCGGGCCGCCATCCCCGCGGTCATCCAGGTGGTCGACGGCCCGCTGCCGCACACCTCGACCGGCAAGGTCGACCGGAAGCTGATCAGGAAAGAGCTGCTGGCAGGAGGGTCATGACCACCACCGAAGGCATCACCGAAGCCATCAGGACGCACATCCTCGCGGAGTACCTGCCGGGCACACCCCGCGAAGAGCTGGAGACCTCCTACGACCTGCTCGACAACGGAGTGGTCACCAGCCTGGACCTACTCGCGCTGATCTCCTGGGTCGAGCAGCGCTTCCAGGTCCCGATCGACGAGGTGGAGATCTCCCCGGACCACTTCCGGTCGGTCGACGCGATGAGCGAGTTCGTCAAGAGGACAACAGGCAAGTGATACCCGACTCCTTGGAGGGGGCGAGATGATCGTCAGGCAGAAGGACGAGGTCAAGGTCGTCGAGTGGGGCAACGGGACAAGCCACCGGTTCCTCCTCGAAGCCGACGGCATGGGCTTCACGTTATGCCACACCGTCGTGCGGGCGGGCACCAAGTCGTGGCTGCAGTACCGCAACCACCTGGAGGCCTGCTACTGCATCGCGGGCCGCGGACAGGTCGTGACGGCCGACGGCGCCGTCACCCACGAGATCACGCCGGGCGTGATGTACGCGCTGAACGAGCACGACTCGCACTTCCTGATCGCCGCGCCGGACACCGATCTGGACCTGATCAGCGTCTTCAACCCGCCGTTGCTCGGCGACGAACGGCACAAACTCGGTGACGACGACTGCTCCGAGTACTAGGACCGGCTGTGCTGCAGGCGAACGACCAGCAGCGCGAGCTGCGGGAGGCGATCCGCGCGATCGGACCCGCACTCGGCGCCGAGCACATCGCACGCGACCGCACCGGCACCTTCTCCGAGGGCGGGTGGAAGCGGCTCGCCGAGACGGGGCTGTTCGGGCTTCCGTTCGGCGAGGAGTTCGGCGGTCTCGGACAGGACCTCCTCACCACCATGTACGTGCTGGAGGCGCTCGGCGAGAGCTGCCGGGACGGCGGGTTGAACTTCTCCGCCTCGACGCACATCGTGAGCGCGGGCGTGGCCCTGCACCGGTACGGCCGCGCCGAGCTCAAGGCGCGGTACCTGCCGGGGATCTGCTCCGGGACGACGATCGGCGCGCACGCCATCACCGAACCCGAAGGCGGTTCGGACATCATGCGCATGCGCACCACCGCGGTGGCCGACGGCGACGCCTTCGTACTGAACGGGACGAAGGCGTTCGTCAGCAACGGCCCCCTCGCCGACCTGATCGTGGTCTACGCCCGCACCGGCAAGCCCGAGAACCCGGCGGGTCTCACGGCCTTCCTGGTCGAGCGGGACACGCCGGGGCTCACCACCGGCCGGCCCATCGAGAAGATGGGCCTGCGGACCTCGCCGCTGTGCGAGCTCTTCCTCGACGGCGTCCGAGTGCCGAGGAGCCAGGTGATCGGATCGGTCGGCGCCGGGTTCCTGGTCCTGGACCACGTGATGAAGTGGGAGATCCTGTGCTCCTTCGTCATCAACCTCGGTGAGATGCGGCACCGCCTGGAGCGGTGTGTCGAGTACGCCCGCACCCGCACCCAGTTCGGCGCGCCCATCGGCTCGTACCAGTCCACGGCGAACCGCATCGTGGAGATGAAGATCGACGTCGAGACCTCGCGGAAGTGGCTCTACGACACGGCCGAGAAGCTCTCCTCGAACCAGAACGTCGCCACCGACATCGCGATCGCCAAGCTCGTGACCAGCGAGGCCAACGTGCGATCGGCCCTGTCGGCGATCCAGATCTTCGGCGGATACGGCTACACCGCCGAGTACGGCCTGGAGAAGGAGATGCGCAACGCCGTCGCCGGGACGATCTACTCGGGCACCACGGAGATCCAGAAGCAACGGATATCGACCCTCATGGGACTGAACCGCGCCGCCACACCGAAAAGGGCATGAGCAGCAATGGATTCTGATCTGTATCGGCTCACCCGTCCCACGGAGTACCTCGACCACGAGTCACCGACCGTACGGGCGTTCGTCGACAAGGCACTGTCGGCACAGGACGCCAAGACCGACGTCGACAAGGCGATCGCGCTCTACCACGCGGTGCGCGACGGCATCCGCTACGAGGTGTACGGCGCCGACCTCTCCCGGTCGGGGCTGAAAGCGAGTTCGGTCATCGAGGCCGGGTTCGGCTTCTGCGTGCACAAGTCGATCGTGTACGCGGCCGCCGTACGCTCCGTCGGGATCCCCAGCCGCCTCTTCTACGGCGACGTGCGCAACCACCTGGCCTCCGAGCGCCTGCGCGAGCTGGTCGGCGGTGACGTCTTCCGCTACCACAGCCTCACCTCCGTACACCTGGAGGGCAAGTGGGTGAAGGCCACGCCGGTCTTCAACAAGCTGCTGTGCCGGCTGTACAAGATCGCGCCACTCGACTTCGACGGCCGCTCCGACAGCCTGTACCACCCCTACGATGAACTCGGCCGCAGACACATGGAGTTCTTGCAGATGCACGGTGACTTCGACGACGTGCCCTACGAGCAGGTCGTCGGCGGCATCCGGCAGGCGCATCCGTTGCTCTTCGCGAGTTCCGCCAGGACCGCCGCGGGCTCACTCGTGGACGAAGCCGGCCCCCACCCGACCGCATAGCGGACACGAGCACCTAAGGACCGACGTGGAGAAGATCAAGTTCCAGCTCGACGAGAAGGACCTTCCGGCCACCTGGTACAACATCGTCGCCGACTTACCGGAGACCGATGAGCCCGCCGCGGTCAGCCCCACGACGGGCAAGCCGCTGACCCGTGACGAGCTGCTGCAGGTGATGCCCGAGCAGCTCGTCGAGCAGGAGACCAGCACCGAGCGGGAGTTCGAGATCCCCGAGCCGGTCCGCCAGCTCTACGCCCAGTGGCGGCCCTCACCGCTCTTCCGGGCCCGCCGGCTGGAGCGCGCGCTCGACACCCCGGCCCGCATCTACTACAAGTACGAGGGCGTCGCGCCGACCGGCAGCCACAAGCCGAACACCGGCATCCCGCAGGCCTACTACAACAAGCTCGCCGGCAAGACCGGCCTGGTCACGGAGACCGGCGCCGGCCAGTGGGGCAGCGCGGCGGCACTGAGCGCCTCCTTCTTCGGCATGACCGCCAAGGTCTTCATGGTCAAGGTGAGCTTCCAGCAGAAGCCCTACCGCCGGGCGCTGATGGAGTCCTTCGGCGCGGTCTGCATCCCCAGCCCGAGCATCGAGACCGCGGCCGGCCGGGCGATCCTCGCGGCCGACCCCGACTCACCGGGCAGCCTCGGCATCGCCACCTCCGAGGCGCTGGAGGTGGCGGCGCAGGACCCGACGCTGGGCTACACACTGGGCAGCGCGGCCAACCACGTGCTGGCCCACCAGACGGTGATCGGCCAGGAGGCACTGCGGCAGATGGCCATGGCCGACGACTACCCGGACATCGTGATCGGGTGCTCGGGCGGCGGCAGCAACCTCGCCGGCCTGTCCTTCCCCTTCCTGGGCGAGCAGTTGCGCGGCGGACCCGCGGTGCGGGTGATCGCCGTCGAGCCCGCCGCCTGCCCGACCCTCACCAAGGGCAGCATCGCCTACGACTACAGCGACACCGGCCGACTCGGCCCGCTGTTCCGCATGCACACCCTCGGCCACACCTTCGTACCGCCCCCGGTGCACGCGGGTGGCCTGCGCGCACACGGCATCGGCCCGCTGATCAGCCGGGCCATCGAGGAGCGGCTGATCGACCCGATCGCGGTCGGCCAGCTCGGGTGCTTCGAGGCGGGCGTGCAGTTCGCCCGGACCGAGGGCATCCTGCCCGCGCCCGAGTCGACCCACGCGATCCGCGCGGCCATCGACGAGGCCAAGCGGTGCCGCGAGGAGGGGCAGTCACGCGCGATCCTCTTCGGCCTGTCGGGCCACGGCCACTTCGACCTGACCGCGTACGACAAGTACTTCGCGGGTCAGCTCGACGACGAGACCGTCGACGAGGACGCTCTGACCCGGGCTTCCGCCAGCATCCCCGAGGCGCCCCTTCGATGACCGACCTGTCCAAGGCGCGGCTGGCCCAGGGGCTCATCCCCCTGACCAGCTTCGCGTTCCTCACCGCGGCACTCGACGTCTTCGCCGGCAACCAGCTCCAGTCGCACAGCCCGGCGACGGTCGCGGCCATCTCGTTCACCCTGGCCGCCGTCTTCTTCTTCGGCGGCGACATCGTCCGGCGGGGTGCGGCGGCCACCGTGCGACCGTTCCGCGACAACCGCTACGACGTGATCATGATCAACGTGACGACCGCCGTGACCTGGCTGTCGATGCTGTACGCCCTGAAGTTCCTGGAACCGGCGATCGTCAACGTGGTCGGGCTCGCCCTCGGCCCCCTGCTGACCGTCTTGGTGAGCCCGGTGCTGCGGCCCGGGACGACGGTGCTGCGCACCGAGGTCGTCGTCTCGCTCGTCATCGGCGTGATGATCGCGATGCTGGTGTGGGGCTCGTTCACCGGCCGCAGCGGGATCGGCGACAACTCCGCGACCGAGACCGCGATCGGGATCGTGCTCACCCTGATCACCGGGCTGGGCTCGGCGACCAACGTGATCTACTCCAAGCGGCTGAGCGAGGCGGACCTCAAGCCGCAGTCGGTGCTGGCCCTGCGGTTCTTCCTGATGATCCTGGTGGCCTGGGTGCTGGTGGCCTTCGACGACCGGGACGGCGTGCCGGAGGCGTTCCTGCCCTCCCTGCTCATCGCGGTGATCGGGGTGGGGGTGCCGCTCTACCTGCTCCAGGTCGGCATCAAGCACACCGAGCCGATCACCGCGTCGGTCCTGCTCACGCTCTCACCGCTGTTCGCGTTCCTCCTGCAGTTGACCGACCACCGGCTCACGGTGTCCGCGCTCACCTTCACCGGTGTGGTCGGCATCGTCGCGCTGGTCGGCATCAGCACCGTGGCGCGGGCGAAACACGACGCGGGAACCGAGGCCGAACCCACCGAGGAAGCAAAGGTCAGCCCATGAAATGCGCCATCGTCGACGCCTACGGCATCGGCCGGTTCCTGCCCGCCGCGCTGCGCCGGCACGGTGTCGAACCGCTCCACGTCCGCTCGCAGTTCCCCGATGTGCACCTGAGCTACGAGCCGGCGGACTTCGAGATCGACATCCAGCACGACGGCGACCTGGAGGCCACCGCCGCGCGACTGCGTGAGCTGGGCGTCGGGTTCGTGGTGGCCGCGATGGAGTCGGGCGTGCTGCTCGCCGACGCGCTGTCCGCCGCGCTCGGCACGCCCGGCAACGGCCCGAGCGATCCGCCGGCCCGGCGCGACAAGCACCGCATGGTGCGGGCCGTCGAACGGGCCGGCCTCGCCGTGGCGGACAGCTTCGCCTCGCCGCACGCCGACGAGGTCGTCACCTGGGCCGAGACCCGCGGCCAGTGGCCCGTCGTGCTGAAGCCGGTCGCCAGCGCGGGCATGGACAACGTCCACTTCTGCCACGACGCCGAGGACATCAGGGCCGCGCACGCGAGCATCCGCGCGGCCACCGACCGGTACGGCAGGCACAACGAGACCGCGCTCGCGCAGGGCTTCCTCGACGGTGACGAGTACTTCGTCAACACCGTCAGCCGGGAGGGCAAGCACCACATCGTGGAGATCTGGCGCTACCGCAAGCACCGGATCGACAGCAACCGCTCCATGGTCAGCAACGAGCACCCGGTGCCCTTCAACGACCCGGACGCCAAGCAGGTCGGCGAGTACGCGCTCGGCGTGCTGGACGCGCTGGAGATCCGCAACGGCGCCGCCCACACCGAGATCATGCAGACCGCGAACGGCCCGGTGCTGGTCGAGTGCGGTGCCCGGCTCGGCGGCGCGCACCTGCCGGACCTCGTCACCCGGTCCATCGGCACCAACCAGGTCGACCTGCTGGCCCTGGCCATCGCCCGGCCCGAGGAGGTCACCGCGGGCAGGCTGCCGACCTACCGGCTCCTCAACCACGTGCGGTTCATGAACCTGATCGTGCCACGCGACGGGGTGATCCCCGACGAGGCGGGCTGGCAGCCGGTGCGCGATCTGGAGTCCTTCCTCGAACTCGTCGTCACCCAGCCGACGGGCAAGCGGATCGAGCGGACCGTGGACCTGGCCACCTCGCCCGGCTACATGTACCTGAGCCACGACGACCCGGACCGGCTCCAAGCCGACTACGAGCGGGTGCGCGAACTGGAGCGCACCGGACTGTACGAACCGAACCACTGAACAGCCGCAACCGACATGGGATTGGTGGAGATGACCACAACAATCGCACGGCTCGCCGAGGTTCCGTCCGACTACGTCCACACCGAGAAGTCGATCGTCCCGGCGGACGATCTGGCCCTGCCCGGCGCACATCTGAAGTGGTACGACATCTACCTGGCCGGCCGCGAGACACCCGACGGGATCCGGGAGCAGGCACGGGACTTCCTGCGGGCCGAGGTGGAAGCCGGCCGGCTGGAGTTCCGTGACGAGCTGGGTTACGCCATGCTGCACCTCGACGGCGAGGGCTACTTCCTTCTCGTGGTCGCCTGGCGGAACACCAACGAGATGTGGCAGACGCTCTACGGCCGGGACGAGAACGGCTTCCACCCGTATCCGCCGAAGGAGGGCGCGCTCAAGCCGACCCAGAACATCTTCGAGCTGGACTGCACGGCCCACGAGCGCCGCGCGTGGTCGCGCTATCTGACCTCCGCGCGTGACGAGGCCGCCAAGCAGGCCTACATCGACGACAAGTGCACGGGCATCTTGGTGTGACCCCCGCACGACCGCACGACCGCACGACCGTGTGACCGTTTGGCCCACCCCGGGGCTCGGCTGACCGCGGGTCATCCGAGCCCCGGACCCGAGAAGGGCGCCGGCGGGGCAGCTGCCCGGTCAGGCGCCCTTTTCCACGCGGTGACGACAGATCGCCCCCGCCCCCGGGAGGCGTTGTCAGTGGTGCCCGTTAGCGTCGGAGGTGTTGGAAGAACCCGTTCCTGACAGGGGGGCATGTGCGATGACCGAGGGCTGTGTGGAGACCGCGCTGAGGGTGGTCCTGACGGATGTCAACGAGGTCGTGGTGGAGGCGTGGCGGGCGGCGTTCGCCGACACACCGGGCATCGAGATCCGCCGGGGTTCGATCCTCGACGAGCAGGTGGACGCGTGGGTCACGCCGACCAACGCGGCCGGCCGGATGGACGGCGGGGTCGACGCCGTCATCAAGCGGCACCTCGGGGCGGGCATACAGCTGCGGGTGCAGCGGGCGATCCGGGACCGGTTCGCCGGGAAACTGCCGGTGGGCAGCGCCGTGTGCGTCCCGTCGGGCGCGACGGTCCCGCGCTTCGTGATCTCGACGCCGACGATGGTGGGCTCCTCGCAGAACGTGAGCGAGACGCTGAACGTGGCCATGGCCTGCGCGGCGGCCTTCCAGGCCGTGCACCGGCAGAACCGGCAGGCGCCGGGCAGCATCCGCTCGGTGGCGCTGGTCGGGATGGGGGCCCAGACCGGCCGGGTGCCGGCCCGGGTCTGCGCCAACCTGATGTGGACCGGCTACACGCTCTTCCACGACCACTGGTTCGAGAACGACGACGAGCTGCGTGCCGTGATCACCTCCCAGCTCGCCGGCATCGACCAGGCCCCGCCGACCACAAGGGTGCGGATCATGCCGCCGAAAGGGCATTCCTTTCGTCGCTGACCTCGGCCACACGCCCACCCAGCCGGCTCATCCCGCCGGTTCGCCGACCAGCGGCCCCCTTCCGACCCCCGGTACCACGACGGAGAGTTCCCCCTCCATGAGCGACGCCACCGCGACCCCGCCGCAACCCGACCCGAACGACCCGCTGGGCCTGGCCGACCTGTTCACAGGCGGCGGGGAGCCCTGGCTTCCGCTGCTGAAGCCCGCCATCGAGGCCCGGCCGAACGCCGCCGAGTTCATCGGCCCGGGCCGCAGCCCCCAGGTCGTACCCGTGCGGGAGCTGACCTTCCAGGCGCTCAAGCCCAACCCGCCGCACAAGTGGAAGGTCGTGGCCTTCGGCCAGAACCCCTATCCGCGGCCGGAGAGCGCCACCGGCATCGCCATGTTCGACAACACCTTCAACGACTGGAAGGACAGCCAGTTCGGGCGGGTCGTCAGCATCCGCTGCCTCATCAAGGCGGCCGCGATGTGGAAGTACGGCATAGCCAAGAAGACCCCCGTCGGCGAGGTCCGCGCGCTGCTCAAGGAGCGGGACACGGTCCAGCCGCCCGAGTGGTTCCAGGCCATGCTCACCCAGGGCGTGCTGCTGCTCAACGCCTCGCTGACCGCCAGCGCCGACGGCGCCATGGCGACCGAAGAACACACCGCCTTCTGGCGGCCGGTCGCCGAGCGGATCGTCGAGGAGATCCTCCGCGCCAAGCAGGACGCCGAGGACGAGGCGGACCGCGCGGTCCTCTTCGCCTGGTGGGGCGCCCACGCCCGCAGCCTGAAGAAGACCGTGCTGCGCCTGCAGCAGAAGTACCCGGGCGTGGAGGTCCGGCACATCGACCACGCCAACCCGGCGGCACAGGGCGACCTCTTCTGCGAGGGCGACCACTTCACCGCGGTGAACGAGGCGCTGCTGTCGCTGGGCATGGACGCGATCGACTGGCTGCCGAGCAAGGGCTGGGACCAGCCGGCGGCCGAAGCGGGATCGGGCGCCGGCGCGGGCGCCAAGGGAGGGGACACCGACGTCGCCGCCCGCATGGGCGCCTTCATCGCCTCCACCATGGAGCTCCACCAGCTGTACCTGGAGCGGCTCACCAGCGTCCGGGACGAGGGCCATGTCCTGCCTCCGGTCACCGGAGTGTTCGACACCCCGCTGATGCCCTTCGAGGACGCCGTCGCCCCGGTCGCCGAGGTGCTGTCCGGGCTCGGCCGGCACATCGACCGCTCGCGCGAGTTCGGCAAGCGGCGGGCGGACGAGCAGGCCGGGGGCGGGCTGTCGGCCGACGCCATCGCCGCGCTGTTCCTCTACACCTGCGAGTCGGGCTTCTACCGCGACATCAATGCCGTGCTGCGCTCCGCGGACCGCGGCCGCGTGGTGCCCTACCTCCCGTACCTGCGGCTGCTGTTCTCGGCGGTCTCGGGGCTCCCGGCCCAGACCCGGCCGCTGTGGCGCGGTGTCGCACTGGACCTGCGCCGGCAGTACCCCGTCGGCCAGACGGTGACCTGGTGGGGCGTCTCCTCGTGCACCTCCGAGCTGAGCGTCGCCCGGTCCTTCCTGGGCAGCCGCGGCAAGCGGACGCTGTTCGAGGTGACCCCCGCGCGGGCGGTGGGGATCCGCAGCTTCTCCGCGTTCACCGGGGAGGAGGAGTACATCCTCGCCCCGGGTACCCAGCTCGAGGTCACGGACGTGCGGGCCGAACGCGGCGGCCTGTGCACGGTGAAGCTGACCGAGGTGGACGCCCCGCTGGTCTCCTGACCTCGCGAGGGCCCGCCGCGGCCCGGCCCGGGAGTCCGGGCCGGGCCGCGGCGGGCCAGGAGCATCGGCGCGCCGGCGGGCGGTTCCGACCCCTGCCTTCCGGACCCGGCCACCCATCAGGGGGAGGGGTGCCCTGACCGGAGAGCGGCCTCGCCGACGACGGGGCCGCTCTCCGGTCGGGGCCTTCGCGGCTGCTCCTCAGCCGTCCAGCCTGTCGGCGGTCTTCCGCGGATCATCCGCCAGAATGCGGTCCGCGAGCCGCCGCACCTGCTCCTCGACGGACTGATCGCGGGCAACGAACAGCTCGTACGCGTAGTGGTCGGTACCCCCGTCCGCTTCCCGGACCTGGTGGAACACGACGTCCACCCCTTCGGGGCTGGTGAGTTCCTCGGGGAGTCCGGGCTCCTCGCGACGCGGCCGGACATCCTCCAGGACACAGCCCCAGCGTTCGAACCACCCGCTGTCCGCCAGGGTCCGCCCAAGGAGTCGGGCAACCGTGTCCACCGGCTCCTCCCAGCCGCGGTCCGCCGCGGCCCGCGCGAGTTCGGCCTCGTACTGCTCGGCGTCGAAGCGGAACTCCGGAGGCACGGCGGTCGTGTCGCTGGTGTTCTCCCAGCCGTCCCAGACCACCTGATCGCCCTCGCGGCGCAGGGTGACGTACAGGGCCCCGCAGCAGCCGGCCGTGCAGGTCGGCTCGGTGATCATGACCCGTCGGGGTTCCTCCGCGACCGCCAGCGGCCAGGTCTCCGCCGGTCCTGTCCAGTCTCGGCAACTCGGTGCAACCCCCTCCGGATGGACCTCCCTGAGGACGTCCACGCCGTCGATCAGGGGCCGCACCTCGGCCCAGGGATCCGCTGCCCAGTCGTCGGGAATCCTGTGCCGCAGAGTCAAGGTACTGATCGTCAGCTGGTCGGCCATGACGCACATGATCGGTTGCCGTCACGCGGTCGCGCACCCGATTTCGGGCCGTGACCGGAGCGGTCAGCCGGTGTCCGTCCGGGACGCGTCGAGCGGGGAGCGGTGCCGATCGACGATCCCCTCGACGATCCTCATCAGCCGGTCCCCCGTCTGGTCGATGCTTCCGTTCTGCGTGCTGACCTGCGCCCCTTCGAGTGCGAAGGTGATCTCGGCCGCGGCCTGCCCCGGGTCGGGCAGCCCGGCCTCGGCGCACATGCCGATCAGTCTGCGGGTCTGAAGGGCCTTGTGCTCCTCGATCACCTGTCGTGCGGGATGGGACCGGTCGGGCAGCTCGGCGAGGGAGTTGACGAAGGGACAGCCCCGGTACGAGAGCTCCGGGAGCCCCTCGGCGATGAAGCGGGCCAGGCCCAGGATCTGCTCCCTGGGCCGGCCGGGGTGTTCGGTCTCGACCCGGTCGAAGGCCGCCTGGTACTCGGCGGCGAGGATCCGCAGCCACTCCGCGACCAGTGCGTCCTTGGTCCCGAAGTGCCGGTAGATCGCCATCTTGGTGGTCTCCGCCCGCTCGGCGATCGCCTGGACGCCCACCCGCCGGATCCCCTCGCGCTGGAAGAGCTCCTCCGCCGCGTCCAGGATGCGCTCGCGAGGCGGCAGTTTCGCCACCCTGCCGGGCCTGCCGGCCGTCGATGCCATGGCTGCTCCCTGACCTCCTCCGTGGTGGGCACCCTCACTCGCTGCTACGGTACCAGTCCGGCCCATGTGATACCGATGGGTATCGTCAGGTACTCAGCGGTCTCGAACGTTTCCTGGGAGAGTGGCAGTGAGAAGTACCGAGTACGTGAGCTTCGACGCGGTCGGGCTGGCGGAGCTGGTGGCCAAGGGCGAGGTGACCCCCGGCGAACTGGAAGCGGCCGCGCACGAGGCGGCGCAGGCCGTCAACCCGCGGATCAACGCCATCGTCGAGACCTGGAAGGCCGGCGAGGGGCCCGCCCCCGGCAGCACGCCACTGGCCGGTGTGCCTTTCCTGATCAAGGACCTCGGAGTCTCCATGGCCGGCCGGCGGGTGGAGCTGGGCAGCCGTCTCACCGCCGGCCACGTCGCCGACGCCGACTCCTTCCTGATGCGGCGCCTGCACCGCGCCGGCCTGGTGACGTTCGGGCGTACCGCGACACCGGAGATGGCCTACGACATCACGACCGAACCCGTGCTCTACGGTCCGACCCGCAACCCGTGGGACACCGAGCGGAGCGCGGGCGGATCCAGCGGCGGCGCGGGCGCGGCCGTCGCCGCCGGGGTGGCCCCGGTCGCCCACGCCACCGACGCCGCCGGCTCGCTGCGCATCCCCGCCGCCTGCAACGGACTGTTCGGCCTGAAGCCCACCCGCGGCCGGGTCTCCATGGGCCCCGACGCCGACGAGATCTTTAACGGCCTGACCGTGCACGGCTGCGTCAGCCGCACGGTGCGCGACAGCGCGGCACTGCTGGACCTCATCCAGGGCCCGGAGCCCGGTGACCCCTACTTCGCGCAGCCGCCGTCCCGGCCCTACGCGCAGGAGGTCACTCGGCACCCGGGCAGTCTGCGGATCGGGGTCCTCGCCCAAGCGTGGGGCGGACGCCGCACCACCGCGCCGGTGACCGAGGCGCTCTCCCGCACCGTGCGGCTGCTCGAATCCCTCGGTCACCAGGTGGCCGAGGCCGAGGTCGACCTCGGGGTCGACTGGCCGGAGTTCGTGCTGGCCAACGCCCGTCTGTCGACAGCGAACCTCGCGGCCTGGATCGACGGGCTGGCGGCCGCCGCCGGCCGGCCCATCGACTCCTCGACCCTCGAACCGGTGACGCTCGCCGGCTACCACTACGGGCAGCGGGTCGGTGCCGCCCAGTTCGTCACCGCCCTGGCGGTCCGCAACCGGGTGGCCCGAAGCCTGGCACGGTACTTCGAGGGTCACGACATCCTGCTCACCCCGACCCTGCCCGAGCCTCCGGTGCCCCTGGGCACCTTCGCCGAGGGCGCGGCGGCGCTGGACGGCCTGGGCTGGATCGACCGCCTCAACGACCGCTCGCCCTTCACCATGGCGTTCAACGTGGCGGGCACCCCCGCCATGTCCGTACCGCTGACGGCCGACGCCGAGACGGGGCTCCCGATCGGTATGCAGTTCGCGGCCGGTTACGGGCGCGAAGACCTTCTCTTCCGCCTCGCCGGGCAACTCGAACAGGCAAGCCCCTGGTCGGGCCGGACCCCCGAGGTGTGGGCGGGGAACCCCGCGGGCCGACCGCTGGGCGGGTAGCCGCTCAGCTCATCCGGATCACCGCGTACGCCTCACCGTGCGCCGGCGGCCGGGTCCACGAGCGGGTGGTGAACGTGTGCAGCCGCCCGATCTCGAGGGCGTGGCGCGGCAGATGGGCATCGAACTCCCCGGCCACCGCCTCCAGCAGCGGCCGTTCCACCTCGGCGGCGTCCTCCAGATCACCGAAGAACCGGCTGGGGTCCAGCGCCCGCGGTATCTCCCCGCTGCGCCGGACCCCTCCGTCGGCGTAGGTGAAGGCGTACTCCTCGGCCCCGTCCCGGGCCACCGAAAGGTGGAAGAACGGCTCCCCGCGCCACTCCCGCACACCGCTCCACACCACCACCGCGCGGGTCCCCGCGCTGACGGCCGCGGCCGGGGAGACGAACCGCCGCGGGTCGAACGAGGCGGGATCGCCGTCGTAGGCGAAACTCCAGCCGGCGCCGGCCCGGCCGAGCGCCATGCGCGCCCGGTCCTCGTAGGACGAGAACTCCCGCCGGTTCCGCAGCGCCCTGTGGTGGGCCTCCCAGAAGGTCATGGGTTCGTCCAGCACGGCGCCGTCCCCGTCCGCGAGACGGTCGGCCAACTCCTCCGGCTCCACCCCCTCCACCAGGACGAACCGGTAGGAGGCGCGGTTGTTGCTCGGGTCCGGCTCCGAGAGCCACGCCAGGCCGCCCGGGTCGAGCCCGGCCGCCGGCGGCGGTGCCTCACCCATCCGCCCGCCGCGGGGTGTGGACAGCAGCTCGCGGCCCCGCTCAGGGGTGAACAGCGGCCCGAGCAGGGGGTCGGCCACCCAGCCCAGCGGCGCCAGGTGGTCCGGTCCCAGCGGCTCCCACAGGGGCAGGGCGTCCACCAGGGTCCGCCACGCCCCGTCGGTGTCCCCCCACCGTGCCAGCTCCCGCGCCCGCTCGACCGCCTCCCCGAACGGTCCGGTCGGCGCGTACCGGTAGGTGCCACTCCGCACCTGGTCCAGCATCGCGTAAGCCCCTGACACCAGCTCGCTGTCGGCGCCCCGCAGACGGTACGACAGCGTGGAATCGTCCCGGTAGGAGTGCGCCGCGTGCTCGGCGACCAGCGGTGGCAGCAGATCGGGCGCGTACCGCGGATCCGTCACCACGCCCTCGAAGAAGACCGAGGAGGTCCTGCCGAGCAGGCGGCGTATCTGGTCACCCAGCCCGGTGGCCCGCGGCCTGCCGTACCCGCTCGCCTCGTCCAGCGTCTTCTCGGCCCGCTCCCAGTCGCCGCTCAGCGCTTCCAGCCGGGCCTCCTCCATCCAGGCGTCCAGCCGCCGCGTGGTGCCGTTGACGAACTCCGGTTCCCCGTCGTCCCGGCGCGCACGCAGGCCGTGGAACTCCCGGTGCATCGCCTCCATGAACGCGGTGAAGTTCGCATGCCGTTCGAAGGGGGTGGTCCGCCAGCTCGTCCAGGTGTACACGGCCCACTCACCGTCCTCGTCCACGTCCTCGGGATCCATGAGGACATGAGTGGCCTGGGACTCAGCGTCGAGCTGCAAGCCGCGCCGCCACAGGCCCGCCTCCCGGCGCTCCCGGGGCCCCGCGTCCTCCTTCAGGAACCTCTCGAAGACGGCCGCGAGTTCCGACCTGTCGTCGTGCCAGCTGACCTCCTCGGCTCCCGCCAGCCGCCGTACGAACCCGCCGGCGTGCCGCCATCCGTCGCTGACCTTGAGGAACTCCCGGTAGGACGGGGGCATCCGCAGGCCCAGGCGCTGCTCCATGGCCGCGATCCGCTCCTCGGAGGCGGCCGGGAATCCCAGCCAGCGCGCCTGCCGGGCGGCCTCGTCGTCCTCGCCCCGCGTGCTGCCGTCCGAGAGGGAATCCGCCCACTCCTCGCTCCATCTGAGCAGGAAGGGCCGCCAGTCGAATGCCGTGCTGTCTGCCATGCGCCGAAATGCTGCCATGTACCACTGACAGCAGTGCGCCGCCGAACGGGCGCGCGCCGCCTTGCCGTCCGGCCCCGCGCCGGGGAGGGCGCCGACGCCCTCCCCCGCTCCCGAGCCGCCGGCGACGGCAGTGGCGTGGTGCTACGAGGCGGGCAGGTGCGGGGAGCGGAGCACGAGCAGGGTGATCTCGCTGGGGGCGAAGATACGGAACGGCGGGCCCCAGAAGCCGGTGCCGCGGCTGGTGTAGAGGAGGGTGCGGGTGCCGTGGTGGCTGAGGCCGGCGAGGGCGGGCTGGTCGATGCGGACCAGGTGGTGGAAGGGCCAGATCTGGCCGCCGTGGGTGTGGCCGGAGAGTTGGAGGTCGACGCCGTGGGCCGCCGCCCGGTCGACGAACTTGGGCTGGTGGGCCAGGAGCAGGACGGGCAGCTCGGGGTCGGCGCCGTCCAGGGCTCCGGCGAGGTGGGCGCGGTGGCCTGCCAGACCGGAGGACTCGGCGGTGACGTCATCCACGCCGGCGACCACGAGGGTGTCGCCCCCGCGTTCGAGCAGCAGATGGCGGTTGCGCAGCGGCTCCCAGCCCAACTCGTCCATCAGGTCGACCCAGCCCTGGGCCTCGCTGTAGTACTCGTGGTTGCCGGTGACGTACACACGGGCCCGGGCGGCCCGCACGGTACCGAGGGGGACGGCCTGGGCGCGGCGGCGTTCGGCCGTGCCGTCCGCGATGTCGCCGGTGTGGCAGACCAGGTCGGCTTCCAGGGTGTTCACCGTCTCGCACACCCGTGCCGACCAGCGAGCGCGATCGAGCGGGCCGTAGTGGGTGTCGGTGATGAGGACGACGCGGAAGCCGTCCAAGCCGGCGCCCAGTCGGGGGAGTCGTACGTCGAGTCGGCGCACCCGTGGCACCCGGCGGGCCTCGGTGTACCCCCAGCCGAGCAGTGCGGCGGTGACACCGAGGACCGCCCACGTGGCGATGCGGGCCCGGTCCTGGCTCTCGCCGACGCCGGCCGCGGTCAGGGCGAGCCGCAACGGGACGCCGATCAGCACGGACCAGGTGAACAGGGTCCAACTGGTGCCCAGCAGGGTGTCACCGACGATCGCCGCCCGGTCCTGCTGGCGCCGGCCGTGGCCGCGCAGCATCGCGATCGGCATGGCTATGAGGCCGAGGGCGAACAGGGCGGTGCCGACCAGTGTGACGGGCCGCGGCCAGTGCTGGCCGCTGAGCAGGAGCACCCAGCAGGGCACGGCCCACAGCAGGACGGGGGCGATCAGGGGGATGAACCGCATCAGGCGGTGCGGTCGGCTCTGCCGCGGCGCTCGCGCTTCGTCGTCGGCGGGTCGGATGTTGCCGGTGGCGGTCACGCTTCCCCTCCCTGGCCAGGCTGCCGTCCCGCGCACTGTATCCGGTGAGGGATGCCCTGAGGGAGCGCGGCGGTCGGCGAGCTGACCGGCCTCGGCCTGGTCGAACCCGACGGCGCACGGCTCGTCGCCCGCCCCCGCACGCCGCGCTCGGCGCGGTGGTGGAAGGCCGCACCAAGGAACTCGCCGCGCTGCGCGACGGCATCGAGGAACTGTCCCCGCTCCGCCCGGACGGGCCGCTCGGCGTTCGTCGAGGACGACCCGGTGGGGCCTGGCCCGGACCCGGTCCCGGCTCCACCGGGTGAAGCGCCGGTGGACCGTGGGCCGGGTCCGGCCCGACGCGGGCGGAAGTCGCCGTCAGGTACAGCCCGAGGTGGCTACGGAGAAGATCGCTGCCAAGGTCTCGTTGGTCACCTGCCCGCCGTCGGCCCCCGCCCTGCGGAGGCTTCCTCGGTCGACGGGACCACCCGCCGGGACGACACCCGCATCCCGTCCGGCACCAGCCGCTCGACCACGTCCGCCATGCAGGGACGACGAGTCCTCACGCCCCCGGCAAGCGCCGTCTCAGAAGACGAGCCTCCAACTGTCGATGTAGCCCGTGTCGATGCGGTACCGGTCCTGGACCTGGAGCCTCCAGGTGCCGTCGGCGACCTGGCTGGAGGCGTCCACCCTGTAGGTGGCGTGCACATTGGCGGTCGAGGGGGGCAGGTTGTCCTTCAGCGGGTACAGCGTGCCGTCGGGGGCGACCAGGTTGATGGCCAGGTCACCGCGGTAGGTGTGCTTGATGTCCACGTCCACCCTGAGGTCGCTCGGTGCCTGGCCCGAGATCCCGGTGACGTCGACGTCCGAGAAGACCGCGGGGCCCGCGTCCGGGATCGGCACGTCGGTGGTGTTCTCGAAGACGCCCTTGGCGACGTACCAGCTGAAGGTCGCCGTGGTGATGCCGTGCATGGAGCCTCTGACGGTGACGGTGACGTCGCTGGTGCCCACCGTGGTGGGGGTGCCGGTGATGAGGCCGGTGGTGCGGTTGATGGTCAGGCCGTCGGGGAGGCCGGTGGCGAAGTAGGTGAGGACGCCGGGGTTGAAGCCGGTGGCCTGGATCTGGAGGCCGGCGGCGGCGTTGAGCCCGCTGGTCTGGGGGCCGGGGTTGGTCAGCATGATGCCGCCGACGACGCGCGGGCCGACGTTGATGGCGGCCCAGGCGTTGGCGGTGTTGATGTAGGTGTCGCTGCCCAGCCCGTACAGGTCGGCGGCGGCCTGGAGGGTGGCGGTGCGGGCACCGGCGTAGTCGGTGGAGGAGGTCATGTAGGTGCTGAGGGCCCTGTACCAGATCTTGGCGGCGGCGTCCCGGCCGATCGCGGTGACCGGCAGGTCGTCGGAGGTCGGGGAGTCGTAGTCCACGCCGTTGACGGTCTTGGCGCCGCTGCCTTCGGAGGCCAGGTAGAACCAGTGGTTGGCCGGGCCGGAGGAGTAGTGGACGTCGATGGAGCCGATACCGGAGTACCAGGCGTCCTTGGACTTTCCGTCCTTGGAGGGCTTGTCCATGTAGCGCAGCGGGGTGCCGTTGCCGCGGATGTCGATCTTCTCGCCGACGAGGTAGTCACCGGGGTCGGAGGGGTTGCCGGCCCAGAACTCCACGGCGGCGGCCATGATGTCGGAGGTGGCCTCGTTGAGGCCGCCGGACTCGCCGCTGTAGATCAGGCCCGCGGTGTTGGAGGTGACGCCGTGGGTCATCTCGTGGGCGCCGACGTCGATGGCGGTGAGCGGCTTGGTGTTGCCGGCGCCGTCGCCGTAGGTCATGCAGAAGCAGGAGTCGGACCAGAACGCGTTGGAGTAGGCGTTGCCGTAGTGGACGCGTGAGTAGGCGCCGACGCCGTCGTCCTTGATGCCGTTGCGGTCGTGGACGTCCTTGTAGTAGTCCCAGGTGAGCTGGGCGCCGTAGGCGGCGTCCACGGCGGCGGTCTGCGGGTTGCCGGTGGTGCCGTCGCCCCAGGTGTCGTCCGGGTCGGTGAACAGCGTGCCGGTGCCGGAGCTGCCGTGGTTGAGGCCGTAGGTCTTGTGGCCGCCGCGGGTGCCGTCGGTCATCGAGTAGCCGCCGTCGGCCGGTGTGGTGCCGATGGTGACCTGGCCGGAGTACTCGCTGTTGCCGACGCCGGTCTCGACGCCCTGGTACTCGAACAGCTTCTTGCCGGACTTGGCGTCGGTGATGACGTGCAGTTCGGAGGGGGTGCCGTCGGCCTGGGTGCC
Organism: Streptomyces palmae; assembly: GCF_004684805.1. Lineage (GTDB taxonomy): Bacteria > Actinomycetota > Actinomycetes > Streptomycetales > Streptomycetaceae > Streptomyces > Streptomyces palmae. The sequence goes on from NZ_SRID01000021.1 coordinate 34,073, forward strand.
GCCGACCACCGTCTCCCAGGCCAGGGTCGGGGTGCCGGACGCGGCCCAGACGACCTTGCGGGCGGTGCCGGCCTTGGCCTTCGCGACGCCCTTTGCCTTGGCGCGGCCCAGCGCGAAGGTCTTCGCGGAGCCGGCGCTCTTGGCGGCGGTGGTGGAGGCGACGGTGATGGTCGCGTCGGTGGCCTTGGTGACGCCCTTGGCGGCGCCGTTCGCGGCGGTGTGGACGACCAGGTCGCCGCCCAGGACCGGCAGTCCGGCGAAGGTCCGCTCGTAGCGGGTGTGCAGGCTGCCGTCCGCGTCCTTCAGGACGGACCTCACGATCAGGGCCTCCTGCGACCGCAGGTGCAGTGACCTGGCGGTCGCCGCCCGGGACGCGTCGGCCGCGGCCAGCAACTCGCCACGCTGGGAAGGCGACAACTGCACCGGCAGAGCGCCGGCGCGGGCCTCGGCCTTGGCCGGGGCCTGGCTCACCGTGCCGGCGGTGGCGACGCTGGACGGCAGCGCGGCCGCGATCATCGCGGCGCCGGCCAACAACGCGCTCGCGGCGACGGTTCTTCGGGGGAATGCGGTCACACGGAACTCCTTCTGCGGCGGCCGGGTGTGGACGGCCGGAGACAGCCGGGCAGACGGGGTGTTGCCGCCCGGTAGAGCTGGAGGTGCGAGTGGGTCGGGCGATGTCCGACGTGATCGCCGCATCGTGCGGGTGCGGGTGTGCTTGCAGGGGTGCTCTGCGGCGACTGGGTGGAAGCGTGGCAGCTTTGACGGGAACCCGTCAGGTGTCCGGTGTCAACTTGACTGAAATCCGTCGTCGATCGAACTGTGCTGTTCGTTGACCGCCCTGTGGTGGGCGTCGTCTGAGCCGCCAACTCCGCTGAGCGGTGAGCGGAAGGCTTCTGGACGCGGCCGCCCCCGGCTGGACGAGCCTTGGGGCGGTCAGGACACTTGAACGTTGGACGCCACCGTGCCGACGTGCGCAAACGGGTACGCCGGCATCAAGGCCGAGATCTGGGACGGGACGGGCAACCGCACGGTCCCAGACCGTCACCCGGGGCGTAGGCACTGAAGTGACGCGGCCCGCCCACCGCGGAGGCGCCGCACGGGAACTCCCGTGCGGCGCCATCCTGACGGGGGGTGTCAGCTCGTGCCCGATGCCACACTCTCGCGTGCCTCGGGGCTCTCGTCCGAGGCCGCCTCCGGCTCCGCGTCCTCCCGCTCGCCCTTGGCCAGGTTGCCCTTGGGCAGCAGGGTGAAGACGACCGCGGCGCTGAGGAAGCTGAGCACCGCGCCGGTGATCATCGCGGTGTGCATGCCGTCGACGAACGCCGTGTGGGCGGCGCCCACCACCTTGCCCGCCTGCTCGGTTCCGAGCGAGGACGCCACCTGTTCGACCGCCCCGATCGAGTCGGCCGTCTGGTCCACGGTCTTGTCCGGCAGTCCGCCCAGACTCGAACGCACCTTGTCGGAGTAGACGGAGGCCAGCACGCTGCCCAGGATCGCGATGCCCAGCGCACCGGCGCTCTGCCGCACCCAGTGGCTCGCGCCACTGGCCACGCCCGCCAGCTGGGCGGGGATCTCGCTCAGGCTCGCGGCGATCGCCTGGCCCACGTTGAGCCCGGCGCCGAACCCGGTGAAGCTGAGACTCACCGCGACGATCCCGTACGAGGACGACTCGTCCGCGCCGAGCAGGATGAGCATGCCGACGCCCACCAGCATGAGGCCGATCGCGATGACGGCGCGGCTGCCGATGCGCGCGGCGAGTGGCGCGGCCACCACGCTGGAGAGCGTGAACAGCACCGCCAGCGGCACCAGGCCGAGCCCCGCGTTGAGCGGCCGGTAGCCGAGCACCCCCTGGAGGTACTGGGTCAGCACGAACATGATGCCGGAGAAGACGAAGAAGCTCAGCGCCGTCGCCAGGGACCCGACGACGAACACCCGCATCCGCATCAGCCGCAGGTCGAGCACGGGTGCCTTCGCCTGGCGCTGGGAGGCCGCGAACGCGGCAAGCAGCGCCACGCCGAGAATCCCGGCGCCGAGCGTGATCGGGGAGCCCCACCCCTTGTGGGGCCCCTCGATCACGGCGTACAGCAGCGCGCCCGTGCCCAGCGTGGACAGCGCCACGCCCAGCAGATCGAGTCCGCCGGCGCCCTGTTCGGGAGCCTCGGCCTTGATGAGCAGCTGCGTGGCGATCAGCGCGAACGCCACCATCGGCAGGTTGATCAGGAAGACCGAACCCCACCAGAAGTGGTTGAGCAGCCAGCCGCCGAGCACCGGCCCGAGCGGAAGGCCGAGCACCGTCATGGCGCTGAGGATGCCGATCGCCTTGGGCCGCTCGGACTTGGGAAAGGAGACCGTGACCAGCGCGAGCGAGGCGGGCAGAATGCCCGCGCCGCCGATGCCGAGCAGCGCGCGCCACGCGACGAGCTGCTCGGTGTTGGACGCCAGGGTGCACAGCAGCGACGCGATGCCGAAGAGCCCGAGGCTGCCCATCAGCAGACGCTTGTGCCCGAACTGATCGCCGAGTCGGCCGCCGATGAGCATCAGGGCCGCGAAGGTGAGGATGTACGAGTCGTTCACCCAGGCGAGATCACTGCTGCTCGCCGACAGTTCGACGGCCATGGACGGCAGCGCGACATTGACCACGGTCGCGTCCACCTCGACCACCGTGACCACCAGGCACAGCACGGCGAGGACCAACCACCGTCGCGGCGAGAGATCCTCGGCCGCCCCGGGCGGTGCGAGGGGTGCCGATTCCTTTGCGGAATCCGCGTTGGTCTGCTGTTCGGACACCGGATTGACTCCTCTGGGTGTTGTCAGGATGAGGCCGTGCGGGCCTGTGACGCGACGGCCAGCGACCGCGGGCGCATGTCCGTCCACGACGCGTTGATGTACTCCACGCACGCGGCGCGGCTGTCCCTCTCCTTCGCGACGCTCCAGCCGCTGGGCACCTCGGCGAACACGGGCCACAGCGAGTACTGGCCTTCGTCGTTCCGGAGCACCAGGTACTCCGCGTTCTCGTCCTCAAAAGGGTTGGCCATGGGTTCTGTTCCTCTCTGGAGACTCATGAGGTCCGGCGAAATCCGGTGACGTCAGCGGATTCGAGGACAGGGGTTTCTCAGGCGTTCTTGTCGAGCTGCGCCGAGATGAGGCGGCCGATTTCCTTGGCGTGATCAGGCTGCATCATGCCGCCGTGGGTGCACGCGATGTCGATCTTCTTCACCGAGCCGCTCACATACGGGTCCCAGCTGTCCCTGCTCGGCGAGTTCTCGGTACGGCCCATCGCCGCGGTGAACAGCAGCGCGTCCCCGTCGAACCGGCCGGGTGAGAACCTGCGCACCAGCTCGATGTTGTTCGTCCAGGTGTCGATCAGATTGTGGATCTGGCCGATTTCGAGGAAGTTCAGCGAGTCGACCTGCTCGTGCATGATCTGGGCGAACTGGTCGCGACTCAGCGTCGGCAGATCGTCCGGGTCCACCTCGCAGCCGAAGTCCTCCAGCAGCATGGCCAGCGCCATGTGCTCCGGCACCCGGTCGTCACCGATCTCGTACTCCTTGCCCGGATAGGTGTCGAGAATGGAGAGGAAACCGATCTCCTCACCCTGCCGCTGCAGTTCGACACCCATCGCGAAGGCCACCAGCCCCCCGAAGGACCAGCCGAGGATGTGGTACGGGCCGGTGGGCTGGACGGTGCGGATCTGCTCGATGTAGTCCCGCGCCATGTCCTCCACACTCGGCGGACACAGCCCAGGCTCACTGAGGCTGCGGGCCTGGATGGCGTAGAGCGGCCGGTCCTTGCCGATCGAGGTCAGCAGACCTGCGTAGGACCAGCCGAAGCCCACACCCGGGTGAATGCAGAACAGCGGCGGCCGGTCGCCCGAGGGCCGCAACGGCAGCAGCACGTCGAAGGGGTTGCGGGCCCCACCGGACTCCATCAGCTCGGCGAGAGCGGCGACGGAGGGGCTGTCCAACAGGTCGCGCACGGTCAGTTCGGCGTTCAAGGTGGTGCGAATGCGGCTGGTGAGACGTGTCGCCAGTAGTGAGTGGCCGCCGAGGTCGAAGAAGCTGTCGTGCACTCCGACGCTTGGCAGGTCCAGTACTTCGGCGAAGAGGCCGGCGAGGATTTCCTCGCGGGGGGTGCGGGGGGTTTGGTGGGTGCTGTTGGTGGTGTAGTCGGGTGCGGGTAGGGCC